>NZ_SLVT01000032.1:0-75249 GCF_004345505.1 Micromonospora sp. CNZ303 | reverse complement strand
CGCACATGATTCGCCAACCCCCGGTGCGACACCTGCACACCCTTCGGCCGACCCGTCGACCCCGACGTGAAAATCACATACGCCAACTCGTCGAGATCCGCGGCGCGGGCCGGCAGGGGCGCGTCCGTCTCGCCGATCTCCTCGACACGCACCACGTCCACGTCGACCGGCGCGAACCGGTCCGCGTACCGCTGCGAGGTGACCGCGACCCGGGCACCCGCGTCGGCGAGCATCGCCGCGATACGGCCCGGCGGGTACGACGGGTCCACCGGCACGAACGCCGCACCCGCCTTCCACACCCCCAGCATCGACGCCACCAGCTCCACACCCCGGTCCAGCAGCACACCCACCACCGCACCGGCACCCACACCCCGGGCGGCCAGCCAGCGGGCGACCTGCCCGGCCCGGGCATCCAGCTCCGCGAAGTCGATCCCCGCGCCGCCCGGCACCGACACCGCCTCCGCCGACGGCGTCTCCGCCGCCCGCGCCTCGAACTCGGCCAGCACCGAACGCGACACCGGCTCCACCGCCGACACCCCGTCGGCCAACACCACCGACGCCTCACCCGGAGGCAGACACGTCACCGACGCGTCACCGTCCACGTCGGCCACCATCGCCTCCAGCACCGCCCGGTACATGCCCCCGAGGCGGGCGACCTGCGGCACGCCGAGGTGGCGCAGGTTGGCCTCCAGCGTGAGGAAGCCGAGGCGGCTGATCACGCCGAGCGGGAACTCGTTGGGGCTGTCGTCGATCGAGTCGGCGTAGTCGATCTCGTCGGTGTCGATCTGGTGGAAGTCGTGGAAGCTGAACCGGACGTCCAGCATCCGGCCGCCGTCGCCGACCTCCCGCTGGAGCACCGGCAGCGGGTACCGGCGGTGCGACCACAGTTCCAGCTCCCCGGCGAACGTCCGCCCGATCAGCTCCCGCCAGGTCCGCGCGCCCGCGTCGTGCACGAACGGCACCGTGTTCAGGTGCATGCCGTAGACGCGGTCGGCGCCGGCGACCTCGGGGCGGATGTTGGACACCAGCCCGGTGAAGAACGACCCCGACCCGGTGAGCTGGCTCATCACCTTCAGGTGCGCGGCCAGCATCACCGACTTGAACGGCACGCCGGTCTCGCGGGCCAGCGCCCGCAGGCCGGGCTCCAGGTCGTGCAGCGGCACCCAGTGGTCGTACTGGGCGCCGTCGGCGGCGGTCGGGTCGCCCCAGCCCTCGGGCAGCACGAACCGGTCCCGGCCGGCGACCCGGTCGTGCCAGAAGGCGCGGTCCGTCCCCTCAGAGGTGGAGCGCAGCTCGGCGGCGACGGCGTCGGCGAAGCGCACCGGCGGCGCCGGGCGCGGCTCGACCGGCAGCCCGTCGCGGATCCGGTGGTACGCGCCGACCAGCTCCATCATTAGCGAGTGGTAGCTCCAGCCGTCCATGATCGGGTGGCACTCGGTGAGGGTGAGCCACCAGCTCCCGTCCGCGCAGACGCGCGCGTGCAGCCGGAACAGCGCCGGCTCGCCGAGGTCGAACATGTCGGCCCGCTCGGCGGCGATGAAGTCGCGCAGCTCCCGCTCCAGGCCGGCCCGGTCGGTGGCGCGCGCCCGGTCCATGCCGACCCGCATCTCGGCGGTGGCGTGCACGAGCTGCATCGGCACCGAGTAGCCGGTCAGGTCGAACGACGTGCGCAGCACCTCGTGCCGCCGCACCAGCAGCGCGGCGGCCTTCCGGAACGCGTCGAGCGAGAACTCGCCGGCGTCGGGGATGCGGTAGGTGGTGGCGTTGAGGTAGTGGTTGTGCTCGTCGGCGAGCATCTCGGCGAGCATGCCGAGCTGCACCTGCGTGCACGGGTACGCGTCGACGACGCCGTCGGGCAGCGCGGTCCGGTCGGCCTCGGAGATCAGCGCGAACGGCGCGACGGCCGGCTCCGGCGCGGCCGGCGCGGGGCGGCCGGTGAGGAACTCCGCCAGCTCGGCGATGCTGCGGCGCTCGAAGAGATCACGCACCTGCACGTCGAAGCCGGCGGCCCGGATGGCGGCGGCGAGCGCCACGGCGCGGATCGAGTCGCCGCCGACGTCGAAGAAGCCGTCCTCGACGCCGACCCGCTCCAGGCCGAGCAGCTCGGCCCAGATCGCGGCGAGCCGCTCCTCCACCTCGGTACGCGGCGCCAGGTAGGGCCGGTCGGTGGCGGTGACGGCCCGGTCGGGCGCCGGCAGCGCCCGCTTGTCGAGCTTGCCGTTGACGGTCAGCGGCAGCCGGGCCAGCGGGACGAACGCCGACGGGATCATGTACTCGGGCAGGGTGCGGGCCAGCGCCGCGCGCACCTGCCCCGGCCGGGGCAGCTCCGCCTGATCGTCGACGACCGAGTACGCCACCAGGCGCCGGTCGCCGGGGGTGTCCTCGCGGACGACGACCACGGCCTCGCGCACCCCGGGCAGGGCCGAGATGGCGGCCTCGATCTCGCCCAGCTCGACCCGGTAGCCCCGGATCTTCACCTGGTCGTCGATGCGGCCGACGAACTCCAGGCTGCCGTCGGCGCGCCGGCGGGCCAGGTCGCCGCTGCGGTAGAGGCGGGCGCCGGGCGGGCCGAACGGGTCGGGCACGAACCGCTGGGCGGTCAGCTCGGGCCGGTTCAGGTAGCCCCGGGCCACGCCGGGCCCGCCGACGTGGATCTCGCCGGTGACGCCGACCGGGACCGGGTTGCCGTACGGGTCGAGCAGGTGGATGCTCAGGTCGGCCAGCGGGACGCCGACCGGGTTGGCGGTGCCGGCCAGGTCGTCGGGGCGCACCTCGTAGTAGGTGGCGTGCACGGTGATCTCGGTGATCCCGTAGAGGTTCAGCAGCCGGGGCGCGGCCAGCCCGCGCCGGGCGACCCAGGGGCCGAGGTCGCCGTACTCCAGCTTCTCGCCGGCGAAGATGACCGCGCGCAGCGCGAGCCGGTCGATGCGGGGGTCGCCGTCGCGGGCCAGCCCCACCAGGCCGCGGAAGGCCGTCGGGGTCTGGTTGAGCACGGTGACCTGCTCCTCGACCAGCAGGTCGAGCAGGTCGCCGGGGGAACGGGTGATCTCGCGGGGCACGATCACCAGCCGGCCACCGTGCAGCAGCGCGCCCCACAGCTCCCACACCGACACGTCGAAGGCGTAGGAGTGGAACAGCGGCCACACGTCGGCGGGGCCGAAGTTCAGCTCGTCCTGCGCCACGGTCGTCAGGCGCAGCACGTTGGCGTGCGTCAGGAAGACGCCCTTGGGGCGGCCGGTCGACCCGGAGGTGTAGATGACGTAGATCAGGTTCTCGGGGTCGACGGCGACGCCCGGATCGGTGCCGGGCCGCCCGGCGATCTCCCCGGCGTGGTCGGGGTCGTCCAGCACCACCACGGCGCCGTCGAAGTCGGCGAACCGCGCCCGGTGGGCCTCGGTGGTCACCACGATCCGCGCGCCCGCGTCGGCGAGCATGAAGTCGAGCCGGTCGGCGGGGACGCCGGGCTCCACCGGCAGGTACGCCGACCCGGACTTCAGCACGCCCAGCAGGGTGGAGACCAGCTCCGCGCGGCGGTCCAGGCAGACCGCCACCAGCCGCTCCGGGCCGGCGCCGAGGGCCCGCAGGTGGTGCGCCAGCCGGTTCGCGGTGGCGTCCAGTTCGGCGTACGTCCAGCGTCGCGCGCCGTCCACGACGGCGGTCGCGGCGGGGTGGGCGGCGGCGGCGGTGGCGGCGAAGACGCCGTGCACGGTGCCGGTCACCGGGGTGGCCGGGCGGGCCGGGGCGGGGGTCGCCGCCGCCAGCTCGGCGTCGTCGAGGAGGCGCAGCGCGGAGATCCGGGCGTGCGGGTCGGCCCCGACGTGCTCCAGGAGCCGGCCGAGGTGGTCGGCCATCCGCCGCACGGTGGCATCGTCGAACAGCGCGGTCGCGTACTCCAGGTGCCCGCGCAGCCGGCCGTCGGCCCCCTCGACGACGTGCAGTTGCAGGTCGACCTTGGCGACCCGGGTGGGCAGCCAGAGCGTCTCGGCGGCGAGGCCCGCCGGCCAGGCGCCGCCGGGAGCGTCGTCGCCCAGGGTGAAGGCGACCTGGTAGAGCGGGGTGCGGGACAGGTCCCGCTCCGGTTCGAACTCGTCGACCAGCAGCGCGAACGGCACGTCGGCGTGGGCGAAGGCGTCGCGCACCGTGGCGCGGGTGCCGCGCAGCAGGTCGGCGAAGGTGGGGTCCCCCGTCCAACTGCCCCGCAGGACGAGGTTGTCGATCCCGTACCCGACCAGGTTGCGCAGCTCGGCGCGGTCGCGCACGGACGTCACGCTGCCCACGGGGATGTCGGTGCGGCCGGTGTAGCGCGACAGCAGCGCCTGGAAGGCGGTGAGCAGGGTGACGAAGAGGGTGGTCTCCGCGCCGCGGGCGATCTCGCGCAGCGCGGCGGAGAGGTCGGCGGAGAGCGCGAACGGGACCGAGGCGCCCCGCCAGTCGCGCACGCGGGGCCGGGGCCGGTCGGCCGGCAGCTCCAGCGGGGCGATGCCGGCGAGGCGGTCGCGCCAGTGCTCCAGGTGCCGCTCCAGCGGCTCGCCGCGCAGCCGGTCGCGCTGCCACGCCGCGAAGTCGGCGAACTGCACGGCCGGCGGCGCCAGCGGCGAGGACTCGCCCCGGACGTACGCGCCGTACAGCTCGGCCAGGTCGCCGAGGAGCACCGCCGTGGAGGGCGCGTCGCAGGCGATGTGGTGGATCACCAGCACCAGCAGGTGCTCGGCCTCGTCCAGGCGCAGCAGCGTCGCCCGTACCGGCCACTCGGTGGCCAGGTCGAAGCCGGTGGCGGCCAGCTCGGTCATCAGCGTGGTGGCCCGGTCCTCCCGCTCCGCCACCGGCACGGTGGTCAGGTCGAGCAGCGGCAGCTCCTGCGGGCGGGGCTCGTCGACGACCTGCACCGGCGTCAGGTCGGCCATCGCGTACCGGGTGCGCAGGATCTCGTGCCGGGCGATCAGGGCGTCCCACGCCCGGGCCAGCGCGGCCCGGTCCAGCGGGCCGCGCAGCCGCAGCGCCGAGGAGACCAGGTACTCCGGGCTGGCGGGGTCCAGCCGGTTGAGGAACCACATCTGCTGCTGGCCGAAGGAGAGCGGCAGGTCGCCCGAGCGGTCGACGGTCGGGATCCCGGCCCGTCGACCGGCGGCCCGGCCCGCCAGCCGGCGTTGGACGAGCGACTCGCGCAGGTTGGGCTGGTTCGCGGTCGAGGTCATGCCTGGTGCTCCTTGGTCTGCCGCAGGTCTTCGGTCAGGTCGGCGTCGGACAGCGCGTCCACCTCGGCCCGGATGAGGTCCTCCACCGCGCCCGCCATCGCCTCGACGGTCGGGTGCTCGAAGACGAGCCGGAGCGACACGTCGAGGTCGAACTCCTCCTGGAGGCCGGCGACCAGCCGGCCCGCCAGCACGGAGTGCCCGCCCATGGCGAAGAAGTTGTGCCGCACGCCGACGGGCACGCCCAGCAGGTCGCTCCAGATCGCGCAGAGGCGTTCCTCGACGACCGTGCGCGGCGCGACGAGGCCGTCCTCGGCGCCGGCGGCGCCGGTCGTCACGGCGTCGGAGAGCAGGCCGAGCAGGGCGGCGCGGTCCACCTTGCCGTTGGCGTTGAGCGGGATCTCGGCCACCGGCACGAGCAGGCTCGGCGTCATGTAGTCGGGCAGCAGCCGGGCGCAGTGCGCGGCCAGGTCGGGCGCCTCGCCCCGGTGGAAGGCGACCAGCCGCTCCTCGTGGACGATGACCGCGCACCGGGTCACCCCGGGGTGTTCCTCGACGACGGCGCGGATCTCGCCGAGTTCGATGCGGTAGCCGCGCACCTTCACCTGGTCGTCGACGCGGCCGACGAAGTCCATCACCCCGTCCGGGCGCATCCGGACCAGGTCCCCGCTGCGGTACAGCCGGCTGCCCGGCGGCCCGTACGGGTCGGGCACGAACTTCTCCGCGGTCAGGTCCGGTCGGCCGGCGTACCCGGTGGCCAGGCACTCCCCGCCGATGTACAGCTCGCCGACGACCCCGAGCGGCAGCAGCCGCAGCGCGTCGTCGAGCACCCGGACGGTGGTGTTCGCCATCGCCCGCCCGATCGGCACGATGTCGGTGGTCTGCGGCGTCTCGACCGGGTGGGCCGTCATGATGACGGTGGTCTCGGTCGGCCCGTAGCTGTTGGTGAGGCCACCCGGCCCGAGCCGGTCCAGCCACCGGTTGGCGATCTCCTTGCGCAGCGCCGCGCCGGCCGTCCAGATCAGGCCGGAGAGCTGACCCGCCTGCTCGTCGTCGAGCTGCTCGGTGAGCAGCTCCAGGTGCGGCGGCGTCATGATGAACCGGTCGAACGGGCCGGCCTTGACGAGCAGGCCGCCCAGCTCGGCGATGTCGAGGGCGGCGGGCAGCAGGGTCACCGACTGACCCGAGACCAGCGGGCTGAACAGGTTGGGGATGGACAGGTCGAAGGCGATGGTGGTGAACAGCGGCGCGCCGTCGCCGCGTCCCCCGCGCGGCCCCCGGTCGCTTAGGGCCTCGGTCTCGACGGCGCAGGCGAGGAAGTTGGACACCGCCCGGTGCGGCAGCGCCACGCCCTTGGGGCGGCCGGTCGAGCCGGAGGTGAACAGCACGTAGGCCGTCTCCTCCGGGTCGGTGTCCCGGTCCGGCCGGTGGGTGGGGCCGGCGCAGACCATCAGCCGGTGGGTGTCCACGTGCAGGGTCGGCACGGTGAACCTGGGCGCGTACGCCGCCTGGGTCACGCCCAGCTCCACGCCGGCGGTGGCGAGCATGTGCCCGATCCGCTCGGCGGGGTACGACGGGTCGAGCGGCAGCACGGCCGCGCCCGCCTTCCAGGCGCCGAGGATCGCCGCGATCAGGTCGACGCCCCGGTCCAGCAGCACGGCCACCACCGCGCCCCGGGCGACCCCGGAGCGCCGCAGGTGGTGGGCGAACTGGTTGGCCCGGTCGTCCAACGCCGCGTAGGTGGTGGTGAGGTCGCCGTGCCGCAGCGCCACCGCGTCCGGCGTGCGGTGCCGCTGGGCCTCGAAGAGGTCGCAGACGGTCGCGGCGGAGCGGGGCACGGTGGGTCCGTGCACCTCGTGCAGGAGCAGGTGGCGCTCGCCCGGCGAGAGCAGGTCGAGGTCGTCGAGCGGGGTGCCCGGCTCGGCCACCGCCGCGGCGAGCAGCCGGACGAAGTGCTCGGCCATCCGCCGCACGGTGGGCTCGTCGAGCAGGGCGGTGGCGTACTCCAGGCTGCCGGCCAGGGTGCCGTCGGGGCGGGGCCAGACGTGCATCGTGAGGTCGGTCTTGGCGATCCGGGCCGCCCGGCGCAGGGCGTCCAGCAGGGCCTCGTCGTCGGTCGACTGGCCGGTGATGCCGCCCTCCTGGGCGTTGAGCATCACCTGGTAGAGCGGGGTGCGGGAGAGGTCGCGGACGTCGACGAGGTCGTCGACCACCCGCTCGAAGGGCAGGTCCTGGTGGGCGAGGGCGGCCAGGGTCCGGGACCGCACGGCCCGCAGGGCCGCCTCGAACGGGGCGGCCGGGTCCAGGGTGCAGCGCACCACCACGGGGTTGAGGAAGACCCCGGCGATCTGTTCCGCCTCGGCGGGACGTCGACCGGAGGTGGGCGCGCCGACGGCGACGTCCCACTGCCCGCTGTAGCGGGCCAGCAGCGTGGCGAAGCCCGCCAGCATGGTCATGAACGGGGTCGCCGAGCAGCGCCGGCCCAGCGCGGTCAGCTTCTCCGCGAGCTGCGCCGGCACCTCGAACTCGACGTGCGCCCCGCGCGGGTCGCGCTCGGCCGGCCGGGGCCGGTCCAGCGGGAGGGTCAGCTCGGGCACCCCCGCCAGGTGTTCGCGCCAGAAGCCGAGTTCGCGCTCGACCCGGTCGTCGGTGAGGTACCGGCGCTGCCAGGCCGCGTAGTCGGCGTAGTGCACCGTCAGCTCCGGCAGGTCCGGCTCCCGGCCGGCGGCGCCGGCCGCGCAGAGTTCCCGCAGGTCCCGCTCCAGGACCCCGGCGGTCGTCGCGTCGGAGGCGATGTGGTGCAGCGCCACCAGTAGCAGGTGGTCCGCCCCGGCCGAGGTGACCAGGGTGGCCCGCCACAGCGGCCCGGTGCGCAGGTCGAAGCCCTGGCCGAGCTGCGCGTCGACGAGGTCGACGAGCGGGGCCTCGGTCGCGTCGCGGATCGTGAGGTCGACGGGGCCGGGCGGGTCGATGCGCTGGTGCGGCTCGCCGTCCTGGGTCAGGTAGCGGGTGCGCAGCGCCTCGTGCCGGGCCTCGAGCGCGTTCAGCGCCGCCCGTACGGTGTCGGGGGTCAGCGAGCCGGGCAGGCGCAGGTAGAGCGGCACCACCCACTCGGGGCTGCCCGGGTGCAGCTGGTCCAGCAGCCACAGCCGCCGCTGGGCCGGGGAGAGCGGCAGCGCGCCGGTGCGGGGCACCGGGACCACCGCCGGCGCCGCGGGGTCGCCGTCGGTCAGCAGGGCGGCCTGCGCCTCGACGGTGCTCGCGGCGAGCAGCTCCCTCAGCTCGACGCGCACGCCGGACTCGGCGGCGAGGCGGCTGGCGAGGCGGACGGTCACCAGCGACGACCCGCCGAGCTGGAAGAGGTCGTCGTGCACCCCCACCCGGTCGACGTCGAGCAGCTCCTGCCAGAGCCGGGCCACCAGGCGCTCGGCGTCGGTGCGCGGGGCCAGGTAGGCCGTGCGGTCGGCGGTCTCGACGGGCGGCAGCGCGGCCCGGTCGACCTTCCCGCCGGTGGTCAGCGGGAACTCCGCCACCGGGACGAACACGGCCGGCACCAGGGCGTCGGGTAGCCGGTCGGTCAGGAAGGCCCGCAGCTCCGTGCTGCCCAGGGGGCGTCGGCTGGCGACGTACGCGGCCAGCCGGGGGCTGCCGCCGGGCTCGGCGAAGCCGACGACCACCGCCCGCCGGACGTCCGGGTGGGCGGCCAGGGCCGACTCCACCTCGCCCGGCTCGATGCGTACCCCGTTGATCTTGAGCTGGTCGTCGGCGCGGCCGACGAACTCCAGGCTTCGGTCCGAGCGCCACCGGACCTGGTCGCCGGTGCGGTAGAGCCGCGCGCCGGGCGGCCCGTACTCGTCCGGCACGAACCGCTCCGCGGTCAGGTCGGGCCGGTGGAGGTACCCGCGGCCGAGCCCGGCCCCGCCCACGTAGAGGTCTCCGACCACGCCGATCGGCACCGGCCGCCGGTTGGCGTCCAGCACCTGGAGGCGGAGGTTGTCCAGCGGCCGGCCGATCGGCACCGGCCCGGTGCGCTGGGCGAGGTCGACCTGCTGGGCGGTCACGTCGATGGCGCACTCGGTCGGGCCGTAGGTGTTCCAGACCCGTGTCCCGGGCGCCACCGCCAGCCGCTGGCACAGCTCGGCGTGCAGCGGCTCGCCGGCGGAGAAGACCAGCCGCAGCGTGGTGCACCTCGGCCAGTCCGGCTCCTCCGTCACCAGTTGCAGCACCGACGGCACGCCCTGGAGCACGGTCGCCCCGGACCAGATGACCGCCGCCACCAGGGCCGCCGGGTCGCGTTCGGCGCCGTCCGGCGCGAGCGCCACCGTCGCCCCGCAGATCAGCGGGGCGAAGAACTCCCAGCCGGCCGCGTCGAAGCTCACCGCGGTCTTCTGCAACACCCGGTCCGCCGGCGACAGGCCGTGCTGCCGGACCGTCCAGGCCACCCGGTTGCCGATGGCCCCGTGGGTGACGACCACGCCCTTGGGCCGGCCGGTCGACCCGGAGGTGTAGATGACGTATGCCGCGTTGTCGGGGTCGATGCGGACCGGCGGCGCGGTGTCCGGTCCGGCCGCGATCCGCGCCCGGTCGGCGTCCAGGCAGACCACGTGGGACGGCCCGGCCAGGGCGTCGTCGCGCAGGTCGGTCTGGGTGAGCACGACGTCAACCCCGGTGTCGGCGACGATCCACCGCCGCCGGTCCACCGGGTGCGCCGGGTCCAGCGGCAGGTACGCGCCGCCGGCCCGCCACACCCCGAGCAGGGCGACCACGAGGTCGACCCCCCGGCGCAGGTACACGCCGACCGTCGACTCCGGACCGACGCCCAGCCCGACCAGGTGTTGGGCGAGCTGGTTGGCGCGCCGGTCGAGTTCGGCGTAGCCGACCCGTACGTCGCCGGCGAGCACCGCGGTCGCGTCGGGCGTCGCCGCGGCCTGGCGGGCGATCAGGTCCGGCAGGACGACGGGGTCGACCGTGCCCGCTCCGGCGGCCGGCAGGGTGGACAGAGGGGTGCTCATCGGGGTGCTCCTCCGGGGTGGGGGGTCGATCGCGGACGGCCGGGGGTCACGCCTGCCGGGGGCCCGTCAGACGGACGCGCCGTCCATGCGCAGGCGCAGGCTCTTCGGCCGCATGTCGGTCCAGAGCTCGTTGATCCGGCTGAGGCACTCGTCCCGGGTGCCCTCGGTGCCCTCGGCCCGCCAGCCGGCCGGCAGCGCCCGGTCGCTCCACCAGATCGAGTACTGCTCCTCGTCGTTGAGCACCACCAGGTAGCTGCGGTCGTCGTCGCTCATGTTCTCTCCCTCGTGGGTCGCGCGGTCGCCACGGCGGCGGCCGGTACGGGTGTGAAGTCGTCGATCCGCACGCCGAGGCCCCGCTCGGCCGCCGTGCGGCGGACGTGTTCGGCCAGCGCGATGTCCAGCACGCCCAGCCCGAACGGCGAGACCACCACCGGCCCGGGCCCGTCGGCCGGGGGCAGCGCCGCACCGCCGGCCAGCCGGCCGATGGTGGTGTGGATGAAGTCCCGGCCGCCGGTGAGCTGCTCGGCCAGGTGCAGCGAGGTGCGCTCGCGGCACACGTGGTCGGGGTCGTCGACGACGTTGCGGGCCGACAGGATCGCCTCGGGGTGCAGGTCGCGCAGCGACAGGTGCAGCACCACGGTCTCCGGCTGGCAGGCGGTCAGCTCCAGGTGCGGCTCGCTGGCCGTGGTGGCGATCGAGACCAGCCGGTGGGCGGCCAGGGCCTGCTCGGCGCTCGCCGCCACGCTGATCGTCGTGGCCGGCAGCAGGGCCGCCGCGCGGGCGGCGAACGCCTCGGCCCGGCGCGGGTCGGTGTCGTGCAGCACCAGCGAGGCCGGCGGGGTCAGGGCCACCGTCAGGAAGCGCAGCACCTGCTCGTTGATCAGCCCGCAGCCGATCAGCGCCAGGCCGTCCGGGCGGCGCTCGGCGGTCAGCAACTGCGCGGCGAGGGCCGCGCCGGCCGCGGTACGCCGGGCGGAGACGACCGATCCCTCGATCACCGCCTCGGGCTGGCCGGTCTCCAGCGAGTTCAGCACGATGGCGGCGCTGGCGCGGTCCAGGCCCCGCTCGATGTTCGCCGGGAACGAGGAGATCCACTTCATGCCGGCGGCCGGCGGGTCGGCGCCCAGGTACGCGGGCAGCCCGATGATCCGGTTGCGGGCGTTGTCGGGGAAGCGCAGGAAGACCGAGTGCGGCACGCTGGTGCGGCCCTGCTCGTGCAGGACGTACGCCTGCCGGACGAGGTCGATGACCCGGGCCTCGTCGCCGTCGAGCACGTCCCGGACCACGGCATGGCCGATGATCAGCATTTTTCGCCCTTCCACAGGTGGCTGACCTCGCCGAACTGTTCGGTCACCCAGCGATCGGAGTAGATGGTGTCGAGGTAGCGGTCGCCGTTGTCCGGAAAGATCAGGACGCTGGTGCTCCCGGCGGGCAGGTCCGCCATCCGGCGCCGCAGCGCGGCCACCGTCGCCCCGGAGGAACCGCCGGCGAGGATGGCCTCCCGGACCGCCAGCAACCGGCAGCCGACCACGCAGTCGAGGTCGGAGACGTGCAGCACCTCGTCCGGCCGGGCGTTGGCGGCCAGCGGCGGCACCACCGAGGCGCCGTGCCCGGGGATCAGCCGGGGCGCGGGCGGGTGGCCGAAGATCGCGCTGCCGACGGCGTCGACCGCGACGATCCGGGTGCGGTGGCCGTTCTCGCGCAGGTAGTCGGCGCAGCCGACCAGGGTGCCGCAGGTGCCGGTGGAGCAGAACAGGTAGTCGACCCGGCCGTCCAGCTCGGTCATGATCTCGGCCATGGTCTGCCGCTGGGCGCGGGCGTTGAGCGGGTTGGTGTACTGGTCCGGGCGGTAGGCGCCGGGCACGGTCTCCACCAGCTCGCGCACCCGGCGGCGCCGGACCGCGAGATATTCACCGGTCACCGGGTCGGGGTGCTCGATCATGTCGATCTCGGCCTGGTACGCGGCCAGCACCGCCAGGTTCTGCCGGGTGGTCTTCGGGTCCACCACGCAGATGAACCGGATCCCGAAGTACGCGCAGATCTGGGCCAGGCCGATGGCGAGGTTGCCGGAGCTGGACTCCACCACCACGGACCGTCCCGGCACCAGTTCGCCGGATTCGATCTTTCCGCGCAGCATGTTCAGCGCGGCCCGGTCCTTGATGCTCCCGCCCGGATTGAACTGTTCGAGTTTCGCGTACGCCCGGGCGGGAAATTCGGGAAACAACCGGTCCAGGCGCACCAGGGGCGTGTTGCCGACCGTGGAGAGAATTCCCTGATCCATTTCAACCCCCTCTCCGGGCTGACGGAAGGTCGCCCGCAACCGCCGTGCGGGCGCTGTGCGACACCCGTCGACGACGGGCGCCGGATGACCGGGGTGCTCAGCTCATGCCGAGTTCGAGCAGCATCCGCTCGTCGACGTCGCCGGCCAGGCGGGCGTCGGCCACCGTCGCGGCCGGGTCGGCGCAGGCCGCGCCGAGCAGGGCCAGGTACTGGTCGAAGAGCCGCTCGACGGTGGCGCGGTCGAGCAGGTCCCGGTCGTAGTTGAACTCGGTACGCAGGGCCAGGTCGGGCAGCTGGTGCACCGTCACGGCGAGGTCGAACTGCCCCTCGTCGTACGGCACCACCAGTTGGCGGACCCGGTGCCCGACGAATCCGTTGCTGGTGTCGGACAGGGTGTCGCCGTGCTGCCGGGTGAGCAGCGTGATGGTGACCCGCACCAGCGGGTCCCGGTCCCGGCGGGCCGCCTGGACCAGGGGGAACGGGTAGGCGGCGCGCGCCACGCCCTCCGAGAGCTGGCGTCCCGCAGCGGCGATCGCCGTCGCGAAGGTGGTGCCCGGGGTGAACGACGACCGCAGCACGACCGGGTTCACCAGCATCCCGACGACCTCTCGCAGCGCCCGCCCCCGCCGCAGCGAGACCGGGCAGCCGATGGTGAACTCGCCCTGCCCCGTGCACCGGTGCAGCAGCGCCTCGAAGACGCCGAGCAGGACCGTGAACGGGGTCACCGCCAGGGTGGCGGCCGTGGCGCGTACCTGCCGGGCGACGTCGTCCGGCAGCATCCGGGCCACGGACGCGCCCCGGTACGAGCGGGTGGCGGAGCGGGGCCGGTCGGTGGGCAGGGTGGCGGCGGTGGCGCCGGCGCAGGTGCGGGCCCAGTGCTCGGCGAGCTCGGCGCGCCGGGGCCCGGCCAGCATGGCCTGCTCGCGGGCCACGAACTCGTCGTAGCTGGGCCGCGTCGGCCAGTCCATCGTGTCCCCGCCCCGACCCGCCCGGTACGCGTCGCCGAGGTCCCGCCAGATCAGGTACTGGGAGAGCCCGTCGGTGGCGATGTGGTGGATGACCAGCACCAGCGCGCAGTCCGTGGGCCGGCGCAGCAGCACCGCCCGCAGCGGGCCGTCCTGTTCGAGCCGGAGCGGCTGCTCGCCGACGGCGTGGATGAGCGTCCGCAGGGTCTCGTCGTCCACGTCGCCGACGTCGCGGACCTCGATCGTGCCCGAGCCGGCGGGGTCGACGAGCCGCACCGGCCCCGCTCCGGTCTCGGCGAACCGGGACCGGAGCAGGTCGTGCCGAGCCTGGACGGCGACGAGGGCGGCCCGCAGCACGTCGGTGTCGAGGACCGGCTCGGCGAGCACGGCCGTCACCACGTTGCTGGTCGAGCTCTCGGGCGCGAGTCGGTACAGCGCCCACTGCGCGGCCTGACCGACGGACAGCTCCCGGGTGTCCCCGTCGCCGGCGTTCACTTGGCGCCGAGCACGAAGTCGGTGAGGTCCCGGACGCGGACGAAGTTGCCGACCTCCTCGTCCGGCACCTCGATGTCGAAGTGCATCTCGGCGGCACCGAGCAGGTCGACCAGCTTGAGCGAGTCGAGGCCCAGGTCCACGAAGGTGTCGTCGGCGGAGATCGGCCGGTCCGGCTCCTCGGTCATCAGCTTGCGGGTCAGCTGCTCGACGTCGGCGGCCACCTGGTCAACGGTCATGTCAGTGTCCTTTCGGGAGGGTGTTCAGGGCATCCGGACGATCTGGCCGGCGTAGGCGAGGCCGGCGCCGAAGCCGAGCAGCAGCGCCTTGTCGCCGGGCTTGGTACGGCCGCTCTCGTGCAGCCGGCTCAGCGCGAGCGGCACCGAGGCCGCCGAGGTGTTCCCCGTGTCGATCACGTCCCGGGCGACCTTCTCCTCGGGGATCTCCAGGATCTCGGCGAGCTGCTCGATGATCCGCAGGTTCGCCTGGTGCGGCACGAACCAGTCGATCTCCGACAGGTCGATCCCGGCGCGGGCGCAGGCCTCCCGGGCGACCGGGGGGATGTTCTTGGTGGACCACCGGTAGACCAGCGGCCCGTTCATCGAGGCGTACTCCTTGCCGTCCTTGGCCCACTTCGTGCCGAGGATCGGGGCCCGCCGGCCGTCGCTGCCCCACACCACGGGACCGATGCCCTCGGTCCCGGAGCGGGAGATCACCGCCGCGCCCGCGCCGTCGCCGAAGATGACGTACGTCGCCGGGTCCTCGGGGTCGATGAACTCGGTGAGGTGCTCGGCGCCGACGACCAGCACGTTGCGCGCCTCGCCGAGCCGGACCGCGTTCGACGCGACCGACACCGAGTAGGCGAAGCCCGCGCAGGCGGCGTTCAGGTCGAAGGCGCCGGTGGCGGGGATGCCGATCCGGTGGGCGACCTCCGGCGCGCCGCCCGGGATCCGGTCCCGCTTGGTGGCGGTGGCCAGGATGAGCAGGTCGACCTCGGAGGGGTCGACGTTCGCCATCGCCAGCGCCTTCGCGCCGGCCTCGGCCGACATCATCGGCACGGTCTCCCCGGGACCGGCGGCGTGCCGGGTCTTGATGCCCGTGCGCTCCTCGATCCACTCCGTGGTCACGTCCGTACGCAGTGCGATGTCCGGGTTGGTGACCACGCGGGTGGGCCGATAGGCGCCGAGCCCGGTGATCGCCGAACCGAAGATGCTCGACATCGTTCTCCCTTCGTCAACCCGGCCGGCAGCCGTGTCGAGGACTGCCGGGAGAAAGGCTCGGGCAGCCGCCTCATAGCTTCTCTACATATCGACGCGGCATAGGAATGCCATAGCCGGCGGCGGAAGTCTGCGCCGGGCACGGACCGCCGAGGCCCGAAGGCCGAGCGAGAAGGTCCAGGATGAGAGACTTCACTGACAGGGTGGCGGTGGTCACCGGCGCCGGCTCGGGCATCGGCCGCGCGCTCGCCGTCGAGCTGGCCGCCCGGGGCGCCCGGCTCGCCGTCTCCGACGTGGACGACGAGGGGCTGCGGGAGACCGTACGGCGCTGCGCGGGCCGCGACGGCCAGGTGCGCGGATACCGGTTGGACGTGTCGGACCGGGCCGCGGTGCTGGCGCACGCCGAGCGGGTCGAGGGCGACTTCGGCCGCGCCGACCTGGTCGTCAACAACGCCGGGGTGACCCTGCTCGCCTCGGTCTCCGACGGCACCTGGGAAGACCTCGAATGGGTCATGAACGTCGACTTCTGGGGAGTCGTGCACGGCACCCGGGCGTTCCTGCCGCTGCTGACGGCGTCGCGGGGTCACCTGGTCAACGTCTCCAGCGTGCTGGGGCTGGCCGGAGCGCCGATGCAGAGCGGGTACAACGCTGCCAAGTTCGCCGTCCGGGGCTTCACGGAGGCGGTGGCGCAGGAGCTGCGGGCCGACGGGGTGCCGGTCGGGGTGAGCTGCGTGCATCCCGGCCGGATCAGGACGAACATCATGCGCAACGCCCGCAACGACGGGTTGCGCGACTACCAGGCGGTCCGGGAGCACTTCGAGCGTTCGGTGGACGTCACGGCGGAGCAGGCCGCCCGCGCCATCCTGCGCGGGGTGGCCCGCAACCGGGCCCGGATCCTGGTCGGAGCGGACGCCTACCGCACCGAGATCCTGACCCGGCTGCTCGGACCGTGGTACCCGAGGCCGGCCGCCGGCCGTAGCCGGCGGCCGGTCACATCGACAGGCCGCCGTCCACGGTGACCACCTGACCGGTCAGGTAGGACGCCCGGGAGGAGAGCAGGAACGCCACCACGTCGGCGATCTCCTCGCTGCGCCCGAGCCGGCCCAGGGCCACCCGGTCCCGGGCGATCGCGCCCAGCTCGTCGGAGAGGGCGGCGATCATGTCCGTGTCGACGTAGCCGGGCGCCACCACGTTCGCCCGGATGTCGTACCGGCCGACCTCCTTGGCCAGCGCCTTGGTGAAGCCGATGATCCCGGCCTTGGAGGCGGAGTAGTTCGTCTGCATCGCGTTGCCGGCCACCCCGGACACCGAGGAGACCGTGACGATCGACCCCCTGCGCCGGCGCATCATCCGGCGGACCACCGCGCGGCAGACGTGGTAGGTGCCGTCGAGGTTCACCTCCATCACGGAGCGCCAGTCGGCGTCGGCCATCAGGGCCAGCGGCCGGTCCCGGATGATCCCCGCGACGGTGACCACCGCCTCGGGGTCGCCCAGCTCCCGCTCGGTGGTCGACACGAAGTTCCGCACCGCGGCGGGGTCGGCGACGTCGACCGCCAGCGCCAGCACGCGCCCGCCGTCTCCGGCCGCCTCCGCGACGACCTCGTCGGCGGCGTCCTTGCTGGACTGGTAGCACATGGCCACGTCGTAGCCGTCCCGGACCAGCCGCAGCACCACCGCCCGGCCGATGCCCCGGGAGCCACCGGTGACCAGGGCGACGGGCCGCCCACCGGCGCTCACCGCGCCGCCCCGGACGCCACCGGGGCCGGCTCGGCCGGCTGCGCGGGGGCCGCCGGGTGGGGCTCCCGGGTCGCCGCGTCGAGGGACGCGCGCAAGGACTCCACCGACCGCATCGCACCGACCAGGCGGCCCACCCGCAGCACCACGGTGGACCCGACGACGCTCTCGCCGGTGACGAAGGCGGTGTCGGCGACCAGCCGGGTCATGGTGACGTGGTGCTCCACCGTCTCCCCCGGCAGCACCGGCCGGCCGAACCGGATGCGCTCGAAGACCCCGGCCACCGGCACGCCGTCGGTCAGCACGTCCGGCATCGGCCGGTCGTGCCGGATGAGCACGAGCGCCGCCTGCCCCCAGGACTCCAGCAGCAGCGACATCGGCAGCGGCCGGTCACCGGTGACGGTCAGCGAGCCCACCAGCCGCCGGCGGGGCACCAGCTCGGTGACCCGGTCGACCAGCAGCATCGGCGGCCGGTGCGGAATGATCCGCCTGATCTCCTCGATCCCCATCATGGTGCGCACTCCTCGCTCGCGTAGCGCAGCAGCACCTCGGCGACCGGCACTGCGGCGGCGGCGACCTCGCCCCGCCACAGGTCGCCGCTGCGGCGGATGGTCACGACGAGTTCGTCGTCGCCCCGGAAGGGCAGCAGGAACCGGCAGCTGACGATCTCGGCCAGCGTCAGCTCGGGGGCCGCGGCGCGGACCGCCCGGTGCACGAACTCGAAGATGTGGACCCCGGGCAGCAACGGAAATCCCGGGTAGTGGCCGGCGAAGACCGGATCGCCGAGGTCGGGGCGGATCCTGGCCACGATCGTGTCGGGTGCGACGTGTTCCACGTCGATGGGAACGGCCGTCGCGCAGTCGGCCGATGTCAGGGCGTTCACCAGGCCACCATGGGCCCGGCGGCTATATCTTCTCTACTGTCCCGGCCCGCCGCGCGCCCGGCGGCGCTGGTCACGGCCGGCAGGGGCGCGCGCCGGCCGCGCCCGGGCTGCGGGCGCGGCCGAGAGGGTCGGGACCGGCGTCGGGTCAGTTCCCCACCGCGCTCAGTGCCCCGGCGCCCGCCACCAGCACCCGGTCGGCCTGGTCGGCCTTCTCCCGGGCGAAGACGCGCACGAGGTCGTGGAAGCGGAACCGCTGCCGCCGGCCGCCGTCGGACTCGACGATCTCCAGCAGCCGGGCGTCGACCAGGTTCTCCCCCACCTCCTCGCCGGCGTGCCGGGACACGCCCAGCACCTCGGCGGTGCACCAGCTGGGGAAGGCCGGCGTGCGCAGCAGCGCCAGCCGGCGCAGGGCGAGCTGGCCCAGGTCGGCCAACTGGTGGTAGCTGCTGTCCAGCCGTTCCCGGACGTCCATCGAGCCCAGCCGGAGCTCGTCCAGCCGGTACCGCTCGTCGGCGAGCCGGTCCGCCAGGTACCCGAGCGACCAGTGCGGGCGCGCCAGCAGCCGGGATCCGGCGACCCGGACGCCGAGCGAGAGCCGACCGCACAGCTCGACGATCCGGGCGGCCGCGTCGGCCTCCTCGGCGACCCGCTGCGCCCCGATGATCCGGCCGAGCAGCGCGAGCGCCTGCCGCCGGTCGAGGGTGCCGACCTCGATCGACGTGGCGCCGGCCAGCTCGGGCATGCGCAGCCGGCTGGTGACGATGACCTGACAGCCGGGGTCGCCGGGCAGCAGCGGGCTCACCTGCTCGTAGCCCGCGGTGCCGTCGAGCATGACCAGCAGCCGCCGGCCGGCGAGCTGGCTGCGGTAGAGCCGGACCCGCTCGTCGAGCCCCTTCGGGATCGCCGACTCGGCGTGGCCGAGGCTGCGCAGGAACCAGCCGAGCACGTCGTACGGCTCGACGCAGTTGCCGCTCGCGCGGCCGAGGTCGGCGTAGAGCTGGCCGTCGGGGAAGGCGGTCCGGGTGAGGTGGGCCGCGTGCAGGGCGAGCGTGCTCTTGCCGACGCCGGCCATCCCGGTCACCACGGCGACCGGCGGGCAGGCCCTCGGCTCGGCGGTCAGCACCCGGAGCAGCCCGGTGAGCTCCTCCTCCCGGCCGGCGAAGTCACCGACGCCGGGCGGGAGCATCGCGGGCCGCACGCCGTGCCAGCTCGGCTCCGCGACGACCGCCGGGGCCGGAGGGCCGGCGAGGATCGACCGGTACGCCTCGGTGAGCAGCGGCCCCGGGTCGACGCCCAGTTCGTCGGCGAGCACCCGGCGGCCCTCGTGGTAGGCGGCCAGCGCGTCGGCCTGCCGGTCGCAGTGCAGCAGGGCGGTCATCAGGTGGCCCCGCAGCCCCTCGTGCAGCGGGTGCTCGGCGACGAGCTGGGTGATCTCGGGGACCAGCCGGACGTGGCGTCCCAGCCGCAGGTCGGCTTCGATCCGGCTCTCCAGGACCGCCATCCGCAGCTCCGCCATCCGGTGCGACTCGGCCGTCACGAGGTGCTCGGTCACGTTGGACAGCGCGGGGCCGCGCCACAGCGACATGGCGGCGTGCAGCCGTTCGGCGGCCTCGGCGTACCGCCCGTCGCGCAGTGCCTCCCGACCGGCCTCGGCCAGGCGCTCGAACTCGTCGAGGTCGAGCCGGGCGGCGCCGGTCCGGATCTGGTAGCCCGACCACTGCCGGACGATGTCCACCTCGGCGCCGAGGTACTTGCGCAGCCGCGAGACGTAGTTGTAGAGCTGGGCGGCGAAGGTGGCCGGCGGGCGCTCCCCCCAGAGCAGCTCGCACAGCCGGGTGTCCGGCACGGTACGCCCCCCGGCGAGCAGCAACGCCGCGAGCACGGTGCGCTGCTTCGCACCGTCCAGTGCCACCTCCGAGTCACCCTTCCAGGCCCCCACCGGCCCGAGTACCCGAAACTCCATCCTGGCTCCGTTCATCACGCCGCCCCGGGTAGAACAGTCGCCCGAAGACTCATCGGCACTGGCAGAGTCCACATGCGTGGGCGGCACTCAATTTCCCGCCGGCGTCACGCTGGCCGTTCAATTGATCACCGATCGTGACTAGGATGGGGCGGGTCGCAGGTGGGGCGAGGAGCCGCTGCCGGCCCGGCCGGTCCCGCCGGCCGCGGACCCGGGCGGGTCCGCGCGCACCGGCGTGGCCAGCAACGGGGCAGGAATGTGAGTAGTTTCCACTCATGAACTCCGCGCCCCGCTCTGGCACCGTGCAACGGTGACCTCGACTCCCCTGGCCGGCGC
The DNA here is from genome assembly GCF_004345505.1 of Micromonospora sp. CNZ303. Classification (NCBI taxonomy): domain Bacteria; kingdom Bacillati; phylum Actinomycetota; class Actinomycetes; order Micromonosporales; family Micromonosporaceae; genus Micromonospora; species Micromonospora sp. CNZ303. The sequence continues at coordinate 55,178 of NZ_SLVT01000032.1, read as the reverse complement.
CACCGATCACGCCTGCTCCGGCGTACGGCTGGCCCCGCACTGGTGGGCCTCGGGGCTCGCGCTGCACGAACGCGCGCCGGGCCTGGTCGTCGGCGCGCCCGGCCGACGCCCCGCCGACGCCCCGCACGACGCGGACGGCACGGACCGCACGGACACCGCGGCCGGTACGGGCGCCGCCGGCCCCACGCGCGGCGCAGCCGGCACGGCCACCCGCGGCCCCGCCGGCACGGACAGCATGGGCGGCGCGGACGGCACAGGCAACACTGACGGCACCCGCAGCACCGGCAGCGCCGACGGCGCGGACGGCGCCGGCCGGCGGCTGGCCCGGTGGCGGGACGGGCACGGGCCGGGCCTCGGGGCGCGGCTCGCCGAGGTCGGCCTCGACGAGGCGGGGCTGCGCGACCTGCTGGCCGAGGACCGGGCCGCGCTCGCCGCCAGGACGACCCGCCCGGCGTGGGCGGAGACCGTCGAGGCGGCCCTGGCCGCCGCGGCCGCGCCGCAGCGGCCGACCGAGCAGGCGGACTGGCGGGCCGCCCTCACCGCGCCCCTGCGACCGTTCGGGCAGGTCGCCGCCGACCGGTTCCTCCTCGGGGCCCGTCGGATCGCGACGGAGAAGACGGTCGACCTGGCCGCCCTGGCCGACCAGTTCGCCGCCGCGCTGGGCCGCCGCCTGCTCGCCGTCGCGGCCCGCACGCTGGTCTCGGAGCTGCACCGACGTCGGGCAGCCGGACGGCTCGCCGGCGCCGACGGCCGGGCCCGCTTCGCCGACTTCGTGGCCCAGCTCTGCGACCCCGCCGGGCTGGCCGAGCTGGTGGACCGCTATCCCGTGTTGGCCCGCCTGCTGGCGCAGGCCGGCACGGCGGCCGCCCGGTCCGGGCTCGAACTCCTGACCCGGTTCGTCGCCGACCGCGACGACCTGGTGGGCACCCTGCTCGGCGGCGACGACCCCGGCCCGCTGGTCGCGGTCGGCAGCAACCTGGGCGACGCCCACACCGGTGGCCGCACGACCAGCATGCTGCGCTTCGCGGACGGCCGACGCGTCGTCTACAAGCCGCGCGACCTGGCCTCCCAGGTCCGCTTCACCGGGTTCGTCGACTGGCTGGAGCAGCGGGCGCCGGGGCTGGGGCTGCGCGGGGTCGCCGCCCTGACGCGACCGGGCTACGGCTGGTCGGAGTACGTCGACGCGACGGCGCTGCGCCACCCGGGGCAGGCGGACGGGTTCTACCGCCGCCAGGGCGCCCTGGTCGCGCTGCTGCACGCCCTGCACGCCACGGACATGCACTACGAGAACCTGATCGCCGCCGGCGACACACCGGTCGTGGTGGACACCGAGACGCTCTTCCACCCCGCGCTGGGCGAGCCGGTGGGCACCGGCGACCCGGCCGCGGACCTGCTGACCGCCTCGGTGCACCGGACCGGCCTGATACCGGTGATCGTCGTGGGCGACCAGGGGGCGATGGACCTGTCCGGCGTCGGCGGCGACCGGGGCGAAACCGCACCCGTCAGCGCGCTCGACTGGGCCGACCCGGGCACCGACCGGATGCGGCTGACCCGACGGGCCGTCGACTTCGCCGGCGGCCGCAACCGCCCCCGCGTCGGCGACGCCCTGGTCGATCCCGGTGCCCACGAGCCGGCGCTGCGCGAGGGGTTCCGGCAGGCGTACGAGACGATCCGGGCGCACCGTCGGGAGTTCACCGAACTCGTCGCGTCGTGCGCCGACGTCCCGGTACGGCTGGTCGCCCGGCCCACGTCGGCGTACCACACCCTGCTCACCGAGACCACCCACCCGGACGTGCTCGGCGACGCGCTGGAGCGGGACCGCGCGTTCGGCGTCCTCTGGTCCAGCGTGGCCGGGCACCCCTTCCTCGCCCAGTTCCCGCGGCACGAGGCCGCCGCGCTGTGGGCGGGCGACGTCCCGCTGTTCGAGGGCACTCCGGGCAGCCGGACCGCCCGCGTCGCCGGGGGCGGCGAGCCGCTGCCCGTGCCGCTGGCCCGCTGCGGGCTCGACGCCGCGCTGGGCAAGATCGCCGCGCTGGGCGAGGCCGACCGGCGGCACCAGGAGTGGATCGTCGCGGCGACGCTGGCGACCCGGCGCCCGGTCGACGGGTCGCACGAAGCCGCACCGACGTCCCGGCCGGTCGCGGACGCCGCCGCGTCGCCGGAGCGCCTGCTCGCCACGGCGTGCGCGCTGGCCGACGAGATCCAGACCCGGAGCGTGACCGGCGCGGACCGGGTGAACTGGCTCGGCCTGGAGCTGGTCGACGACCGGCAGTGGCTCGTCCTGCCGATGGGGGCCGGGCTGGCGAACGGGCACCTCGGGGTCGCCCTCTTCCTCGGCCAGCTCGCCGCGGTGACCGGCACCGCCCGCTACGCCGAGCTGGCCCACCGGGCCGTCGCCGGGGTGCCGGGGCTGTTCCAGCTGCTCGACGCGCGCCCGGACCTGGTCGCCGCGATCGGCCCCGGCGGGCTGTACGGCCTCGGCGGCATCGCGTACGGGCTCGCCCGGCTGTCCACGCTGCTCGCCGACCCCGGGCTCGCCGGGCAGGCCCGCGCGGCGGTCGACCTGGCCGCCGCCGCCAGCGCGAGCCCGGCGGCCGTGGCCTGGGCCGACGGCGGCGCGGGCTGTCTCGCCGCCATGGACGCGGTGCACGCCGAGCTGGGCCACGCGCCGGCGGCGGCACTCGCCCGCAGCTGGGCCGACCGGCTCGTGGACGCGATCGAGCGGGACGAGCTGCCGACGGGGGTGGGCTTCGCCGACGGGGTGGCCGGCATCGGCTGGGCGCTGGGCCGCCACGCCCGCACCGGTGGCGCCGGGTACGCGCGGGCGGGCCGGCGTGCGCTGCGCCGGGCCGGCACCCCCGGCGGCGACGGGGCGGCGGGGTACGGCTGGTGTCGCGGCGCCGCCGGCCTGACGCTCGCCCACCACGCCCTCGCCCCCGACGAGGCGGTACGCCTGCTCACCGACCGTCCGCTGCTCGACGACCTCAGCCTCTGCCACGGCGAGCTGGGGGTCGTCGAGGCGACGGGTGTCCTCGACGGTGGCGCGGCCCGGCGACGTGCCGGCCGGATCCTGGACGCCGTCGACCGGTACGGGGCGTCCTGCGGGACCCCGGGCAACGTGCCCACCCCCGGTCTGCTCACCGGCCTCGCCGGCATCGGGTACGGGCTGCTCCGGCTCTCCGGGGCCGGGCCGGTGCCGTCGGTGCTGCTGCTGGAACCGACCCCTGAACCGCGCACCTCGGGTTGAGGTCCGCCGGGCGACCGACGACGATCTCCAGAGGAGCCGCCAGCTCCGGAAACGACCCATGAAGTCACCAACAGGAGGAATGACAGTTGTCCGAGAACCAGCTCCCCCCGTGCCGTGTCGACGAGACCGACTCCGCGGCGCCCGTCGACGACCCGGCCGGGGCGATGTGGCTGCAGCCCGTCGTGACCTTCGGGATCCGCGCGGCGGCCCTCGCCAGCCTGGTCGTGCCCGTCGGCATGGTGATCGGCGGTCTCGTCGGTGACGCCGGCGCGGCGGCGGACGCCGCGCCTCTGACGACCTGCTGCCCCGAGAAGCCGATGTGACGACGGCACGGTAGCCGTTCGGGGGACCGGCGTCGACAGCACCGCGTTGGGCGGGGCCTGCCTCCTCGGATAGCGTGCGCAGTGTGTACCGCTCCTCGAAGTTCATCGGCAGGGACGCCGAACTGCGCGCGGTGCTGGACAGCCTCGAATCGGCGCGGGCGGGGCGGGGCGGCGCGGTCTTCGTGGTGGGCGAGAGCGGCGTCGGCAAGTCCCGCCTCGCGTCGAGGGTCGCGGAGCTGGCCACCGCGGCGGGCATGCGGGTGATGCGGGGCCGGGGCAGCACGATCGGCACCGCGGTGCCGCTGCGCCCCCTGACCGAGGCGCTGCTGTCGCTGCTGCGGTCCGGGCCGGTCGACCCCACCGTGCTCGGGCCGTACGGCCCGATCCTCGGCCGGCTCGTCCCTGACTGGGGCCGGCCGCCCGCCGACCAGGAGAACGCGTCCCTGGTGATCCTCGCCGAGGCCGTCCTCCGGCTGACCGGCGTGGCCGGCGCGGGGCGGGGTTGCCTGATGCTGCTGGACGACCTCCAGGACGCCGACACGGAGACGTTGACCGTGCTGGAGTACCTGATCGACAACCTCGCCCTGCAACCGACCCTGCTGCTGGGGGCGATCAGGGCGGAGCCCTGCGCGGCGTCGACGATCGCCCGGTCGGCCGCCCAACGTGGTCAGTGCACCCTCATCGAGCTGGGCCGCCTCGACGACGACGCGCTGCGGCAGATGGTCGGCGCCTGCCTCGACGCCGACCCGGAGCGGGTGCCGGCGGCAGCGCACGCCCTCGTCTCGACGGGCAGTGCCGGCAACCCCTTCCTGATCGAGGAACTCGTCGCCGGCATGGTCGACGGCGCGCTGCTGATCGGCGGCCCGGAGGGCTGGCGGCTGTCCGAGGAGCTGCCCGCCGCCCTGCCGGGCACCCTGGCGCGGGGCATGGCGCAGGGGGTCGAGCAGCTCGGCACCCAGGCCCGGGAGCTGCTTTCGATGGGTGCGCTGCTGGGCCAGCGGTTCCCGCTGGCCGTGGTGCAGGCGGCCACCGGGCTGAGCGACCACGACGTGCTCGACCACCTGTGCGGCGACGTCGCCGGGCGGCTGGTCACGGTGGACGACCAGCTCACCGACTGGTACGCCTTCCGGCACCGGCTGACCCGGGAGGCGCTGCTCAGCCTCCTCGGCCCCGCCGACCGCGCCCGGCTCGCCCAGCGGATGGCCGACGCGGTGGCGGCGGTCTTCCCCGGCCTGCCGGGCGAATGGTGCCAGGTCTCGGCCACCCTGCACCTGGAGGCCGACAACCCGGAGGCAGCCGGCCGGCTGTTCACCGAGGCGGGCCGGCGGGCGATCGCGCAGGGCGGCGCCACCACCGCGGTCGCCCTGCTGGACCGCGCGATCGGCCTGCTGGGTGAGAACCCGGTGGCCCGGGCCGCCGCCCTCGAAGCCCTGCTGCACGCCCTGGCGGAGGCGGGACTGGTCGAGCGGGCGCTCGCCTCGGTCAGCACCCTCGACCAGATCGGTGGCGTCGATCCGCGCCGGCGGGCGCAGCTGCACACCCGGCTGGCCTGGGCCGCGACGGTCGCCGGCCGCTCGGCCGAGGGGCTGGCCCAGGTGGAGCAGGCGCGCGCCCTGCTCGGCCCGGACGCCGCCGCGGAGGACACCGCGCCGGTCGACGTGGTCGCCGCCCACCTGGTGCTGGACACCGCCGGGCAGGACCAGCTCGCCACCGCCGAGGCGCTGGCCCGCCGCGCCGCCACCGTCGCCGAGACCGTCCCCCTGCCGGTGGTCGCCTGCCAGGCCTGGCAGCTGCTCGGCGCGTTGATCCGGCACCGCGATCCGGCGGAGGCGACCCGGTGCCTGGAACGGGCCCTGGCGATCGCCGCGCAGCACCGGCTGCCCATCTGGGAGATCCACGCACTGATCCGGCTCGGCAACGACGACGCGCTGCGCGACGCGCGGCTGGACCGGCTCGAACAGGCCCGGGAGCGGGCCTCCCAGGCCGGCGCGGTGACGGCGCGCCACCAGGCGGAGGCCAGCCTCGCCCTGCACGCGGTGCTGCGGGGCGACTTCGACACCGCGGGTGCCCTCGTCCAGCAGGTGCTGGCCGCGACCACCCGGCTGAAGCTGCTGGAGACCACCCAGTACGTGCTGCTGGTCAGCGCCGTGCTCGCGGCGCACCAGGGGCGGCGCCGGGAGATGGAGCACGCGCTGGCCGAGTTCCGCCGGTGGAGCGGCGACCAGGCCCTGCACGCCTCCCGCGTACACGGGCTGGCCAGGGCCTTCTGCGCGCTGCTGGAGGAGGACCGGCCCCGCGCCCTCGACGAACTGGCCCGCGCGTTCCACGCCGAGGCGCAGAGCCCGACGGTCTTCCACCTCTCCGGCCGGCACGGGCTGCACCTGCTGCTCCAGGTCACGTCCGGCGAAGCCGGCTGGCCGGCGTACGAGGCGGTGCAGGGCGACTCGGCGAGCAGGCTGCGCTGGGACCTGCAGTTCGCCCTCTTCGCGAAGGCGGTGCTGCTCGGCCGGTCCGGTCGGCTGGAGGAGGCGGCGGAGGCGGCGGCGGAGGCGATGCGGGCCGGGGCGCCGTACGCGATGGGCCGGCACCTCGCGTTGCGGCTGGTGTGCGAGTCGGCCCTCGCCGACGGGTGGGGTACGCCGGTGCAGTGGCTGCGCGCCGCCGAGGAGCACTTCCACCGCAGCGACGTGCCGGCCGTGGCCAGCGCCTGCCGGGCCCTGCTGCGCCAGGCGGGCGTACGCATGACGCAGCGCCGCTCCGGCGCGGGCGACATCCCCTCCGGCCTGCGGTCGGTGGGCGTGACGGTGCGGGAGTTCGAGGTGCTGCGGCTGCTGGTCGGGCGGCTGAGCAACCGGGAGATCGCCGGTCGGCTGCACCTGTCCCCGCGCACCGTGGAACGGCACGTGTCCAGCCTGCTCGGCAAGACGGGCCTGCCGAACCGGATCGCGCTGAGCGAGTACGCCGCCGAGATGGAGAGCGGCTGAGCCGGCCACCCCGGCCCCGGCGCTCCCCGCACCGACGCGCGACCGCCTGTAGGGGCCACCGCCCGGCGCTCCGCGCTGGCAGGATGGCCGGATGGACCTCGACACCGGCGCCGGGCTGCTGCACCGGCTGACGTCCTACGAGCCGAGCCGCGAGTGGGACGTGCCCGTGGACGACCCGCGCGTCCGCCACGACCTCGTCCCGAACGACCCCGGGACCCTGCTGCCGCCCATGAAGGGCTACCCGGACGGCCCGGCCGTCCTCGCCCTGCCGCGCGACCTGCCCGACCCCGGCGTCCCCGCGGCGGCCGTGCTGGCCGGCGTCGCGTCCCCCGCGCAGCCCCTCGACGCGGCGCAGTTGGGCCGCGTGCTCTTCCTGGGCGCCGGCGTCGTGCGCACCGCCGAGCGCAACGGCCGCCCTTTCCTCTACCGCGCCGCCGGCTCGGCCGGGGCGCGCTTCCCCCTGGAGGTCTACGCGAGCACCCGGGGCGTCGCCGGGGTGCCGGACGGCGTGCACTGGTACGACGCGCGACGGCACGCGCTCGTCCAGGTGGCTCCCGCCGCGACCGGGACGGTCACGACGCTGGTGGTCACGGGCGTGCCGTGGCGCACGGGGTGGCGCTACGCCGAGCGCGGCTGGCGACACCTCTACTGGGACGCCGGCACGCTGCTGTCCCAACTGTCGGCGGCCGCCGACAGCGCCGGCCTGTCGCCGCGGCTGCGGTCGCTCTTCCCGGACGCCACCGTGCGCGCGCTCGTCGGCGCGGACGGGGTGCACGAGTACCCGCTGGCCCTGCTGTCGTTCGGCGACGGCGATCCGGCGATCGGGCCCACCGGGCCGGCGCTCCCCGGTGAGCTGCCCCCGGTCGAGCTGCCGCTGTGCACCGCCGCCCAGCGCGCGGGCGAGCGGGACGTGCTCGGCGCGCCCTGGCCGTCGGCGGAGCCGCTGGCGGCGTACCCGCCGTCCGACCCGCTCGACGAGGTCGTCCGCCGGCGCGGCTCGCAGCGGCGGATGGACAGGTCCCGGACACTGCCGCGCGCCCTGCTGGAATGGCCCCTGGCCGCGGCCCTGCGCGGCGTGCCGGTGCCGCACTGGGTCGCCGTGCACGGGGTCGACGGGGTGCCGCCCGGCCTCTACCGGTGGCCCGACCTGTCGACGCCGCTGCGCGCCGGTGACCTGCGCGACGAGCTGCTCCGGGTCTGCCTGGACCAGGCGCTCGCCGGCGACGCCGCCTACGTCGTCGTCGCCGCCGCGCCGCTGTCGGCGCTCGACGACCGCGGCTACCGCGACGCCCAGCTCGCCGCCGGGCTCGTCGAGGGCCGGCTGCACCTCGCGGCGTACGCCCTGGGCGCGGGCGCCTCCGGCATGACCTTCCTCGACTCCGACGTCCCGGGGCTGTTGGGCGAGCCGGACGACCTCGCGGCGCTGCTCTTCACCTGTGTGGGCGTCCCCGAGTACCGCTCGCGCGCGGGCGGGCGGCCGGGCGCCCCGGTCGAGGTCCGCCCGGTCACGCCCCGCCTCGGCGGTGCGTGACGCCCCGGGGAGCTGGGCCGCGCGGCCGCCGCCGGACTACCCGATGACCACCACCCGCGCCCACTCCGGTGGTGCGTCCGGCACGTACTCGGGATCGTCCTCGTTCCACGATCCGGAGTACGTGTGCCGGCGGGGAAACAGCCCGACCACCGTGCGGCAGGGCGGCGGCGTGGCCGGCCAGGGCGTCTGCCCGTCGGTCAGGACGACGACGACGTCCGGGCGGGGCCGGGTCCGCAACGCCCGGGCGAAGCCCGTACGCAGGTCCGTCCCGCCCCCGCCCACCAACGGGATCTCCTCGGCACGGCACAGCGGGTGCACGGTCCGGGCCGCCGCGTCGCAGGACAGCACGCTGACCAGGTCACGCCGGCCGCCCACGGCGCGGGAGATCGCCGCGACCTCGAGCAGCGCGCTGCCCAGTTCGGCGTCGCTGACGGACCCGGAGGTGTCGACGACCACGCAGACCCGAGGGGGCCTGCGCCGCAGGCTGGGCAGGACGACGCCGGGAACCCCGGCGGAACGCCGCGCCGGCCGGCCGTACGTGTAGTCCTCGCCCGCGCCCGCGCCGGAGGCCGCCGAGCGGATCGCCGCCCCCAGCAGGTCCCGCCACGGCTGGGGCGGGTGGAACGCCTCCTCCGCCCACCTCCGCCAGCCCTGCGGGACGTCCCCGGGACGCCCGGTGATGCCCTCCGCCACCCGGAACCGCACCGCGTCGCGCTCCTGCGCGCTGAGGCCCTGCGCGCCGTCCGGCCCCAGGTCCCACTCCCGCTCCGCCCCGTCGGCGCCGCTGCCGCAGTCCAGCCAGACCAGCCCCTGCGTACGCGGCCCGAGCCGGAACTGTCGCAGGTAGTCCTCCATCAGCTCCCCCTCGGGCAGCCCCAGCGTCGCCGGGTCCACGACCCCGTCGGGCCGGGCCAACCCGTCGCCGAACACGTCGTCGTTGATCTCGCAGTCGGCGGCGATGTTCATCCGTAGCCGCTCCCCCGGCCCGGTCAGTCCCCGTTCCCGCGCGACCCGGTCACTGCGCCCGTGGTGGTCGCGGAGCAGGTGCGAAACCTCGTGCACCCATACCCCGGCGAGCTCCTCCACGGGCGTGCGGTCCACGAAGACCGGCGAGACGTAGCACCGCCAGTGCCGGTCCACCGCCATCGTCGGCACCAGGCGCGACTCCACCACGTGCAGGGCGAACAGCGCCGACGCCAGGTAGGGCCGGACCCGGGCGGCGTGCAGCCGGGCGGCGAAGAGCTTCTCCCGGTCCAGCGCGGGGCGAGCAGGATGTCCTGCACCCGGTCGAGGGCTTGTACCCGGACTCACCGGCCGGCCCCCGCGGCGGCCGCCACGCGTGCCTGGTCGGCGCGCCGGGAGACCGACACCGCCCCCGCGAGCCGCTCGATCGCCGCCGGCACGTCCCAGTCCTCCTGCCGCAGTGCGGCGAGCGTGCTCGCGGGGACGACCACGAGGTCCGGGGGGCCGGTCTCCAGCGCCCGGACCAGCAGCGCCCAGGCCGCGTCCCAGCGGGACCTCTCCGGGCGACCGCGGACCGCTTCCACCACCCCGTCCAGCACGGCCTGCCGCAGGTCTCCGCGCTCGGGCAGGACGGCGGTCGCCGGATCGGCCAGCAGCGTCTCGGGGTCGGGAAGGTCCATCCGGTCCATGCTGGCGAGCAGTTCCAGCCCCGGGCCGTCGCCCACCGCGCCCCGGACCAGCATCGACAGCACCTCCCGGGAGGTGCCCGCCGCGGTCGCGAAGGCGATCAGGCGCAGGGTCATCTCCCAGCTGCGGGGCGAGGGCCACGGGCCACCCCGGCGGGTCTCGTTGCCGGGCAGCCGGTGTACGAGCGCGGGGCGGGCGGACAGCAGCCCGCACACCGCGCGGCGGGCGAAGGTGACGGCCTCCGGCAACCGCTCCGGGTGCAGCCGGGGCAGATCCGCGCGGGGCCAGGTGCCGCCGAGGCCGCGCACCACGACCTCGTGGTCGTGCACCCACTGGAGGTGGACGAAGCGGTTGGCCAGGGGCGGACTCAGTTCCCAGCCGTCGGCCGCCGAGGATCGCGGGTTCGCGGCGGCCACGATCCGAATGCCGGGCGGCAGCCGCAGCGCGCCCACCCGCCGTTCGAGCACGAGGCGGAGCAGGGCGGCCTGGACGGCCGGCGGGGCGGTGGACAGCTCGTCGAGGAACAGCAACCCACGACCGGCCCGGGCCAGGCGTACGGCCCAGTCCGGCGGCGCCATCGGGACGCCCTGTGACGCCGGGTCGTCACCGACGATCGGCAGTCCCGAGAAGTCGGACGGCTCGTGGACGCTGGCGACGACGGTCGTCAGCGGCAGGCCCAGCTCCGTCGCGAGCTGCGTGAGGGCGGCGGTCTTGCCGATCCCCGGTTCGCCCCACAGCAGCACGGGAAGGTCGGCGGCCACGGCCAGGGTCAGCGCCTCCAACTGCGTGTCGGGGCGAGGTTCGGTGCTGGTGTCGCGCAGCAGCGCGAGCAGTTCGGCGGCGACGTCGAGCTGCGGGGCGTGGGCCTGGTCTGCGGGCAGGACAGTAGCAACGGTCATGGTTATCACCTGTGTCTCTCGTGGCGGTTCGGGGTGGGAGCGGAGCGGGGATTCCCCGGTCAGCGGGCGATCGTGTGACGCGGGTACGAGCGGCGGTCACGGGTACGGCGGTGTCCCGGGGCGGTGGGACCCCGGCCGGAGCCGGCAAGTCCGGCCCGGAACAGTCCGTACTCGACGCGCCGCAGGGCGGCCGTCTCCAGTTCGTCCCGTAGCGCCCCGGCGCGCAGCACCGCGTCGGGCCCGAGCAGGGCCTCGACGACGGCGAGCGCGGCGGTGGTGTCGCCGTGGTCCAGGCGGGCCCGGACCTCGGGGAGGCATTCCGGGTGGCGGTGCGCCTCGTCGATCGCCCGCAGGCAGGGCAGCGGAGTGCCGGTCAGCGCGGCGAGGAGTTCCTCCCGGCGGATCTCGGCCGGGTCGTGGTCCAGGGCGACGAGCACCCCGTCGACCAGGCCGATCCGGTGCCAGACCCCCCGGCACCGCACGCGCCAGGGTTGCCTCACCGGACACGGCGTCGAAGGTGCCGTAGCCGCCGGCCGGTCGGGAACCAGTGCCGACGCGACCAGCGGGTGCAGGCGGTCGGGCTCGATCAACCCGGCGCGGAGCAGTTCCAGGTCGGGTGACACCCAGGTCGCCGCGTCCGGCAGCACCGGCAATGGCCGGTCGGGACCCGGCGTGGGCCGGCGCGCGCCGACGCGGCCTCGCGGGGGCGACCAGACGAGCCGCGCCTCGGGTGGCCCTGGGCCGTCCCCGCCCGGGGCCAACTCCAGCAGGAGTCGACGCCGGGCCCCGATCCGCACGGCGACCGTGTCCCCGGGACGTCCCTCGGCCTGGAGCAGGATGGCTGCCTCGGCCGCCCACCGGTCCACCGCCCAACCCCGCCGCCCTGCCGTCGTCGGTGGACCCGGCTCGTCGACTGGTCGGCCGCCGGCGGGTGGGTGGCCCGCCCCCGAGCGGGTCCGCAGCTCACCGGTCCGCCGCGCGTCCCACAGGTGGCGGTGCAGGTCGAGGCGGAACCGGTCGTCGGGGTGCGGGTGCGGATGACGGGAACCGGCCCCGGAGCGGGAGCCGTCCCAGAGCGCCAGGCTGAACCGCTGGCCGGCGTCCGCCCAGGCCGGCGGCGTCCGGGCCACGAGGTGCACCGCGTCGCCGCCGCCTCCGGCCGGTTCGTACCGGGCCAGGGCGATGGTCAGGCCGGGACGCAGCAGCCCGTCGGGCGCGATCCTCGGCAGGTGCCAGCGCAGCAGGTCGGGCGCCAGGTGGCGAAGATCGGCCCGGAGCCGGTCGGCGAGTTCCCGACCATGGGTACGGGCCACGGAGCGCGGCTCGACGTCGACGTCGACGCGGGCGGCGGCGCACGCCCCGGCCCAGTCCCCGACGGCCCGACGGGCGGCGGCAACCTCGATCATGGACGGCGGCACGGCGAACTCGCGCACGCGCAGCCAGTAGGACGAACGGAGATCCGGATTCGCGGCCGGGGAGCGCATCAGCACTCACCTTGCGAGAACCGGGCCCCCAATCTGCTGAGAGACGGAGTCATCATCGCCGGGGAGCATACCGGGGTGGGCAGCGATCTGCCCACCCTTACCCGGCCGTCCCGGCGGGCCACGAAGCCGGTGTCCGGGCGGGTGCCGCACGTGGCACCCGCCCGGACACCCGGATCGGGGCCGGTCAGCCGAACGCCCTGACCTCCAGCAGGCCCACCGAGGCGGCGCCGCTGGTCAGCACCACCCGCAGCCGGGTCGTGCTGACGGCCGGGAACGTCACCCGGTTGTAGGCGTCGGCCGCCGTCGGGTAGCCGCCGGCCCCGGGCACGTCCGCGTACGCGCTGCCGGTCCAGTACTGCAACCGCCAGGACGCCGGCAGCCGCACGCCGCCGCCGTCGTCGAAGAAGTAGACGTCCACCGACCGCACCGACTGCGGTGCCGACCAGGTGAGCTCCGCCCACTGCTCACCGGTCTCGGGCCAGGTGCCCCAGCGCGGGTTGACCGTGTCGTTCGACAGCGGCGGGTCGATGCCGTCGTTGACCGCCGCGACCGTCTCCCAGGGCGAGGTGTACGACGCCGACGCCGTGGCCGTACCGGCCAGGTTCTGTGCCGGTGGCGGGCCGCCGCCCCGGCCGTACGCCTTCACCTCGGTCAGCCCGGTCCGGAAGCCGGCCGCGTGGGTGAGCCGCACCCGCAGCCGCGCGGTGCTGACCGGGGTGAACCGGACCCGGTTGTGGTTCGCGCGCGGCGTCGCGGGGGTCTTGGCCTGCGCCGCCGCGTCGACCCACGTGCTGCCGTTCCAATACTGGACGGTGTACGAGGCCGGCGCCCGGTAGCGGTTGCCGGCGCGGTCGTCGCGGAAGTGCAGCCAGACGTCGTCGACCGTCCGTGCCTGGCCCAGGTCGATGTCGAACGTGTCGGTGGCGTTCGGCGAGCCGGAACTGCCCCACAGCGGCGCGTTGGTGGGGAAGCCGTCCACCGCCGCCGCGGTCGACGTGCCGGCGGCGGTGTAGGACGCCGAGGTGCCGGCGCCCTGGGCCAGGTTCGGGGTGGTCGACGTGAGGTCGACGCCGGCCTTGGCGAACATGTCGACCATCCGGGCGCTGCTCTGCGCGACCTGCTGCGGCAGCCGCAGGCCGGGGAACGCGGCGCTGAAGGTGGTGGTGCCGCCCGCCGGCAGGGTGACCGTGCCGGTGGCCGGATCGTAGAGCAGCCGGGTCAGGCGGTCCACGGTGGCGACCCGGTTGCCGTCGAGATAGAGCGAGTAGCCCTGCGGCACGCCCGGATAGCGGGTGACGCCGTCGGCGGGGTCGTCCCAGACGATGCTGAGGTTCGCGTTGCGGTAGCGCAGGTTGTTGACCGCGAAGTGCGACCAGCCGATGTCGATGGGTGACAGCTCGACGGTGGTGTCGGTACGCGGCCGCAGGCCGGCGACGTCCTCGATCACCGTCCAGTTGCTGCTGCCGAGGATGTTGTGGTGGATCCAGGACCGGTAGGTGATGGCCGAGCCGTTCCAGTTGGACCAGAACTCGTTGGCGTCGGGCCACTGGGTGTTGCCGTTGACGTACTGCGCCCAGGTGTTCCAGTAGAGCAGCTTCTTGTAGTGCTCGGCGGTCATCCACTGGTTGGGGTAGTTGCGCAGCACCGACGAGTAGAGGCGGAACTGCACGGTCGAGTTGATGGTGGAGAAGTTGTTGCTGCCGGGGTGGCCGGCGGCGGCCGCCGCGGCCTTGTCGCGCTGGTTGGCGGTGTAGAACGGGAAGATCGGATACTCGGCGGGATCGTCGAAGAGCCGCAGCGCCTGCCGGTAGGTGGCGGTGTTCGGCATCAGGCCCACCGCGTACGGGTAGTAGTTGTTGACCTCCTTCCACGGCACGTGGGTGTTCGTCGCGACGTGCCGGTGCTCGATGAGTTGCCGGGTGGGGTTCCACAGCACGTTGACGATCCCGTCGCGGACCCGGTTGGCGAGGGCCCGCATCTCGTTCGCCTTGGCGGTGTCGCCGAGCACCGCGTACGCCCCGGCGGCGGCCAGGGCGTTGCTGTAGACGTAGGCGCCCTCGGCGCGGTCCAGGTTGCCGGAGCGCCAGTGGAACGAGACGGCGTCGGCGTCGTTGCCGGTCATCGCGCCCCAGTCGTACTCGATGACCCCGTTGTTGTCGGTGTCGTAGGTGGCGAGCTGACCCTTGACGTCCATCTCGGCGTAGCGGGCGAGGTTGCGCAGCATGGCGGGCTGCCCGCCGTGCAGCTGGTACGCCCGCCAGGCGGCCTCGGAGACGTACTGGGTGTAGCTGTTGGACCAGTTCTCCGGGTCCCCGGGGTTGTCCATGAACCGGCCGTTGGCCGACGACTGCCCGACCGACAGCCACGGCCCGTACGAGTGGACCGGGTCGCGGAGGTACTTCAGGTCGTCGATGTGCATGGGCTGGGTCAGCACGATGGCGTTGTTGTAGCCGGTCACCCCCTCGATCGAGGTGGGGAACTGGAAGTCCTGGCCGGGGATGTCGACGTCGAGGTGGTTGAAGCGCATCAGCCACCAGCGGTAGTAGATGTTCTTCTTGATGGCCGGGTCCGGCACGTCGATGTAGGGCACGTTCTCGGCCCACCAGCGGTGGTAGTCGCGGACGTGGGTGGCGAAGGCGTTGGCCGGGGTGGTGGCGCGGTAGCTGGCATACTCGGTCGCCGACTCGGGGATCTCGTCGGTCAGGAAGCCCATCTGGACCTTGGTGCTGACGCTCTGCCCCGCGCCGAGGATGACGGAGCGGGTCAGGCCGCCGCTGGCGACCGTGAAGCCGTCGCCGGAGAGCCGGGGGCGGACGGTGGTCAGGTTGTTCTTGACCGTACGGCTGCCGGTCAGCTCGGTGCCGCTGCCGGTGGTGGCGTACGGCGAGGTGACCCGCAACTGCACGGTGCTGCTGGCCGATCCGGTGTTGGTCACGGTCAGGTTGGTCACCGCGACGTTCTGGTGGGTGATGAACTTCGTGACGTCGACGCGCAGCGATCCGCCGGTGTGCACACTGCGCCAGTGGCTGGGGGCCTGCCAGCGCTGCGCCACCTGCTCGGTCAGGGCGCCGGTGCTGGCGGTGATCGCGTAGGCGTTCTGGCCGCTGATGTTGTCCCAGTACGCCGTGCTGCCGCCGAAGCCGACGACCGCCGGATTGTGGGTGTACATGAACAGGCCTCGGCCCCGGCTCATCAGCCAGGGGCCGGCCGGGTCGTTGCCGGGACGGGCCAGCAGCCGGTCCAGCCAGAAGTCGGTGCCGGCGCGTTCGGCGTCGTAGATGGCCCGCATGGTGTCGCCGGTCTGGTAGCCGACCGGCGGCGCCGGCACGGCCGGGCCGGTGAAGGTGGGATAGCCGATGGTCTGGGCGGCCCGCGCCGGCCCGGTGGCGACCTGGAGGACGCCGGCGACCAGGGTCGCCGTGACGAGCGCGGCCAGGCCCGCGCGTGCGGGGCGGAGTCTGCTCATGACGGGAACGCCATCCATTCCAGGGCACCGGTGGAGTAGCCGGTACGGGAGGTGACGGAGAGTCGCAGCCGGGTCGTGCTGACCGGGCTGAAGGTGGTCACGTTGTAGGTGTGACCGGCCGTGCCGCAGGCCGTCTGGTTGGGCACGTCGACGTAGGCGGTGCCGTTCCAGTACTGCACCCGGCAGGACGCGGGCAGGTCGATGCCCTGGTCGTCGTCGAACCAGTAGACGGCCGTCCGGCCGACGGTGCGGGCGCTCGGCCAGGTGTACTCGACCCACTGGGTGCCCTGCTGGGGCCAGTTGCCGTACGCCAGGTTGCCCCGGTCGGCGGAGCTGGCCGGCACGCCGCCGTTGTTGAGCGCGGC
Organism: Micromonospora sp. CNZ303; assembly: GCF_004345505.1. NCBI lineage: Bacteria > Bacillati > Actinomycetota > Actinomycetes > Micromonosporales > Micromonosporaceae > Micromonospora > Micromonospora sp. CNZ303. The sequence goes on along the minus strand of NZ_SLVT01000032.1, from coordinate 39,229 downwards.
CAGGCTCTCCCAGGCGGACACGTGGGAGGTGGACGCGGTGGCGGCGGGCGCCAGGTTGGTGCCGGCCGGCGGCTGGCCCCCACCGCCGGGGTTGGGCGGCGGGCCCGTGCTGGTCTGGGTGACCGGTTGGATCGTGCCGTCGGCGTTGAAGTACATCCGGTCCACCGCGACGGAGCGGCGGAAGTTGCCGCCGCCGGGCGCGTTGGCGTTGTGGTAGACCATGTACCACTGGCCGTTGAGCTGGGCCACGCCCGCGTGGTTGGTGGTCGACGACACCTGGCCGAGCACCACGCCCCGGTGCGTCCACGGGCCGAGCGGGCTGGTGGCGGTGGCGTAGCGCTGGCAGGCGTAGCTCGACGAGGTGACGCAGCCCTGGGTGTCGTTGGCCGCGTACAGCATGTAGTAGAGGCCGTTGCGCTTGAACATGAACGGGGCCTCCCAGAAGTGGGTGAGCCCCTGCGGGGTGACCACCTCCCCCACGGTGTCGACCATGTTGCTGGCCAGCCGCACGGCCCGCGCCCCCCAGTAGCCGCCCCAGTAGAGGTACGCCTGGCCGTCGTCGTCGACGAAGACGGTGGGGTCGATGTTCAACGGCGACGAGTTCGGCGTGCTGTCGCTGATCAGCGGGCCGCCCTTGGCGTCGGTGAAAGGGCCGAGCGGGCTGTCGGCGACCGCCACGCCGATGTTCATCCAGCCCGGCCCATTGCCGTTGACGGAGGTGTACCAGTAGTACCTGCCGTTGCGCTGTTCGACCTCGCTGGCCCAGGCGTCCGCGCCGGCCCAGCCGAAGGTGCCGATGTTCGCGCGGGCGCCGTGGTGGGTCCAGTTCGCGGCGTCGGTGCTGGACAGCACGTGCCACTCGCGCATGAGGAAGTTGCTGGTGCCGGTGGGCGCCTCGTCGCGGCCGGCGTAGACGTACATCGTGTTGCCGACCACCAGGGGCGCGGGGTCCGCGGTGTAGATCGTGGTGATGATGGGGTTGGCGGCCGAGGCGGGCAGCGCCGCGGCCAGGCTCGCGGCGAGCGTCGCGGCGCAGCCGGCCGCCAGGCTCCGGAGCAGGGGTCGTCGTCGCACGGGGTCTCCTGTCGGTACGGACGGAACGGGACGGCCGCCGGTGCCCCGGAACCGGCGGTGGTGCGCTGGCCGGACGGTCAGTAGCCGTAGCGGCCCTTCAGGTGGCGCCACCAGTCGCGGAACATCCACCTGTCGAACTCGGTGATCTGCGCCGCGCTGCCGGCCTTCATCAGGAACCCGCCCACACCGGTGGGCGTCCAGTCGTAGAAGTCGTCGAGGCCGAAGCTGTGCCCGATCTCGTGCAGCACGATGTGCATGTCGGCGGCGTTGATGTTGTTGACGAAGTACTCGCTGCCGACCCGTTGGCCCCAGTCGCCGCCCGCGCCGCCGCCCATCCCGGCGGTGAGCCACAACGACATGTCGTAGTGCCGGGCGACGCCGCCCGGGCAGTTCGGGTAGGTGCCGCTCTGGTTGAAGAACCGGCCGCACGGCTCGGCGCACTGCGGCGCGTTCTCCCGGATGTCGTTGACGTAGATGTCGACGGAGTTGTCGCTCCACTGCAACTGGTTGCGGTCGCGCACGGCCCAGCCGACCACCCGCACCGGCACGTCCCCGTACGGCCAGGCGTTGTGCCCGACCATGACGTCCGTCCACTTCTTCACCTGCCGCGCCAGCGCGGCGTGGATCTGGTCGCGCAGGGCCGCCGAGACAGGGGCCGGCGAGTCCCACCGGACGCAGTAGTTGAGGTAGCCGCGGTTGGCCATCACCTGGTCCCAGCCGTAGTTGCGGAAGGTGTGCAGTTGCGGGTACGTCTGCTCGTAGTGCTGCCAGACCTGGTCGAGCGGGGTGACCAGGTTGGCCGGCGGGTTCCAGCCGCTCGGCGGCGGCGGGTCGCCGGGCGGGTTGGTGTGCGCCTTGACCTCCAGCACCCCCACCGAGGCGGCGCCGCTGGTGAGCAGCACCCGCAGCCGGCTGGTGTTCACGGCCGTGAAGGTCACCCGGTTGTACCTGTCGACCGCCACCGGATAGCCGCTGGCGCCCGCCACGTCGACGTAGCCGCTGCCGTTCCAGGACTGCACCCGCCAGGCGGCCGGCACCCGTACGCCGCCGTTGTCGTCGAAGAAGTAGACGTCCACCGCGCGGACCGTCTGGGTCGAGGGCCAGGTCAGGTCGACCCACTGGGTGCCGGTCTGCGGCCAGGCGCCCCACCGGCGGTTGGTGGTGTCGTTGGAGCGCGGCGGGTCGACGCCGTCGTTGATCGCCGCCACGCTCTCCCACGGTGAGGTGTACGAGGCCGACGCGGTGGCCGTCCAGGCCAGGTTGTCGCCGGGCGCCGCCTGCGCGGGGCCGGCGACGAGCGAGCCGGACGCCAGCAGGGACAGGGCCGCGACGGCCGTCCCCACCGTTCGGATCCACTTCATCTCGTCACTCCAATCGATAGATGGAAACTCATGGATATTTTGGTGCGGGTGCGGTCCGGTCCCGCCGGGCCGACCGGCCCGGTCAGCCCTTCAGCGCCCCCGAGGTGAAGCCGCGCACGTAGCTGCGTTGCAGGAACGCGAACAACAGCAGGCACGGCACGGCCATGAACACCACGCCGGCCTCCAGCGCCGCGTAGTCGACCGACCCGTGACTGGCCGTACGCATGTTCACCACGGCGAGCGTGGTGGTGAACTTCCCGGTCGAGTTGAGCAGGATCAGCGGGGCGAAGAACTCGCTCCACGACGTGAGGAACGCGAACAGGGCGACGGTGACCAGGCCCGGGCGGACCGCCGGCAGCAGGATGCGCCACAGCACCCCGACGCTGGTGCAGCCGTCCACCTGGCCCGACTCGTCCAGCTCCCGGGGCACCGCCTCGAACGAGTTGCGCATCATGAACACCGAGAACGGCAGCTGGAACATGATCAGTACGAGGCTCAGCCCGAGCAGCGAGTCCTCCAGCCCCAGCCAACCGAGCAGCACGTACAGCGCGATCAGGATGGTGGCGTACGGAACCATCAGGATCGACAGGGTGAGCAGGAACAGCACGTCGCGACCGGGGAACCGGAACCGGCCGAAGGCGTAGCCGCCCAGCGTGGCGACCAGCAGCGTGCCGGCGACGGTCAGCGCGCTGACCATGACACTGTTGAGCACGTGCCGTGGCCGGACGCCGTTGTCGGAGGTGAACAGCCGCTCGTAGTTGACCAGGCCGAAACCGGTGTCGGTGCGCACCGACGCCCAGCCGCTCCACAGCAGCGGGAAGAGGAAGAGGATGGCGAGCGCCGTGCCGGTGACGTAGAAGCCCCACCGGGAGGCGGTGCCGGAGCGGGTCATCGCGGTCCCCTCACTGCCCGCGGCGTCGCAGGACGCCGAGCTGGATGACGCTGAAGACGACGAGCACGGCCAGCAGCACCACCGAGACGCCGGCGGCGGAGCCGAGGTCGAGCCGGACGAACGCCTCCCGGTAGATCACCATCACCAGAGAGGTGGTGCTGTTGTCCGGGCCGCCGCGGGTGAGGATCCAGAACTGGTCGAACGCCAGCAGCGAACCGGTGACCATCATCGTGAGGACCAGGGCGATCGTCGGGCGCATCAGCGGCAGGGTGATCAGTCGGAAGGTCTGCCAGCGGTTGGCCCCGTCCATCCGGGCGGCCTCGTACACCTCGGTCGGGATCGCCTGGAGGCCGGTCAGCAGGATGAGCATGTTGAAGCCGGCGAAGCGCCAGAGCACCAGCGTGACGGCCGAGGCCAGCGCGGAGTTCGCGCTACCGCTGGTCCACGAGGTGTAGCCGTCGAGCAGCCCCAGGGCGGACAGGGCCGGGGTGACCGGCCCGATCTCGTCGCTGAGCAGCCCGAGGAAGAGCAGCGAGGCGCTGGCGAAACCGACCGCCATCGGCAGCACGAACGCCGTGCGGAAGAAGCCCACCCCCGGGCGCCGACGTTGCACGAGCAGCGCCAGCCCGAACGCGACGGCGAAGAGCAGCACCGTCATGACCACGGTGTACTTCACGGTGAAGACCGCCGCGCCCCGCACCAGCTCGTTGTCGGCGATGCCCGCGTAGTTGTCCGGCGCGTTCAGCTCGGGGGCGCCCAGCAGCGGCCACCGGTGCAACGACATCCAGCCCACCAGCGCGAGCGGCACCAGGAAGAACACGCCCACCACCAGGGCCGTCGGGGTGGCGTACGCCAGACCCAGCAGGGCGCGTCGGCGGCGCGACGGGCTGCCCCGGCGGCGGCGCGGCGGTCTGCCCGTGCCGGACCGGTCGGCGCGGGGCACCCGGGGAGGCGTCAGGGTGGTCGTGGGCATCGGGCCCCTCCGGGAAAGAGGGTGGCCCGCCGCCGGGACGCAGGCGGGCCACCGGTCGGTGTCAGCTCTGCCGCAACGATCTGGTGATTGCGGCGTTGCCGGAGGTCAGCGCCGCGGCGGCGTCGCCGAACAGCGCGCCCCGCACGGTCGCCAGCCACGGGCTCTGCGGGTCGTTGAACGAGGCGTTGAAGTTGCGGGCGTACGGCGTGCGGCCCTTGGCCATCAGCCGGTTGACGGCCACCACGCGCGGGTCGGCCGCGGAGTACCTGTTCTCGGCCAGGTCGGTGCGGGTGGGCACGCCCTTGTTCTTCGCGACGACCTCGACCTGCGCCTCGTCCGACATCGTCCAGGCCAGAAAGTCCCACGCCTGGGCCGCCCTGTCGCTGGTCGCGCCGACGCCGATGACGTCGCCGCCGACGAAGGTGGACTCGCCGCCGGTCATCCCCGGGATCGGTGCGACCCCCATCTCGACCCCGGCCTCCTCGATCAGCCCCAGCCAGACCGAGGGCCCCGGCGCGATGCCGACCTTGCCGCCCTTGAGCGCGCCGAGCCAGGTCGGACCGGCCTCGTCCCGGGACGCCGGAGCCGCCACGCCCTCCTCGTAGAGCGCGCGGTACAGGGCGAAGACCTCCGCCATCTGCGGCGAGTCGACCGAGGCGGCGGTGCCCTTGTCGTCGAGGACGTCGCCGCCGGCCGCCCATACCGAGGGCCAGAAGGTGAACTCGACGCAGCCGCCGCAGTTGCCGCCGAAGTAGGTGCCGTCGACGCCGCCGCCGAGCCGGTCGACGGCCCGCGCGTGCTCGGCGAACTCGCGCAGCGTGCGCGGCGGCCGCTCCGGGTCCAGGCCGGCCCGCTTGTACAGCGCCTTGTTGTAGAGCAGCACCGACATGTCGATGGCGTGCGGCAGGGCGAAGTTGCGGCCGTCATGGCTGCCGGCCCGCACGTGCGCCGGTGCCACCCGGTCCCGGACGGTCAGCGCGGCGAACCGGTCGGTGACGTCACGCCACAGCCCCTGCGAGGCGTACTGCGGCGCGAAGACCACGTCCGCGGCGAACAGGTCCGGCAGCGCCTTCGCGCCGGCCGCCGAGGCGAGCTTCGCCGGGTACTCCTCGTTGGGATAGGCGGTCACCCGCACCTGGTTGCGGTGCGTCCGGTTGTACGCCTCGGCGTACGCCTTGGACACCGACTCGGTGCCGGCACGGGTCCACAGGGTCAGCGTCGCGCCGTCGTCGACCTGCGCCACCCCCCTGGCCGGGTCGTCGTCGGTGCCGCAGGCCGCCAGGCCCGCGACGAGCAGCACGGCCGCGAGGACCGCCGCCGGCCGGCGGCCGATCATGCGTCTCACTGGTCTCTCCCTCCGCGACAGCGGGTGGTGGGGATCTCGCTGTGGTCCGGGTCAGTCGGCCGGGAGCCAGACCCGCATGGTGGACGGGCCCCGCCGGGCCCAGCGGTGGTACGGCACGAGCCGGACCGTCTCCGGGCGCGGCGCCGGCACGGGCTGCTCGGTGGCGTACGGCCAGCGCCCGTCGGGTGGGGTGTCGAGGCCGCCGGAGACGGTCGCGCCGTCGCCGTCCGGTTCCGGAGGCGTGCGGGTGTCGACCCGCAGGGCGTCGAGGTCGCCGCCGGCCTGGTCGACGGACTCGGCGCAGAGCACGACGGGACCGCGTTCGACCGCCACGCAACCGCGCACCGCGTCGATCCGGGGATCCGGCACGGCCCAGCGCGGCCGCATCGGCAGCGTCAGGCGGATCTCGTCCCCGGCGGTCAGGCCCGGGAACACCGCCGGCTCTCCGGCCGGCACCGGGCGCCGGCCGGCCCGGTCGGTGACGGTGGCCCCGACCGCCCACTGCGGCACCCGCAGGGCCAGCGTCCACGGGCCGCCGGCGGCGGTGACCCGTACCGCCACGTCGCCCCCGGCCGGATAGTCGGTACGCATCCGCAGGCCGACCGCACGGCCGTCGGCGAGTCGGGTGTCGACCTCCGCGTCGGCGAACTGGTGCACCTGGAGGCCGTCGGCGTCGGCGGTCACCAGGTAGCCGGCGAGGCTGGCCAGCAGCCGGGCCACGTTGGGCAGGCAGCAGGACACCTCGAACCACGGCGCCCGGGGCCCGCCGCCGAAGCCGAGCTGCTCGCGGTCGGCCGGCACCGTGCCGGTCGGGGTGCGCTGGTGCAGGGTGTTCGCGTAGAAGAAGGACCGCCCGTCGTCGGAGATCGACGTCGCGACGACGTTGTAGAGGATCCGTTCGACGACGTCGCCGTAGCGCGGCTCCCCGGTGGCCAGCAGCAGTCGCCAGGCGAGCATGACCGCCGCGACGCCGGCGCAGGTCTCCGCGTACGCCCGGTCGGCCGGCAGCACGAAGTCGTCGCCGAACGCCTCGTCGGCGTGCCGGGCACCCATCCCGCCGGTCAGGTAGGTACGCCGGGCGAGGGTGCGGTCGAACTGCGCGGCGACCACCTCCAGCAACTCGTCGTCGCCGGTCTCGACCGCCACGTCCACGACGCCGCTGGCCAGGTAGAGCGCCCGGACCGCGTGCCCGCGCAGCACCCGCGCGGCGCGCACCGGCTGCTCGTCGCTGAAGTACGCCCAGCCGAGGTGGTGGCGGGGGATGCTGCGGTGTCCACGCCGCTCGACGAACAGCGACGCCTGTTCCAGGTAACGCTGCTCCCCCGTCACCCGGGCCAGCTCGACGAGCGCCGGCTCGATCTCGGGATGGCCGCAGACGCCCCACACGCCGTCCGGGCCGAACGTGTCGCAGACGTGGTCGGCGGCCCGCCGGGCGACGGTCAACAGCTCGCCGTCACCGGCGGTGCGGGCCCGGGCGACGGCCGCCTGCACCAGGTGCCCCGCGCAGTACAGCTCGTGGCCGAAGGCCAGGTCGCTGTAGCGGGGCCGCTGGCCCGGCCGGCCGAACGCGGTGTGCAGGTAGCCGTCGGGCGCCTGTGCCGCCCGCAGCCCCCCGGTCAGCTCGCACAGCTCGGACTCCAGGCCGGCGTCCGGGCGTCGGCCCAGCTCCCAGGCGATGGCCTCCATGAGCTTGTAGACCTCGGAGTCGGAGAACTCCCGGCCGCGCCGGTCCGGGGACCCGTGGCCGGTCTTCGCGGTGACGAAGTTCCCGGTCCAGCCCAGCTTGTCCATCCAGGACCGTGCGTGCTCCAGGGTGGACCCACCGTTGGTGGCCTGCCGGCTGCCCCAGAACCCGCCGTCGATCCGGACCTCCGCCAGCCCGAGCGGTCGGCGACGCCCCCGGGAGGGCACCACGGGGCGGCCACCGGTGCGGTCGGCCACGAGAGGTGTGGGCGGCATGGACCCTCCCTTAAGGTGACTCAGATCACGACCCTGCCGCCACCCTGCCCCACGAAAACGTTTTCGACAAGCCATTCGAGCGACGAATCTCGACCATCATCGATAGATGGTTGCCGCCTTTCCACTGCCCGGCGGGAGGGCTACTCTGAGGCTCGCGCTCGGGGCGGCGCCGCACTCCCCCTCGCCCCGAAAACGATTAGGAAGGTTTTCGGGTGGGCCGTCCGCGTTCTGACTCCGTGACCCTGCGGGACGTGGCGGGCCGCGCCGGCGTCTCGGTGTCCACCGCGTCGAAGGCGCTGAACTCGCGGGCCGAGGTGGCCCCGGCCACCCGGGAGCGGGTGCTGCGGGCCGCCGCCGAGCTGGCGTTCCAACCCAACGTGCTGGCCCGGGGCCTGATCTCCGGGCGCACCCGCACCGTCGGCCTGCTCACCGACGAGCTGGCCGGCCGGTTCGCGATCCCCATCCTGCTAGGCGCCGAGAACGCGCTCGGCAACGAGCAGATGTCCGTGCTGCTGTGCGACGCCCGCGGCGACGCGATCCGCCGCCAGCACTACATCCGCACCCTGCTCGCCCGGCAGGTCGACGGGTTCATCATCGTGGGCGACAGCAACGACCTGCGCCCGTCGCTGACCCGGGACATCCCGGTGCCGGTGGTCTACGCGTACGGCGAGTCGACGGATCCGGGCGACCTGTCCGTCCTCGCCGACGACGAGGGCGGAGCCCGACTGGCCGCCGAGCACCTGGTGCTGCACGAGCGGCGTCGGATCGGCCACATCACCGGGCCGGAGACCTACCGCGCGGCCCGCGACCGGGCCACCGGGCTGCGCGCGGTGCTGGCCGAGGCGGGGCTGCCCCTGACCGGCGACCCGCTGTACGGCGAGTGGTCGCAACGGTGGGGCCGGCACGCGGCGCGACTGCTGCTCGCCGCCCGGCCCGAGGTCGACGCGGTCTTCTGCGGCAACGACCAGGTCGCCGCCGGGGTCGCCGACACCCTGCGCGACCTGGGCCGGCGGATCCCGGACGACGTGGCCGTCGTCGGCTACGACAACTGGGAGTTCTTCGCCGCCGACTGCCGCCCGCCGCTGACCACCGTGGACCTCAACCTCGAACAGCTCGGCGCCACCGCCGTCAACCACCTCTTCGCCGCCCTCGACGGCGATCGCGCCGCCGGCGTGGTCCGCCAGCCCGGCCGCCTCGTGGTCCGCGAGTCCACCGGACCGACGCCGCACCGCTGAGGCCCGCGCCTCGGCTGAAACGGGACGTTCGTCGACCGGGCGGCGCGCACCGGCCCGAGCAGGCCGATGAAGGATTTCGCCACCCCCTTGCATCACGACGGAAGGCATTTACATCGCCGTCCGTCGCGGTGTACGTTACCGCCACCCGCCGATCCTCATCGACATTGGCAAATATTGTGAGGGGTGCAGATGACTGCTCGACCCGCCGCGCGCCGCAGGCGTGGGCTGCTCAGCACCATGCTGGCCGCGACCCTGGTCCTGACTGCCGAATCAGCCCTGGCCGCCGCGCCCGTGTCGGCCGCCCCGGAGGGGGCCCCACCGGCGGCCGCCCGGCTGGCCACCGCCTTCGACACCGCCGCCGGCCGGTACGACGTCCCCCGCGACCTGCTCGTCGCCCTCGGCTACGCCGAGACCCGCCTGGACGGCCACGGCGGCGCACCCAGCGCAGCGGGCGGCTACGGCATGATGCACCTGGTCAGCAACCCCAAGCTGCGCACCCTGGACGAGGCGGCCACGCTGACCGGGCTCAGCCGTGCCGCGCTGCGCGCCGACGCCGCTGCGAACATCGCCGGAGCGGCTGCCGTCCTGCGCTCCTACGCCGATCAGGCCGGCCTGAACGCGGTTGAGCGCGACGACGTCGACGAGTGGTACGCCGCGGTCGCCCGCTACGGCGGCGCGTCCCAACCGGCGCTCGCCCGCGTCTACGCGGACGCCGTCTACGACCTGCTCGGCACCGGCTTCGAGACCGGCCACCCCGGGGTGGCGAAGGTCCCCGGCCGCCAGGTGGCCCCGGAGCGGGACCTGCCCGGTGACGCGTCGGCCGGGCCCGGCATCCTCAGCACCGACTACGGGCCTGCCGCGTGGGCGCCGGCGAGCACCAGCAACTACACGGTGGCCAGCCGACCCACCAGCCATCCCGTCAGGTACATCGTCATCCACGTGACGCAGGGCAGCTACGCCGGCTCGATCAGCTGGTTCCAGAACCCGGCCGCCCAGGCCAGCGCGCACTACACGTTCCGCTCCTCCGACGGGGCGGTCACCCAGTCGGTGCGGGAGAAGGACATCGCCTGGCACGCCGGCAACTGGACCTACAACACCCAGTCCATCGGCATCGAGCACGAGGGGTACGTCGACAACGCGGCCTGGTTCACCGACGCGATGTACCGGGCGTCCGCGACGCTCACCCGCAGCCTCGCCAACAAGTACGGCATCCCCAAGACCCGGACGCACATCATCGGTCACCACGAGGTCCCCGGGGCCACCCACACCGACCCGGGCCCGAACTGGAACTGGTCCTACTACATGCAGCTGGTGAACCAGCAGACCGGCGTCGGCTCCGGCACGGTGAACACCGAGGGGGTGAGCCTCAACGTGCGCTCCGGGCCCGGCACCGGCTACGCCGTCGTGGGTTCCGTCGCCGACGGCGCGACCGTCAGCATCTACTGCCAGGCCGTCGGCACCACGGTGACCGGCCCCTACGGCACGAGCAACGTCTGGGACCGGATCGGCACCAACCGCTACGTCTCCGACGCGTACGTCCTGACCGGCCACGACGGCTTCATTCCCGGCGTGCCACGCTGCTGACCACCACGGCCGGTGCCGTCCGCCCGCCGGGTGGACGGCACCGGCGCGTCAGCACCGCGCGACGACGAGCTCGTGGATCGCAGTGAGCAGCTCCTCGTCGCGCTCCGCGTGCGCGGTCACCGTGACGGCGGCCCGGCGGGCGGGGCTGACCACCACGTACTGGCCGTAGCGGCCGTCCAACCGGTACGTGTCGGCCCGGTCGAGCCACACGCCGAGCCCGTATCCGTGAATGTAGGGCTCGCCGTACGCCACGGCGCTCGTGTCGACCCAATCCCCCGTCATCCGCCGCACGTACCGCGCGGGCAGCACCTGCCGGCCGTCCCACCGGCCCTCCTGCAACAGCAGCTGGCCGAACCGCGCGAGTTCCTCCGTACGCAGGAAGAGGTCGCTCTCCGCGAGCGGGTGGCCCAGCGGACACGTGTGCCAGGCGGGGTTGTGCAGGTCCAGCGGCGCGAACAGGCGCGGCAGCAGGAACGAGCGCAGGTCGGCCCCGGTGACCCGGGCGACCACCCGGCCGAGGGCGTACGGACCCGAACCCGTGTACGCGAAGCGGGTCCCGGGCGCGGCGGCGAGCGGCGCGGCGACGATCTCGTGGAGCAGGTCGGCGGCGTTGATCCGCTCGTCGGCGAACCAGCGGTGGCTGGTGCCGCTGGTCATCGTCAGCAACTGACGGAGCGTGACGGCACCGAGCCCGTCGGCGGCGATCGGCCGCAGCTCGGGCAGGTGGTCCAGGAGGCGGTCGTCGAGGCTCAGCCGCTTCTCCGCCTCGGCCAGCCCCACGGCCACGGACGTGAACGTCTTGGCGACGGAGTACAGGTTCACCCGGTCGTCGGAGCGGAAGCGGTGTGCCACGGGCGGGTGGCCCTCGCGGTGGACGTGGATGCCGTACGTGCCCAGGGCACGGTCGCGGTCCGCCCGCACGAAGTCGTCGAGGAGTCCGTCGCTCACGGGCGGACGATACGCGAGACGGCGGGCCGCCGGCGTGTCCCCGTTTCCGCCGCCCGGCTCAGGGTACGGGCCAGGACGCCTGCTCAACACCGTTCTCGTGGAGGAACTCGCCAGATGGATGCCAGTAAGCCAGCCAAGGCGGTCAAGGACGTGGTGGAGGCCGCAGCCGGGAAGGTGGCCGACGCGCTGACCCCGGACGTGCCCGGCGCGCCGGGTAGCGCCCCGCCGACCGTCGAGGAGCCGACGACGCCACACGACCCGCTGCCGCCCAAGGAGGAACAGGGCGCCCCGGAGACCCGTACGCCGACCGGCGCGGCGACCGGCGCGCCGACGACGGCGAACGGTCAGCAGGGCGCCTTCCTCACGACGTCGCAGGGGGCGCGGCTGCGTGACACGGACCACTCGCTGAAGGCCGGGCCGCGCGGTCCGGTCCTGCTCCAGGACCACCACCTGCGCGAGAAGATCACCCACTTCGACCACGAGCGCATTCCCGAGCGCGTCGTGCACGCGCGTGGGGCCGGCGCGCACGGCGTTTTCGAGGCCTATGGCATGGCCGAGGGTGTGACGAAGGCCGGTTTCCTGGCGAAGGGCAGGTCGACCAACGTCTTCGTGCGGTTCTCCACCGTCCTCGGTTCACGCGGCTCGGCCGACACGGTCCGCGACACCCGCGGCTTCGCCACCAAGTTCTACACCGACGAGGGCACCTTCGACCTGGTCGCCAACAACATGCCGGTCTTCTTCATCCAGGACGCCATCAAGTTCCCCGACATCATCCACGCCGGCAAGCCGCACCCCGACCGGGAGATCCCGCAGGCGCAGAGCGCGCACGACACCTTCTGGGACTTCGTCTCCCTGCACACCGAGGCGCAGCACCACACCATGTGGAACATGTCCGACCGGGGCATCCCGCGCTCGTACCGGATGATGGAGGGCTTCGGCGTCCACACGTTCCGGCTCGTCAACGCTGCCGGCGAGACGGCGCTGGCCAAGTTCCACTGGAAGCCCAAGCTGGGCGTGCACTCCCTGACCTGGGAGGAGGCGCAGCTGCTCGGCGGCGTGGACCCGGACTTCCACCGCCGGGACCTCTACGACGCCATCGAGGCCGGCGCCTTCCCCGAGTGGGAGCTGGGCCTCCAGGTCTTCCCCGACACTCCCGAGGAGACCTTCGCCGGGATCGACCTGCTCGATCCGACAAAGATCGTGCCGGAGGAGCTGGCGCCGGTGCAGCCGGTCGGGAAGCTGACGCTCAACCGGACGCCGACGAACTTCTTCGCCGAGACCGAGCAGGTCGCCTTCCACGTCGGCCACCTGCCGCCGGGCATCGACGTCACGAACGACCCGCTGTTGCAGGGCCGGCTCTTCTCGTACGTCGACACGCAGCTCACCCGGCTGGGCGGGCCGAACTTCTCGCAGATCCCGATCAACCGCCCGCACGCCCCGGTCAACGACATGCTGCGCGACGGCTTCCACCAGCAGGCCGTCCACGCCGGGGTCGCGCCGTACCGGCCGAACTCGCTCGACGGCGGCAACCCCTTCCCTGCCGGGGACGCCGACGGCGCGTTCGTCGACGTGCCGGTGCAGGTGACGGAGGCACCCAAGGTACGCGCCAACCCGGTCTCGTTCGACGACCACTACAGCCAGGTCCGCCTGTTCTGGCTGAGCATGTCGCCGGTCGAGAAGGAGCACATCGTCCGCGCCTACACCTTCGAGCTGGGCAAGTGCTACCACCAGGCGATCCGGGAGCGCCAGCTCCAGTGCCTCGCCAACATCGACCCGGTGCTGTGCGCGGAGGTCGCCACCGGGCTGGGTCTTCCCGCGCCGGAGCCGACCGTGCCGCTCGTCGACCCCGCGCCCAGCCCCGCGCTGTCGCAGGTGGGCAGGCAGTGGCCGGCTGATGGCCGCACCGTGGGCATCGTCGTCGACCCCGCCGCCGGGCTCGACGACGTCGACGAGGTGCGCCGGGCGGTCCTCGCCGCCGGCATGGTGCCGCTCCTCGTCGCCCCGCACGGGGGCCTCGTGGGCGACCTGCCCGTGCAGCGGACCTTCGCCACCGGCCGCTCGGTCGAGTTCGACGTGCTCCTGCTGGCCGGGGCGCCCGCACCCGCCCCGGACGCGTCGCCGTCGCGCGACGCCAAGGCGGGCGCGGCGGACTCCGCCGCCGTGGATCCGCGGGTGCTGCTGATGGTCGACGAGTGCTGGCGGCACGCCAAGGCGATCGGCGCGTGGGGCGCCGGGGTCGACGTGCTGCGGCAGGCGGGGGTCGCCGGCACGCCCGGCGTCGTCACGGGCGGCTCCGGCGCCGAGGTCCTCACCGCCGTGCAGCAGCTGATGGCCGCCCACCGGGTGTGGGAGAGGTTCCCCGCCCCGGTCGCCTGACGCGCTCGTCCGCCGACAAGGGCCGTCCCCCGCAGCACCGGGAGGACGGCCCTTGTCGCGTCCGGTCCGCGCCGCACCGCCGCCCGTCCGGCGAGCGCGGCGGGGCTGGCGCGGTCAGTCCCACCTGTCCTGGTTGAGGAAGCGGGCGAAGCCGCGCCACGAGTTGGGCCCCATGACCCCGTCGATCGGGCCGGTGTAGCCATGGCCCGAGGCGAGGCGCTGCACGGCACGCCAGGTGTTCGGGCCGGGCTGACCGTCGATCGGCCCGGTGTAGCCGTAGGCCCGCATGGCCCGCTGGAGGGCGGCGTAGGTGTTCGGCCCGGGCGCGCCGTCGATCGGTCCGGTGTATCCGGCGGTGAGCCGCAGCCAGTTCTGCATGCGCTGGTGGAAGATGACGCCGGGGACGCCGTCCTGCTCGGTGGAGGTCTTGGGCAGTCGCCCGGGTACCGGGTTCTGCCCGATGTAGGCCAGCGGATCGATGCGTACGCCCGCTGGGTTGATCATGTGCCAGTGCACGTGCGGCCCGGTGGACGAGCCCGAGCCCGGCGCTCCGGCGGCGCCGCCGGAGAGGCCGACGACGGCGCCGCTGGCGACGACCGCGCCGTTGCCGAGCAGGAACTGCGACAGGTGCATGTACTGGCTGCGGTACCCGTCCGCGTGGTGGATGGTGACGGTGTGCCCACCCGTGCCGTTGTACGGGATGTTCTGGACGGTGCCGGCGCCGCAGGCGGGCAGGCGGGTGCCGACCGGCATGCCGAAGTCGACGCCGCCGAGCGAACCCCGGTTCAGGTGGTCCTGCCAGGTGCCGGTGACGGGATACCCGGAGAAGGGGTGGTAAATGGCGGGGGCGGCGTACGCGCGGCCCGGCACGGCCAGCCCGGCCAGGGCGCCCGCGCCGAGGGCGGCGCCGAGCAGCACCGCGCGGCGGTCGACACCGGCGACCGCCGGTCCGTCGCCGCAGCACGCGGGTGGGTCGAGGTGGTCCATCGCGTGCTCCCTGCGGGGTCGGTACGCCGGTCGAGCCTGTGACGATACATAGCCACGGATAAATCTGTCGACCGTCCGCTGCGCCACCGCGCCGGGCCACGGGCGACGGCACCACCGGGTCGCTCAGCCGCCCGGGCAGCGGCTGTCACCGCCGCTGTGCTCCTGGCAGGTCGTCGGCGCCGGGAGCGGCGCGGCCGGCGGCCGGAGGGTGCGCGCGGCATCCGCGACCGCCGGCGCCAGCGCCGCCGCGGCCACGACGGCCAGGAGCAGGTAGACCAGCCCGGTGCGGCGGTACCGGCAGCCGAACGCCACCAGCGCGATGACGGCCGGCCCGCCCACCGCCGTCGCCGCCAGGCACAGCAGCGCCTGGGCGGAGCGGCGCCCGAACTCCGCCGACCGCCCGCCACCGTTCGAGTGGTGGTCGGCCCACCCCTGCATGCCGATGGTGAACAACCACCACAGCAACGCCAGGCACGCCGCCACCCAGACCACCGTCAGGAGCACGAGGGCGTACCGGGACCGGGCGGCGGGTGTCGACGAGGTCATGCCGTACAGCCTCGCGGAGCCGGGGCCGCGGGACGTGAGCCCGGGTACTCACCGCGCGGGATCTCCCGCACCCGGGCGTACGGCGGGGCCGGCCACGCGTCAGGCCCACGGCGCTTCCGGCGGGAGGGGCCCCGCCGAGGACGGCGGCCCGCCGGTGCGGTCGCGACGGCGACCGCACCGGCGGGCCTGGCCACGTCACCGACGGGCCGGCTGGGACGGTCCGCTCACCACCCGCGGCACTGGCCGGACGTCGGGCCGCTGACCGTGTTGGCCACCCCGTTGTCCACCGGTGGCGGCTGGTTGCCGACGCACCGCAGCGGCCCGTCGATCCGGTTGCCCGACACCACGACCGGCGTGCCGCCGGTGCGGCTGTCGACCACGCTGACCGGACCGGTCACCCGCGTCCCGCTGATCAGCACCGAACCGGTGACGCCGGTGACCGACAGCGGGCCGTCGACCGTGCTGCCCGTCAGCTCCACCACCGTGGCCCCGGTGGCGGTCACCGGGCCGCTGACGCTGGCGCCGAGCGCGATCAGACCCGCGCCCTTCGCGACGTTGACCGGCCCGGACACCGTGGCACCCGGCGCGAGGCAGGTCACCCCACCGTTGACCGGCAGCGGACCCCGACGCTCACCGCTGACGACCTGGGCGCAGGTCCGGTCGGTCACCTCGAGCGTCACGGACAGCGTCGACAGCCGGTTCGACGGATCGTCGCTGGTGACGCAGAGCTGCGCCCGGTACGTACCGGCGGCCAGGCCGGTGCTGTCCATCGAGAGCGTCACCTCGGTGGACCTGCCGGCGCCGGTGCCGGCCGACGTCCGCGACGCCGTCAGCCACGGCACCTCGTCGGGCGTCACGCACGGCTGCAGGTCGGGCAGCCGGACGTGGGTGATGAACCGGGCCGCGCCCTTGTCGTTCTCGACCTCGACCAGGCGGCCGGAGCGGTCGATCTCGTGGACCCCCTTGGAGCTGGTGGTCAGGATGTTGCCGTTACCGAGCGGGTGGACGCCCTGGTAACCGCTGCCACCGGGAGGCGTGTAGACGCCGATCAGTTTGCCGTCGCGGTCCATCTCCCAGACCCCGGGGGCGGAGCCGCTGCCCCAGCTCGCCGCCAGCACGTTGCCGTTCGGCATCTCCGCGAGCTGACCGGGCCAGCTCAGCCCCTCGAAGAAGCGGGCGTTGGCGGCGGAGCCGTCCTTCTTGAAGCTGTGGATGGCGTCGCTGTCGCTGCCCGAGACCAGCATGTCGTCGCCGCGGAACAGGATGCCCCACGGTCCCTTCAGCCCGTCGGTCCCCGGCGCGACGAACGTGCCCAGGTACTTGCCGTCGGCGTCGAACTCGACCACCGAGTTGGCGTTGCTCTGGGACGCGACCGTCACCAGCACGGTGCCGCGCGGCGAGATCGCGATACCTCGGGTGTTGGTCATGATCTTCGGATCGTCCACGCCGCCGGCCGGTGCGAAGATGCGCCGGAAGCTGCCGTCCAGGGCGTGTTCGGTGATCACCGAGTTGACCTGGTCGGACATGAGGAAGCCGCTGCCGTCCGGCTTGGCGATGACCTGGAACGGCGTGTAGAGGTTGCTGGTCGGGTCGAACTTGAAGTGCGGGATGAACTGCGGGTCGATCTGCTTGCCGGTCTGCGGGTCGAACGCCATCACCCCACGGGTGGCGCTGCCCGAGTTCGGGATCAGCAGGACACCGTCACGCAGGAGCCGGATCCGCTCGTCGTCCGGGCCGGCGTCCGGGTCGTCCAGCCGCCAGTCCAGCACGCCGTGCCCGGCGTTGCGTACCGCGAACTTCTGGCTGGTGACCAGCCCGGCCGGCTGCCGCGCGGAGATCGACTTGGGCGCCACCTCGATCTTCGGTACCGGAACCACCGTCAGTTCCAGCGCGATCGTCGTCGTCGGCTGGTCCTGGTCGTTGCTGGCCAGGCACAGGTTCGCCGTGAACACGCCGCCGTCGTCCAGGCCGGTCGAGTCGAGCGTGATCTGGATGTCCTGGCTCTTGAACGCACCCAGCGTGCCCTGCGCCGGCGTCACCTTCACCCAGGTCGGCCAGTCGCAGTCGTCGCCGTCGCCGGTCGCCCGCCAGGTGAGTTCGGCGCCGCCGGCGTTGCCCACCTTGACCGTGTGGGTCTCGTTCTGGGCCACGTCCATGCTGGAGCTGAGCGCGGTCTTGTCCACGGTCAGGTCCGGGGCCGCGGGAAGGACGGCGACCGGGAAGTGCGCCTGGGCGATCGGCTGCCCGTCCGGCGCGTGCCGGGCGTCGGTGGTCAGGTCGATCGCGCCGAAGAGCCAGTTCTTGCGGGGGGTCCCGGTGACGTCCAGGGTGATGGTCAGCTCCTGGCTGGCGCCGGGCGCCAGGGTGAACTGCGTCGGCGCGACCGTGATCCGCGCGCCGGCCGGGGCCTGCGGCGTCGCCTGGTAGGTCGCGGCCACCTTGGCCACGCTGGACACCGTCCGGGTGAAGGTGCAGACCTTGAGGCAGTGGTGCTCGACCACGGCCGGCAGGTTCAGCGTCTGCGGGTCGCCACCGGCGTCGGGGTTGGCCGCGACGAAGTTCGCGGCGGTCTCGTCGAGCACGATGCCGGTCCGGGCGGCCTGGGCCAGGTTGATCCGGCCGGAGCCCATGTCGAACGCGTCGGCCGGCGTGCGGCCGTCCTCCTTGACGACCCCGTCGCGGTCCGCGGTGACCGCCAGCGCGGAGCGGATCCGCGTCGGCGACCAGTCGGGGTGCAGCGCCGCCAGCAGCGCGCCGGCACCGGCGACGTGCGGCGAGGACATCGACGTGCCCTGCATGAAGGCGTACGGGGCCGGGTTGTCCTTCGTCGCCATGGTGGCGGCGAGGATGTTGCGGCCCGGGGCGGCCACGGTGGGCGCGAGCATGTCGAACTTGCTCGGTCCGCGCGAGCTGAAGTCGGCCACGACGTCGGTCCAGTCGCCGTCGCGCAGCACCTCGCTGCCGGGGTCGACGCGCACGGTGACGGGGCCGTCGGTGGCCGCCGCGTGCTCGCGCAGCCGCTGCCCGTCGGCGAGGGAGACCATCACGGCCGGGATGGTGGTCCCGGCGAGCGCGCCCATCGTGATCGGCGGGCCGCTGTACTGGTTGTGCACGACCACGCCGGTCGCGCCGGCGGCGGTGGCGTTCTTGACCTTCACGGAGAAGTCGCAGCCGCCCCGGGGCAGCAGGGCGACCCTGCCGCTGAAGGCCGCGGCCGGAAACGGAAGGCAGGCCTGCACGTTGTCCGCGTCGACGGTGCCGGAGTACCGGATCGGACCCTCGATGGGCGGGTTCGGCGAGCCTTCCCCGATCACGGCGGCGATGCCGGTGAGCGCGGCCGGGACGGGCGTCGGGCCGGTCACGTCGAGCCGGTGCGCGATGACCCGCTCGTGGCTGACCGCGGCGACGGACATGTTCCAGGGCGCGGTCTTCGCGACGGTGCTGGGGCCCGGGCCGCTGTTGCCGGCGGAGGCGGCGACGAAGATGCCGGCCGAGTACGCCTCCAGGAACGCCTGGTCGACGAGGTCCTTCCAGGGGTCGTCGCGACCGGAGATCGAGTAGTTGAGGACGTCCACGCCGTCGGCGATCGCCTGGTCCACCGCCGCGATCGTCGCCGAGGAGAGGCAGCCGAGCGCCATGCAGACCTTGTAGGAGATGACGTTGGCCCGCGGCGCGACCCCGGAGACGGTGAGCTTGTGCGTGCTCGTGCCGACGGTCATGGTCGCCTCGTGCCGGTTGCCGGCGGCGGTCGAGGCGGTGTGGCTGCCGTGGCCGTTGTCGTCCCGGGCGTCGGTGCCGACCATCGACCAGGCGCCGATCAGCTTGTCGTTGCAGATCGCCTTGTGCTGGGGGTGGCTCGGGGCACAGACGCCGACGTACCTGCCCGCGCCGTACGGGTTGGTGTGCCGGTAGCCGTCACCGTCCACGGCCGCGAACGACGGGTGGTCGGGGTTGATGCCGGAGTCCAGGATCCCGACGATGGCGCCCTCGCCACGGGTCCCGACGTTCTCCGCCGTCCGGCCCTCCCACACCGCGGGCGACTGGATCAGCGCGTTGCTGGTGTCGGTCGTCAGCTCCAGGATCTCGTCGGGCACGACCGCCCTGACCCCCGGCAGGCCGGACAGCTGCGCCGCCTCGTCCGCGCTGAGCGCCACCGCCAGTCCGTTGACCACGTTCCGGTAGGTGTGGGCGACCCGCACGGAGCGCCCCAGGACGGCCTCCATCTCGTCCACCACGGTTTCCTGCCGCTGCGCCAGTTCCCTGGCGTAGGGGGTGCTGGCCGCGGACCGGGCGTCGGTCCTGCCGGCGCGCGCCCCGGTGCCCCGGGTGGCGGCCATCAACGACGGCTTGTCCAACTGCACCAGCCAGAGCCCGCTCTTGGGCTGCGGCAGGCCGGACGCCGGGCGGGGCGGCCCCTCGGGTGCCTGCCGGGTGGCCGGCAGCGGCGCGCTGGAGGGCGCCGCGGCAGCGGACACGGGGGCCGCGGCGAGCAGCATGGTGCTCGCCGCCACCGCCGCGACCAGACGGGCCGGTGTTCGCCGGCGGGAGGGGAACGTTCTTCGGGAGGGGTGCTGTGCCACGGTGAGCTCCTAAGTCACTTCAGCGGCGCGATCGGCGCTGTCTCGCCACCTGGCCAGAGCCGGGGAGGTGCTCGGTGCGGCTGGGTGCGATCGTGTGAAACCTAGGTGATCATCGAGACCGAGGCAATGGTGTCCGTCCATGCGCCTCACCGGGGCCACCGGTCCGCTCGGTGACGGGCGTCGGTGGTGTCTCGCCGGATGATGATCTCTGTCTGCACCCGCAGGTCGTGGTTTCCTGCGTGGAAGACGGCCTCTGGCAGCGCGTCAGCCGGCTTGCGGCGTTGTCCTGTGCACGAGGCGGTCGGTCCCCCTCAGACGGTGGTCCCTGCTCCTAGTGGGTGCTGGGCTGCCGGTCGCCAGGGCTGACGCTGGCCTCAAGCTCTCTCATCTTGAAGCGGAAGTCCGCCAGGTCGCTGTCGTGGAACCGCCAGAAGAACCAGGACGGCATCCGTGGTTGTTGCCGGCGGATGTGGAACAGCACGTCCTGGATCTGCCGGGCGAGCCCGACGAGCCCCGTCCCGGACGCCGCCGGCGAGCCCGGGTCCGCGGTGACCGCCCGCAGCAGGCCGAGGACGCGGGTGCGCTCGTCGGTGTTCGACATCTGTGCCCGGTAGGTGTCGACGCACAGCAGCAACAGGCCCAGCGACGGGATCAGCCAGCCGCTGATCAACTGGACGACGGTGCTGCCTTCGGCGATGGCCAGCACGACGCCGACCGCGCACCAGAGCACCACCAGGGCGATCGTCAGGTGGGCGAACCGCCGCCGCACGCGCGAACCCCAGGCAAGGTTCTGCTCCAGACAGAACAGGACGTCGTGAGGTACGGGAAGCGCCGCGACGAGATAGTAGTCGCGCAGCCGTTCCTCGCTGCCACGGAACCGGCGGCTCAGCCGACTCACTTCGTCCTCGGACAACCGGTCACCGACCGCCACCTGGTTCCACGGCAGGCCGAACAGCCTGACGTCGAACATCTCCTGGAGGATGGCGCTCGTCCGCAGGTGCCGCCCCGCCCACGGGACGATCACCGTCGCGTAGAGCACCGCCCATGCCGCGCCGACGAGCGTCACCGGCGCGGCGGAGGCCGGGAACGGCACGGTCATCAGGCCCAGGGCGGCGACCAGCGCGGAGAGCAGGAGGCTCAGTCCGTGCGCCCGCTGGGTGCTGCGGTGGACCACCGCGATGGCCCGGAGCAACGTGAGGGACGGCTCGTCGTTCTGCCGCTGCGCGATCGGCCGAGAGACCGACACCTGCCCTCCCCGGAGGCCCGACACCCGCCCTGCACTGTCCGATCCCGCGCACGGGCGTCGGTCGACGATAGGCCGACTCGCCGGGTTGGCCACACATCGCGACGGTCACGGTACCGGTTGTATGCGTCAGTTGTACATCGTCGGGGGAGGTCGGGCCGGGCGCGCTACCGGCCGTCCGCGTCGCCGTCGTGCGGCGGATCGCGGCGTCCGTGCCCGCGTGGGTCCGGCCGGCACGGGCTGGCGGAGCGTCCTCAGTGCCAGGTCAGGCCGGCCAACCAACGGTCCAGCTCCGCCGGGGAGCGGAACAGCAGCACCGGTGGCCCGGCCGGATCGGCCTGCCAGGCGCGCATCCGCCGGCGGGCCCGGCCGAACGCGGTGACGTGCCACACCAGGATCGATTCCCGGGACAGCACGCTGCGCAGCGACTCGCGGTTGCCGTTGCAGATCTCCTCGCCGCTGACCAGCCGGCGGACGGTACGCCGCAGCAGCCGCCAGAAGGAGAGCCAGCGTGGGTAGTCCAGGCCGACGACCAGGTCGGCGCGCGCCAGCACCACGTCGCGCCACCCGTGGTACGCCCCGTCGAGGATCCAGCGGTCGCGGCGGCAGACCGCCTCGATCCGGCTGCGCTGCTCCGCGACCGGCACCTCCACCCAGCCCGGCTGCCACAGCAGGTCGTCGACCGGGTGCCACGGTGACCCGAGCAGCTCGGCCAGCCGCGCCGCCAGGGTGGACTTGCCGGCGCCGTACACCCCGTAGACGAGGATGCGGGCCGGTGCGGTCATCGCGGCAGCGTACGCCGCCGGTGCCGGTCCGGCGCCGCCCCGTCCGGGCGGGGGCGGGCAGACGGCGGCGCCATCGGTTCCGGTCGAGGTGACGGCGGCGGGCCGTGACCGGGGCCGCGCCACCGGGTCATACACTCATCCCCTGGTCACGCGCCCGGACGCCGCCCACGCCGGGGCCGGCGACGCACCGGAGCCGGGCGGACGACAGCCGGTCACGGCGCCCGGCGGGGCGCCCGGGCCGGCAGGGGTGGACCGCCGGTCCGCGAACCGCGCCGGTCCGTCGCACGGGGCGGACCGGCACTGAAGGGACTACTGGTGAGGCGACGAGGCAACCGGACCCGGAGGCTGCGGGTCGCG
This sequence comes from Micromonospora sp. CNZ303, assembly GCF_004345505.1. NCBI lineage: Bacteria > Bacillati > Actinomycetota > Actinomycetes > Micromonosporales > Micromonosporaceae > Micromonospora > Micromonospora sp. CNZ303. The sequence continues at coordinate 16,984 of NZ_SLVT01000032.1, read as the reverse complement.
GCGGGGACGGTCGTCGTCCTCGCCGTCGCGACGGCCCCCGGTGCGGCCGTGGCCGACCCGACACCCGCTGCGGCCCCCGGTACGCCGGTGTGCGAGGTGCGTGGTGGCCGACTGAGCGAGATCTCCGGCATGGCCGCGACGGACGGCGGCTTCGTCATGATCAACGACGGCGCGGACGACGAGGCCCGCCGCCGCATCTTCTTCCTGGACGACCGGTGCGCCGTCGTGCGGACCGTGTCCTATCCGTCCCGGCCGCGCGACACCGAGGACCTCGCCCTCGGGGCCGACGGCACGGTCTGGGTGGCCGACATCGGGGACAACGACCGGTCCCGGCAGACGATCGCGGTGTGGAAGCTGCCGCCGGGGGCCGACCGGCCGGTCCTGTACCGCATGGCCTATCCGGACGGCCCGCACGACGCGGAGGCCCTGCTCGTGACCGGCGACGACCGCCCGGTGGTCGTCTCCAAGTACTCGGCCAACCTGTACGCCCCGAGCGCGGCCCCGCGCCCGGGTGCGACGACACCGCTGGTGAAGGTGGGACAGGTCCGGCTGCCGGCCTCCACGACGAGCAACCCGTTCGGGGCGCTCGGTCGCACGGCGGTCACCGGCGCCGCCACCGCACCGGACGGGCGCCGGATCGTCCTGCGCACCTACGCGGACGCGTACGAGTTCGACGTGACCGACGGCGACGTGGTCACCGCCTTGACCGGCGGGACGCCACGGATCGTCGCGCTGCCGGACGAACCGCAGGGCGAGTCGGTCACCTACAGCCGCGACGGGCGCTCCCTGCTCACCGTGTCCGAGACCGCCGACCAGCCGCCGGGGACGATGCCCGTGGTCCGGCGCTACTCGCTGCCGGCGGCCGTCGGGTCCCCCGCGCCGCCCACCACGCCCGGGCCGACGGCCCGCGCCGCCGGCGACGGGACCGGCCGCGCCGGCGCCGTGGGGACCTACCTCGTGGCCGCCGGAGCGCTCGGACTGGTGCTGATCGCCGTGGGCCTGGTCGCGCTGATCCGCACCCGGCGCGCCGGATCACGCTGACCCGCGACGCGGTACGCCGGGTCGCCGATCCGCCGCGCGGCGTGCCAGGTCGCGCCACGCGGTACGCCGGACCGCGCTGACCTGCGCACGGCGGGTCGGGTCGCGCCAGCCGTCCCGGCTGCCGGGGCGCCCGCCCGGGTCAGGCGCCGTTCCCATGGGACGCGGCCTCGCTGTGGAGGCCGGTGAACAGCGCTGCCAGCAGGTCGCTACGCGCATCGATGCCGGCCGCCGAGACCCACTCCTGCCGGGCGTGTGCGCCACCACCGGGCGGGGCGAGCCCGTCGACGGTGGGGCGGCCGAGCGCACCCGTCGTGTTGGTGTCGGCGGCGCCGTCCGCCGGTCGACCGGCGAGGCGTTGACCGAGGCCGGCGGCGACGCCCACGATCCGGTCGAGCAGGCGCGCCCCCGCCTCGTCCGGCCGCCAGGTCGGCCGGTGCGAGAGCAGTCGGGCGTCGAGCCGGGCGCGGTCGCGTACCGGACGCAGCGACCGCAGGCCGGCGAGGACGGCGTCCTCGTCGTCCGGGTCGGTGAAACGCAGTCCCAGCTCGACGTGGGCCGCGCCGGCCACCACGTTGGTCCGCCCCCCGCCGGCGATGGTGCCGGTGTTGAGCAGGACCGGCCGGCCCTGCACGAGTGCGCGGAGCCGCACGAGCTGGTCGACGAGTTCGTCGATGGCGTTGACGCCGGCGTCCGGGTCGAGCGCGGCGTGCGCCTCGACCCCGGTGACCTCGATGCGGACCCGGGTGCTGCCGCGCCGGCCGGTCTTGAGGTCGCCGCCGGGGTGCGGCGGTTCCAGGCCGAGCACCGCGCGGGCCCGGGCCGCCTCGGCCCGGACCAACCCGGTGGCGGTGGGCGAGCCGATCTCCTCGTCGGCGACGACGAGGACCCTGATCTCGGGGTGCGGGGCGCCCTGCCGCTCGACGCGTGCCGCCGCCGCGAGCAGGGCGACGATCCCGGCCTTGGTGTCGTAGACGCCCGGGCCGCGGACGACGTCCCCCTCGACGGACCACGGCATGCCGGACAGCGTGCCGACCGGCCAGACGGTGTCGTAGTGGGTCAGCAGCAGCACCGGGTCGCCCGGGACCCCTCGCGCCGGGAGGGTCCAGACCAGATGGTCGCCGCTCGGGTGCGGCACCCGGGCGGTGTCGAAGCCGGCGCGGGCGGCGTCGGCGTCGAGCACGTCGGCCAGCGCGGCCAGCGCCCGCCGGTCACCGGTCGGCGACTCGTGCAGCGTGTAGCGGTGCAGCGCGTCGAGCGCGGCACTGGATTCCGGGGACGACATATGCGGACCATATGTTTGGCCGGGACACCTTGTCAACGGGCGCGATCAACGGCAGCATGGACAACATACGATCGCTATCATTGCTAGGGAGTGGCTGATGACCGCTGACACGCAAGGGATCGTGGCGCGTGACCTCGCCGGGCTCGCCGAGTGGACGGCGGCGTCGGCGCTCTACCGGAGCGTCTTCGGTTACGAGGGCCCCGAGCACGCCGTCAGCCCCCGCCTCCTGGCCGCGCTGCGCGAGAACGCGGGGACCGCGGTCGGCGCGTTCGACGAGGACGGCTCCCTCGTCGGCTTCTGCTACGGCTTCACCGGCGTCGAGCGCGGCGAGCTCTACCACTACTCCCAGGCGGCCGTCGTCGACGCGCGGGCGCAGGGGCGCGGCGTCGGCCGCCTGCTCAAGCACGCCCAGGCCGAGACCGCACGACGCGCGGGCGTGCGCACGATGCGGTGGACCTTCGACCCGTACGCGCTGCGCAACGTCCACTTCAACCTGAACGTGCTGGGCGCCGTCGGGATCCGCTTCCTGCCCGACTTCTACGACGACGGCGACAGCGACCGGGTCCTGGTCCGGTGGGACCTCGACCGTCCCGGGGGCAGCACCTGGCCGCCGGGGCACGGGCACGCGGCCGTCGACTCGCCCGCCGACGACCGTACCGCCGCACGGGGGCCCGACGACCGGGCGCGGCTGCGCCTGGAGCTGGCCGGCCGGTTCGCCGCGGGCGGGCGGCTCGTCGGCGTCGCGCGACGGGCGGACACCCCCGGCCGCGTCAGCTACCTGTTCGCACAGGATTGAGGCATGACCACGAAGAGATCGACCCCCTCGGAGCGCTTCGACCGCAACGTGCAGCGCAGGTCCGCGCAGGTGCTCAAGCAGCGGGTCCTGGAGCAGCAACGCACCGAGTTCGGCAAGGCGCTGGCCTGGGCCGCCGAGCAGGACGCCATCGAGCGGGCCGCGGCGCTCATCGTGTCGGCCCGCCGGCGGTACCTGCTCGGCCACGGCAAGTCGCTCGGCTTCGCGTCCCTGCTCGCCGCCGACCTCAGCGCCGGGCTCTCCGGCGTCCACCTCGTCGACGGCGCGGCACTGCGGCCCCTCGACGTGCTCAGCGACATCCGCCAGGGCGACCTGCTCGTGGCCGTCTGCATGGCGCGCTACCGACGCGAGACCATCGACGTCGCCTCCGCCTACGTCCGCCACGGCGGCCAACTGGTCCTCGTCACCGACGCCGAGGACGCGCCGCTGGCCGAGACCGCCGCCGTCCGCATCGTCATCGGCACCGACAGCGCCTCCTACGCGAACTCCCCCACCTCCGTGGTGCTCGCCCTGCACCTGCTCGCCACCCTGACCATCGCCAGCTCGAAGGGGGCCGGCCGCCGCCTGCGCGAGCGCGACGCCCTCGCCGCCGAACTCGATCTCTACCAGGAGGAACCGTGACCGACCGAAGGCGAGGCGGAGGGGCCGCCCACGAGTTGGCCGGGGACCGCCGGCACGGCGAGGTGCCGGCGTGAGGCGGATCGAGGCGGTGGAGCTGCGCCGGGTACGGCTGCCGCTCGTGCACCGGTTCCAGACCAGCTCCCACGCCAAACGGGAACTGGAGCACATCCTGGTGGTGCTCACCGACACCGACGGCGCCGTCGGGTGGGGCGAGATCGCGTCGCCGAGCGGCCCGTTCTACTGCGCCGAGACCGTCGAGAGCTGCTGGGCGGTCGCCCGCGACCACCTCGCGCCGCTGGTCCTGCGTACCGACTGGGAGCACCCGGCGGACCTGGCCGCGACGCTCGGCCGGGTCCGGGGCAACCACTTCGCCCGCGCCGGCTTCGACATCGCCGCCTGGGCGCTGTGGTCGTCCGCCGGGGGCACCTCCCTCGCGCACGCGCTGGGCGGCACGCGCGGCAGCGTCGAGGCGGGGGTGTCGCTGGGGATCGAACGCAGCGTCGACGACCTCCTCGCGCAGGTGCGGCTCCGCGTCGACGAGGGCTACCGCAGGATCAAGCTCAAGATCGCGCCCGGCTGGGACGTCGACCCGGTGCGGGCCGTACGCGCGGCACATCCGGGCGTGCCGCTGCACGTCGACGCCAACGGCGCCTACGAGGACACCCCGGAACACCGGGCCGTGCTGGCCGAACTCGACGGCCTGGGCCTGCTGATGATCGAGCAGCCGTTCGCGCCGCGGGCATTCGTCGCGCACGCCGCCCTGCAGCAACGCATCGACACGCCCGTCTGTCTCGACGAGTCCGTCGAGGAGTTGGACGACCTCGTCACCGCACTACGCCTGGGCGCCGTACGCGTGCTCAACGTCAAGGTCTCGCGGATGGGTGGGCTGACCCACGCCGTACGGGCGCACGACCTCGCGCGCGAGCACGGCATCCCCGTGTGGTGCGGCGGCATGCACGAGTTCGGGATCGGCCGGGCCGCCAACGTCGCACTGAGCGCGCTCGCCGGCTTCACGCTCCCCTCGGACGTCTCCGGCTCCGACAAGTACTACGCCCGTGACGTCACCACCCGCCCGATCGTGAGCACCGCCGGGCTCGTCGAGGTGCCCGCCGTGCCCGGCCTCGGGTGGGACGCCGACCTGACGTACATCGGGGAGAGGACCACCGACCGGCTCGTGCTGCGCGCCGACGGCGCGGTGTGACGGGCCGGGTAGCCTGACCGGCACCATGGACGGTCACCGATTCGCCGTGTCCCGGCTCCTGCCGCCGCCCGGGCTGCCCCGGGCGATCGCGTACCAGTCCGCCATGGTCGCCGTCGGCAGCGGCACGTTCCTCACCGGCAGCATCGTGTTCTTCACCGAGGTCCTCGGGCTCAGCCCGGTGCAGATCGGGGTCGGCTTCTCGATCGCGGGCCTCGCCGGGGTGGCCACCTCGCTGCCGCTGGGCGCGCTGGCCGACCGGATCGGCGGGCAGCGGTCCTGGGCCCTCGGCGCGCTCGGCTCGGCGCTGACGTTCGCCGCCTACCCGCTCGTGACGTCGTTCGCGGGCTTCGTGGTGCTGATGGTGGTGGCCGCCGTCACCGACTCGTTCGCCAACGCCGGGCGCACCATCTACACCGCCGCCGCCATGCCGGCCGGGGACCGGGTGCGGACGATGGCGTACGCCCGCTCGTACCTCAACGCCGGATTCACCGTCGGCACCGGTCTCGGCGCGGCGGCGCTGGCGTTCGACTCCGCCGCCGCGCTCGTCGCCATGGTGCTGCTCAACTCCGCGTTGTCACTGCTCAACGCCGGCCTCGTGACCCGGCTCCCGGCCGCGCCGGTCGTGCGGCACGAGCGGTCGGCCACCGCCTCGCGGTGGGCGGTGCTGAAGGACCTGCCCTACGCGACGAGCGCCGTGCTCCTCGCCGTCATGATGTTCCACTCGGTGATCCTCGTCGAGATCCTGCCGCTCTGGGCGATCACCCACACCGACGCCCCCAAGCCGCTGCTCGGCGCGATGCTGGCCCTCAACACGGTGCTGGTGATCACGTTGCAGGTGCCGGCGGCGCGCGGCGCCGACTCGCTCCCCGGCGCGGCCCGCCTGATCCGCCGGGGCGCCCTGGTCACCGCGCTCGCCTGCCCGCTGGCCGCGTTCGCGGGTCGGACCGGCGGCTGGTGGACCGTCGTCGCGCTCCTCGGCGTCGTGGTGCTGGTGACCACCACCGAGTTGTGGTTCTCGGCGGCGCTCTGGTTCTTCCAGACCAACGTGCCGCCGGCCGCGTCGCGCGGGATGTACCTCGGCACGGCGCAGACGATCAGCTCGGCGGCCGACGTCTTCGCGCCGGTCGGCCTGACCCTCCTCGCGATCCAGACCGGCGGCTGGGGCTGGTGGGTCGTCGCGGCGATCTTCGTGGGCTGCGCGCTGGCCGCCGGCCCGACCGTCGGCTGGGTCGCCCGGACGCCGCGGACCGGCGCCGACGCCGACGCGCCGCCGCCACCATCCACAAGGGATCCGGAGCCCACCTCCGCGTGACGTCGGAAGATCGACCGATCCTTGACACGGAATCGACGCGGCTGAAATCCTTCCCGGCGAAGGGGGTCCGATGAGCGCTGAGGACGACGACACCCGGACGTACGCCGTGGTCGTCAACGACGAGGAACAGTTCTCGATCTGGTGGGACGACCGGGAGGTGCCCGCCGGCTGGCGGCGCGAGGGCACCACCGGGACACGCGCCGAGTGCCTCGCCCACATCGACGAGGTGTGGACGGACATGCGGCCCGCGTCGTTGCGGCGTTGGATGGACGAGCACGCCGCGACCGGCTGACGCCGCACCGGACGAGGGCGCATGAGCGACAGTTGCCAGCGTTATCCGGCCCTCGCCGTGCAACGCGGGATGGTGCTGCAGACCCTCCGGCAGCCCGCCGGAGGGGTGGACGTCCAGCAGGTCACGATCAGGTGGGACGGCCCGCCGGACCGGGACGCGTTCAGCGCCGCCTGGCAGGCCGCGACCCGGCGGCACGCGGTGCTGCGTACGGCCTTCGAGGTCGACGGTGACCACGGCGTGGCGCAGGTCGTCCGGTCCACCGTGGCACCGGACCTGCGGTGGCGGGAGACGACGCTCGACGACTTCCTCCCCACCGACCGGTACGAGCCCTTCGACGTCGGCCGGGCGCCCCTGCTCCGGGTCACCGCACTGAGCGACCAGCACGTCGTCGTCACCTTCCACCACGCGATCCTCGACGGCCGCTCCACCCGGATGCTGCTCGACGAGGTCCTCGCCGACTACGCCGCGCGCCGGGCCGGCCGGGTGCCGGATCCGCCGCGCCGGCCGCCGTTCGCGGACTTCGTGCGCTGGTGGGGCACGCGCGACCCGAGCACCGGCGACGCGTTCTGGAAGGAGTACCTCGCGGGCGCCCCGATGCCGCGGGCGCTCCCGGGCCGCCTCGACACCGATCCCGGCACGCGGGGCGTGCCCGCCTCGCACGAGGTCGTCGTCACCCGGCCGGACTCCGACCGGCTCCGCGCCGCCGCAGCCGGAGCGGGCGTCGGCGTCAGCGCCGTGGTCCACGCGGCCTGGGCGCTGCTGCGCGGCGGCTACGGCGGGGTCGACGACGTCACCTTCGCGGTCACGAGATCCTGCCGGTACGACAGCGTCCCGGACGCCGACCGGATCCTCGGACTGCTGCTCAACACGGTGCCGCTGCGGATCCGGCTCGATCCGGAGTGGACGGTGCGGCGGCTCCTCGCCGACGTGGCGGGCCGGATCCGGCGGATCCGCGAGCATCAGCTCACGCCGCTGCACACCATCCTCGACCAGGCGGGCCTGGCACCCGACACGCCGCTGCTGGACAGCCTGGTGGTGTTCGAGCGGCAGCGGCTGTCCACCGCCCTGGCCGAGGGCGGGCCGGAGGGGGCCCGGCGCTCGGCGCGCGTACACCGGATGCCCGGCTATCCGCTGACGGTGCACGCGTTCGACGAACCGGAGCTGCGCCTGGGCGTGACGTGGGACGGCGCCCGACTGCTGGATGCCTCGGCGCGGCGGGTCCTCGCGCAGTTGCACCGCACCGTGCTCGAGTTGGCGGAGCGGCCGGACGCCCGCCTGGCCGACCTGGATCTCGGCGCCGCCGGGGAGGCGCCGTTGCGCGCCGCCTGGAACGCCACCCGGCGGCCCTACCCCCGCGACGCCTCCGTCCCCGAGGTCTTCGCGGCCCGCGTGGCCGACGACCCGGCCGCCACCGCGCTGGTGATCGGCGACCGCGCGGTCGCCTACGCGGAGCTGGACCGGGCGGCGGACCGGCTGGCCTGGACGCTGCGCCGGCACGGGGTCGCCGGGGAGATCCCCGTCGCCGTGCTGCTCCCCCGGGGCGAACCGCTGATCCGGGCCCTGCTGGGCGTGCTCAAGGCCGGCGGCGCCTACCTTCCCGTGGACGCGTCCGCCCCACCCGCCCGGATCGCGGGTCTCCTCGCGGCCAGCGGCACCCGCCTGCTGCTGACCACCGCCGCGACCGCCGCCGACCTGCCGGATCTGGGCCCGGTCCGGGTGCTGGACGTCGACGCGCCCGCCGGGGAGCCGGCGCCGGCCGGCCCGCCGCCGGGGCGGATCCACCCGTCGCAGCTCGCCGCCGTCCTGCACACCTCCGGCTCGACGGGCGCGCCCAAGCGGGTCGGGATCACCCACCGGGGCGTGGTGCGGCTGGTGACCGGCCCGGACTTCGCCACCCTCGGGCCCGGCGAGCGGCTGCTCCAGGTCGCCCCGACCGCGTTCGACGCGTCCACCTGGGAGATCTGGGGCGCGCTGCTCACCGGCGCCACGGCGGTGGTCGCGCCCCCGGACCCGGTGGACCTCACCCGGCTGACCGCCCTGATCCGCGACGGCGGGGTCACCGTCGCCCTCCTCACCGCCGGGCTCTTCCGGCAGCTCGCCGAGGAGGACGTCACGTCCCTCGCGGGGGTCCGGCAGCTCCTCACCGGCGGCGACGTGGCCGACCCGGGCGCGGTCCGCGCCGTGCTCACCGCGCGCGACGGGCTACCGCTAATCAACGCGTACGGGCCGACGGAGAACACGACGCTGACCAGTTGCCACCGGATGAGCGGCGCCGGGCCGGTGGGCGACCCGGTGCCGGTCGGCCGTCCCGTGCCGCAGACCACCGTCCACGTGCTCGACGGCAGCGGGCGGCCGGTGCCGGTCGGGGTCGCCGGCGAGCTGTACACGGGCGGCGACGGGCTGGCCCGCGGCTACCTCGGCGACCCGGCGGCCACCGCCCGGACGTTCGTGCCGGACCCGCAGGCGCCGGGCGAGCGCCTCTACCGCACCGGGGACGTCGTGCGCTGGCGCGCGGACGGGGTGCTGGAGTTCCTCGGCCGCCGCGACGACCAGGTGAAGATCCGAGGATTCCGGGTCGAGCCGGGCGAGGTGGAGGCGGCGCTCCGGGCGCACCCGCAGGTCGCCTCGGCGGCAGTGGGCGTACGGGGCGACGGGCCGGAGCGCCACCTGGTCGGCTACGTTACGCCGGCCGGCCCGGCGACGCCGACCCCGGCGAGCCTGCGCGAGCACGTCGCCGCCCGGCTGCCGGCCCACCTGGTGCCGGCCGCGTACGCCGTCCTCGACCGGCTGCCGCTGACCGCGTACGGGAAGGTCGACCGGGCGGCGCTGCCGGCGCCCGACCCCGCCGAGGAGGATCCCGACGTCGCCGGGCCCGCCTCGCCGACCGAGCACCGGCTCGCCGGACTCTGGTCCCGGCTGCTGCCCGGCGAACGTCCGCCCGCGCGCATCGGGCGGGAGAGCAGCTTCTTCGCGCTCGGCGGCAACTCGCTGACCGCCACCCGGCTGATGTTCCGCATCCGCGAGGCGTTCGGCGTGGAGCTGGGCGTGGGCCCGTTCTACCGGGAGCCGACCCTGGCCGCGACGGCGGCGGCGATCGACGCGGCGACCGGACCGGCGCCCGGCCACCGGGGACAGGCCGGGCCGACGCTGCGCCGCCGGGACCGGGTGCCGCACCGCAGCGGGCGGGACCTGCCGGCGCACCTGGCCCGGCTGAGCGACGGGTGGGCGCTGTGGCGGACCGTCTGCCTGCGGGGCGCGGGCCTCCCGGTCGACCTGCTGGCCCCGCTCGGCGACGCGGAACTCGCCGCCGCCGCCGACCGGGTGGTGGCGGCCCGGGCCGACGGGGACCCGGCCGACATCGCCGCCACCGAGGCGGCGTACGCGGCGGCGTACCCGGAGGCGGTCGGCCGGCTCGCGGTCGCGCTGCACACGGTGGCGGCCCACCCCCGCTTCCGCGAGGCGGTGGCCTGGCAGAACCCGCACGCGCTGCGCACCGGCGTCGACGCGCTGCTGCGCCGGGGCCCGGACAGCCCGACCCGCAACACCAAGCACCGCCAGCACGAGGCGCTGGTCACCAGCTACCTCCAGCGCTACTGCGCCAAGAACGACACCATCGGGTTCTTCGGGCCGGTCGGCTGGGCGCGGATCGAGCCGGGCGGCGGAGTGCGGGTCGACCCCGCGGACCCACCGGCGCTGCTCGCCGAGCGGACCGTCTACCTGGAGGGCTGGGCGGTCACCGCCGTGCTGGCCCCGTACGCGCAACGGCTGCGCCCGTGGCTCGTACCCCGGCTCATGCCCTTCCTGGAGCTGGCCGGGACGACGCTGCGGGTGCCGCTCGCCGCGCCGGTGGCGCTGACCGACGCCGAGGCGGCGGTGCTGCGCGCCTGCGACGGGGTCCGCGACGCGCACGAGGTCGCCGGGGCCGTGCTGGCCGAGCCGGGTTCGGGACTGCGGTCGACGCGGGAGGTGCACGAGGTGCTGGAGACGTTGGCCGGGGCCCACCGGATCGCCTGGCAGCCGGAGGTGGCGCCGCACGACACCCGGCCGGAGCGGACCATGCGGGCCCGGCTGGCCCGGGTCACCGACGAGGCCGTGCGCGCACCCGCGCTCGCCGCCCTGGACGAGCTGGTCGCCGCCCGGGACGCGCTCGCCTCGGCGGCCGGCGACCCGGAGCGGTTGACCGGTGCGATGGCCGGCCTGGAGGCCACCTTCACCCGGCTGGCCGGCGTCCCGGCCACCCGGCGCGCCGGCACGATGTACGCCGGGCGCACCCCCGTCTACGAGGAGTGCCTGCGGGCCGGCTCGGTCGGCGTCGGCGAGGCGAGCCTCGACGGGATCCGCGACGCGCTCGGCCTGGTGCTGGAGAGCGCACGCTGGTTCACCGCCGCCGGGGCGACGCTCTACCGCCGCCTCTGCGCGGAGATCTACCGTCGCCGGGCCGCCGAGCTGGGCACCGACGTGGTGCCGCTGGCCGACTTCTGGCTGCTGGCCGGCGAGGCGTTGTTCCATCCGCCGCGACGGCTGACCGACCTGCTGACCGCCGCGCTGCACCGGCGCTGGGCCGACGTGCTGGCGCTGCCGCCGGACCGGCGGCGGATCCGGTTCACGGCGGCGGAGCTGGCTCCGGCGGTGGCCGCCGCCTTCCCGCCGGGGCGGCCCGGCTGGCCGACCGCGCGGCAGCACAGCCCGGACCTGATGCGGGCCGGCGACGAGTGGGTCCTGGGCGAGCTACACCCGGGCGTCAACACCCTGCGGTACGCCACCTGGGTGGCCTACCACCTCGAGGCGGACGCGCTGCGCGCCGCGCTGGCCCGCGACGTGGGCGCCGGTGCGGTCTATCCCGCCGAGACCGGCCAGGAGGGCGGCGTGCCGACCAGGCAGAGCAACGCGCTGGCCGGGCCCGACGACGTCCGGTTGGTGTTCGCGCACGACTCGTTCGGGCACGACCCGCGCCGCAGCCTGCGCGTCGGCGAGTGCGACCTGGTCGAGGTGGCCGGCGGGCTGCGGGTACGGTCGCGCGACGGGCGGTTCGACGTGGACCTGATGCACGTCCTCGGCGACGTGGTCGGCGCCGGGCTGTCCCAGCTCTTCCGCGTCCTGCCCCCGGCGGCGCACCAGCCCCGGATCACCATCGACTCCCTCGTGGTCAGCCGCGAGTCGTGGACGTTCGCCGCCGCCGACCTCGCCTTCGCCGACACCCGCGACGAGGCGCTGCGGTTCCGGCAGGCGCGGGCCTGGGCCGGCGCCCACGGCCTGCCCCGTCACGTGTTCCTGCGCTGCGCGGGCGAGCGGAAACCGGTGCACGCCGACCTGACCAGCCTCGCCTCGGTCGACCTGGTGTCCCGGTCGGTCCGCCGGGCCCACCGGCACGGCGGCGACGACGCCACGGTCGGCGTGGTGGAGATGCTGCCGGCGCCGGACCAGCTCTGGCTGACCGGGCCCGACGGCCGGTACACCGCCGAACTGCGGGTCGTCGCGGTCGACGGGCAGGTGCGCTGAGATGGCCGTGTTCGAGTTCCCGGCGTCGGCCGCGCAACGCCGGATGTGGCTGCTCGACCAGCTCGACCCGGGCCAGCCGACCTACCACGTCGGCTGGGCGGTGTGGCTGGACGGCCCGTTGGACACCGCCGCGCTCGACGGGGCCTGGGCAGCGGCGGTCGCCCGGCACGAGATCCTGCGCACCCGCTTCCGGGCCAACGGCGGGCGGCCGATCCAGGTGATCGACGACGACGCCCCCGCGACCGCCATCGAGATCGTGGCCCTGGACGAGCTGCCCGAGGCGGACCGGGAGGCCGCGGCCCGGGCCGCGCTGCGGGAGCACGCCCGCACCCCGCTGCCGCTGGAGCGTGGCCCGCTGACCCGGGTCAGGCTGCTGCGGCTCGCCCCGCAGCGGCACGTCCTGGCGCTGATGGCGCACCACGCGATCATCGACGGCTGGTCGTTGCGGCTGCTTTTCGACGAGCTCTCCGCCGACTACGAGGCGCTGCGCGCCGGCCGGCCGCCAGTCTCCGTCGAGCCGCCCCTGCAGTACGCGGACTTCGCCCTCTGGGAGCGGGAGCACGACGACGCGGGCGGCCACGCCGAGGCGGAACGCTTCTGGCCGGCCGAGCTGGCCGGGGCGCCGCCGGAGGTGCCGCTCCCGGTCGACCACCCGTACCCCGACCGGCTGTCGCCGGCCGCCGCCGAGGTCGCGGTGCCGGTCGACGGGGAGCTGGCCGGGGCGCTGCGCCGCCTGGCCGGGGCGCGGGGCAGCACCCTCTTCACCGTCCTGCTGACCGCGTACGCGGCCCTGCTGTCCCGGCTCGGCGGTGCCGACGACGTGCTCGTCGGCGTGCCCGTGGCCGGGCGCACCCGGATCGAGACCGAGCCGATGCTGGGCCTCTTCGCCAACACCGTCGCGATCCGGGCGACGCTGCACGGCGACCCGACGCTCGCCGAGCTGCTCGACCGGCTGCACGCCGCCACCGCGCGCGCCCAGGCCCACCAGGAGCTGCCGTTCACGCGGGTGGTCGAGCTGTGCCGGCCGCAGCGGCAGCCGACGCGGGCGCCGTTGGTGCAGGTGATGTGCACCGTCGAGGAGGCCCTGCCGACGCTGGACCGGGGGGCGCTGCGCTGGCGGCAGGAGCTGGTGCCCACCGGCACCGGCAAGTTCGAGCTGGAGCTGGCCGCCGTCGCCGGCCCGGACGAGCTGACGGTGCGCCTGCGCTACCTCACCGACCTCTTCACCCCGGACGGCGCGGGCCGGCTGGCCGACGCCCTGGGCGCGATCCTGGCCGCGCTGGCGGCCGCCCCGCAGACCCGCGTCTGCGACGTGGACCTGCTCTCCCCCGCGACGGCGGACCTCGTCACCCGGGTGTGGCCGGCGGCCCGGTCCACGTCCCTCCCGCCGCCGGAGTGCACCGCGGCGGCGCTCGTGGCCGACGTCGACGCCGGCGACCGGGTGGTGATCGCGGGCGACGACGCGACCCTGACCGGCGCCGCGGTGCGCGGGCTCGCGGGCCGGATCGCCACCGGGCTGCGCGGGCTCGGCGTACGGGTCCAGGAGACCGTGGGCATCGTCCTGCCCCGGGGAGCGCGTCCGCTCCCGGCGCTGCTGGGCGTCTGGTGGGTCGGGGCGGCGTACCTGCCGCTCGACCCGACCCACCCGCCGGGGCGGCTGCGCGGAATGCTCGCCGACGCCGGGGTGCGGGTGGTCGTCACGGACAGCGACGCCGTCCCCGCGTCGCTGCTGGCCGAGCTGGCCGCGTCGACGACCCTGCTGGACCTGGCCGGGCCGGAGCCGACCGGCGCGGGGACGCGACCGGTGCCGCCGCCGTGCGCGGTGCCGGCGACGGCGGCGGCGTACGTGCTGTTCACCTCGGGGTCGACCGGCCGGCCGAAGGCGGTCACCGTCACCCAGGGCGCGGTGGCGCACCTGCTGCACGCGTTCCGCGAGATGGTCCCGTTGGGGCCGGCCGACCGGGTCCTCTCGGTCAGCCCGTTCGCGTTCGACATCGCCCTGCTCGACCTGCTCCTGCCGCTGCTGTGCGGTGCGCCGGTGGTGGTCGCCGGCGACGACGACGTGATCGACGGCAACCGGCTGCGGCGGCTGCTCGCCACGACCGGGGCCACGATGCTCCAGGCGACCCCGACGACGTGGCGGATGCTGGTCGCGGCCGGCGGGGTGCCGCCGGGGGTGCGGCTGCGCCTCAGCGGCGGGGAGGCGCTGCCCCGGGCCCTCGCCGACGCCCTCGCGGAGCCGGGCACGCGTCTGTGGAACCTCTACGGTCCGACCGAGACGACCGTCTACTCGACCGGGGCCGAGGTCGAGCCGGGGTCGACGCCGCCGGACCTGGGCCCGGCCGTCACCGGCAGCCGGGTCTACGTGCTGGACCGGTGGCTGCGGCCGGTGCCGCCGGGCGTGGTCGGCGAGGTCTGCATCGGCGGCGCGGGGGTCGGCCGGGGCTACGCCGACGCGCCCGGCTGGACCGCCGAGCGGTTCGTGCCCGACCCGTTCACCCCCGGCGGCCGGCTCTACCGCAGCGGTGACCTGGGCCGCTGGCTGCCGAGCGGCCGGATCGAGCCGCTGGGTCGGGCCGACCGGCAGGTGAAGGTGCGGGGGTTCCGGGTCGAGACGGCGGAGGTCGAGGCGGTGCTGCGCGGCCACCCGCAGGTCCGCGACGCGGTGGTGACGGCCGTGTCCGACGTGGCGCACGACGGCGTACGGCTGGTCGGGTACGTGGTCACCGACCCGCCCGCGACCGACCCGCCGGCGGACCTGCCCGGGTACGCGCGCCGGTTCCTGCCCGCACACATGGTGCCGGCGGTCCTCGTGGCGCTGCCCGAGGTGCCCCGCACCTCCCGCGGCAAGCTGGACCTGCGCGCCCTGCCGCCGCCGGGCCGGGGTGCCGGCTCCGGCGAGCCGCCCGTCGCCCCGCGTAGCCCGTTGGAGCGGGAGCTGGCGGGGCTGGTGGCCGACCTGCTGGGCCTGCCCGGCCCCGTCGGGGTCGCCGACAACTTCTTCGTCCTGGGCGGGCACTCCGTGAAGGCCACCCAGCTGATGGCCCGGGTCTGGACGACGTACGGGATCGACCTGCCGGTCCGGACGCTCTTCGACGATCCCACCGTGGCCGGGCTGGCCGCCGCGGTCACCGCCGCCGGGGCGGGAACCCGCGCGACGCCCGGCGGCGTCGCACCGGCGGGGGCCGGCGCGCCGGCCGGGCCCGACGGCGCGGGATACCTCGACACGCTGACCGACGACGACGTCGACGACCTCCTCGCCGGCATGGACGGGCCGTCGAGGTGGGACGGATGAGCGGCCCGCCGGGGCCACCGGCCTGGCTGGCGGCGGTGCTCGCCGCGCTCGCCGAGGGCCACGACCCGGCCACCCTGCCGGACTGGCGGCGGCGGATCGACGTGGAACTCGACCGGCTCGCCGGCCGGGTGCCGTTCCCGGTGGTGCACGACTGGCAGGCGCGCGTGCTCGCCTCGACGCCCGGCGGCGACGCCGGCCGGCTGGTGGGTGACCTGCACCGACGGGCGCTGACCGGCGACCGGGTCGGGGCCGACGAGTGGCGCGACGCGCTCCGGCCCGCCCTGCGCGAGCTGTACCGGGCCGCCTACCCGTACGCCGAGGCCCGGGCGGTCGCGTACGCCAACGCCGAGGTCTACGCGACCGCCAACGGCTACGGCCCCGACGAGGTCGTCGAGTTCGCCGCGCACTACGCCGACCTCAGCACCGGGGCCAACGCCGAGGCGTTCGCCGACGCCAACGCCATCGCGAACGCCGACGCGCTGGCGGGCGCCCTGGCGCTGGCCGACGCGTCGGCCTACGCCGAGACGTACCCGGCCGCCCTGGTGCGCGCGTACGCCCTGGCGGCGGCGAACCGGGCCGGCGCGGCGGGTGCGCCGCACGTGCTGCGGGCGGCGTACGGACGGCTCGCCGACGCGCTGGCCGAAAGTCTGAGTGGCGTGTCGGATTGAGGTCCCCGGACCGGCCCGTCGGTCCCTGGTCCCAACCTGTCGAGTCGTCTACTGTGGATCCACTTCGGCCGATGTCAGGTGGCGCAGTCAGGTGGCGCCACGGGCCGTCGGGCAATCGAGGGGGCGCACTTGCCGGACGACAAACCGACCCGTGTTCCGGCCCCCGGTCGCGTGCCGGCGGCACGGACACCCGGCGAGGTCGAGCGCCTGCCGGACCGCTCCGGGCTCCTGCCGCTCTCCTTCGCGCAGCGGCGGTTGTGGTTCCTGGAACGCCTCGGCAGGGTCGGTCACGCCTACCACATGCCCCTCGCCCTCCAGCTCGCCGGCCGGCTCGACCACGACGCGCTGCGGGCGGCCCTGGACGCCCTGGTCACCCGGCACGAGGTCCTGCGTACCCGCATCGTGCCCGACGGCGCCGAGGCGGCCCAACGCATCGACCCGCCCGGGGCCGCGTTCCCGCTCCGGCTCGACGACCTGACCGGGCACGCCGACGCTGCCGCCGCCCTGGCCCGGCTCCAGCAGGAGGAGAGCACCGCCCCGTTCGACCTGGCGGCCGGCCCGCTGTTCCGGGGCCGCCTCGTCGCCCTCGCCCCGGACCGGCACGTACTCCTGCTGACGATGCACCACATCGTCTCCGACGGGTGGTCGCTGGGGGTCCTGACCCGTGAGCTGGGGGTGCTCTACGCCGCCTTCCACGACGGTCGGCCGGATCCGTTGCCGCCCCTGCCCGTGCAGTACGCCGACTACGCCGCCTGGCAACGCCAATGGCTCACCGACGGCACCCTGCAACGCCAGGAAACCCACTGGCGACAGGTCCTGGCCGACGCACCCACCCTCCTCGAACTACCCACCGACCGACCCCGGCCCCCCGAACAGGACCACCACGGCGCCCACCTCCCCATCACCCTCGACCCCCACCTCACCACCGCCCTCAAAACCCTCACCACCGCCCACGGCAC
>NZ_SLVT01000031.1:0-76852 GCF_004345505.1 Micromonospora sp. CNZ303 | reverse complement strand
CGGCCTCGGCCTCGAACCCGGCCGCAGCCTCCAAGAACTCCAACAACGCATCCTCGAACACGACGCCAAAATCCAAATCCCCGCACTCACCCACTAACCCACCGACCCACTCCGCACCAGCCACGATCGCCTCCACGATTACCCGAGCGTGGACCGTCTGCGGGCAACATCAGGAGCGCGCGGTCCGTGACGCCTGGCGCACCGGAGGCCGACGGCGATTCCTGCTCAGACCACAGCGAGGACGACATGGCGAACAAGTGCCCGGCGCACGGGCATCAGATGGTGATGGACGACGACTACTTCGCTAGCCCGTACGCGGCGTACGAGGTCTACGCGTCACTGCACGAAAAGGGTGCCGTGCACCGCACCTGCCTGCCCGACCACGGCCCCGTGTGGCTGGTGACCGGCCACGCCGAGGTCTACTCCGCGCTCCGCGACAGGCGCCTCGCGCGGCCCCGCGAGTACAGCAACGGGGACTTCACCAGCAAGCGCTTCCCGGAGGGCGAGGCGACCGGGACGATCGTCACCCTCGACCCGCCGGAGCACACGCGGCTCAAGAAGATGATCAACTTCACCTTCCTGCCCCGCAACCTGGAGACCTTCCGCCCCCGGGTGCACCAGCTGGTCAAGGCCCGGCTGGACGCGATCGAGGCGGCCGGCGGCGGCGACCTGGTCGAGGACTACGCGGCCATCCTGCCGATCACGATCGTCTGCGACGTGCTCGGCATCCGCGAGGAGTACCGCAAGGACCTGAAGCACTGGGCGGACCTGGTGTTCAGCGGCGACAACGAGACCAACGCGATGGTCCGCACGAAGATGTCGCACTTCATGAACATGGTCCGCGAGGAGAAGACGAAGGAGCCCGGCGAGGACCTCTTCTCGTACTGGATCCACGCCAAGAACGCCGACGGCGAGCCCGAACTCAACGTCTACCAGGTGATGGCCCTGGCCCTGCTGACGATGCTGGGCGGGTACGACACCACCGCGGGCATGATCGGCCGGGGCGCGCTGGCGCTGCTCGACAGCCCGGAGACGCTGGAGCGGCTCCGCAAGGACCCGGACCTGTTCGACGTGGCCGTCGAGGAGCTGCTGCGCAAGCACGGCTCCGTGCACCACGGCTTCCGCCGCTTCGCCACCGAGGACCTGGAGATCGACGGCACGAAGATCGCCAAGGGCGAGACGGTGCTGCTGCACCTGACCGCGGCGGGCAACGACCCGAAGCGGTTCCCCGATCCGCAGGTGCTCGACATCGACCGCGAGGACAAGGCGCACGTGGCGTTCGGCGGCGGCCCGCACTTCTGCTCGGGTTCGGAGCTGGCCCGGATGGAGACGACCATCGCCCTCCGGGAGCTGTTCACCCGTTTCCCGAACATCAAGCTCGCCGCGCCCCGGGAGTCGCTGAGGGTCCGGCGTACGCCGCTGGTGCCGGCCCTGATCTCCCTGCCGGTCACGGTCTGAGCGCTACGGAAGACGCGGTCCGCCGGTCACCCGCGAGGTGGCCGGCGGACCGCGTTCTGTCAGCTTGGACCGCCCGGGCCCGGCCGCAGCGGAAACGAAGAAAGGCCGCCTACCGCGGCCGGTGCGGGACGTCGGCCCGCCGGGCGTGGTCGCACCTGGCGGGCCCCGCCGTCATCGCTTCGGGGCGATCGGCGTCCCGTCCTGTGCGTCGATCACCGAGATGGCCTCCACGGGGCAGAACTCGGCGGCCTCGATCACCTGGTCGGACGGCGCCACCACGTCGGCCAGCGGCCGGGAGACGGGGTCCATCGCGAAGTGGTCCGGCGCGCTGCCCACGCAGAAGCCCGAGCTGATGCAGCGTTTCGACTCCACCACCAGCCGCCACCCGGCCTGGTCGCCGGCCTCGTTCGCGCTCACCACTGCTCCTCTCGTCGTGCGTGCACTGTGTCGGGTTGCCGGGCCGCGCGTGGCGGCCCGCCCGGTCGCGGCGCGAGCCGGCCCACGTCAGCTCACCACCGAGTACTTCTGCCAGCCGGTCGCGACGACCTCCGGTGCGGACAGCGTCGCGAACGGCCGGTCCGGGTCGAACGTGCCGTTGTGCAGGTGGACGACGAGCGTGCCGTCGGGGCGCAGGCCCAGCACGTCCGGGCGGCCGTCGAGATCGATGTCGGTCACCGTGATGATCTCGTACTCCTGCCAGCCGTGGGCGAGCGTGAACCACCGGCCCTCGCCGCGCCACCACGGGCCCTCGCCGGAGGTGTCGTGCGCGAACTCGCACAGGTCGAGGTCGCCGTTCGCGCGCCGGACCAGCAGGTCGGCCCGGCCGGTGCCGGTGAAGTCGGCCATCGCGAGCGGGAAGTCGTCGACGTCGACGGTCACCATGCGGTGCGCGGTGCGGTCGTACGTCTCGTTCTGCGTCACCTGCCGCTGGTTGAAGAACGCGTCGACGTGGCCCGCGTTCTGCTCGCGGCCGAACATGTCGTCGCAGCCGTCCAGGTCCAGGTCCGCGATGCCGAGGGTCTCCCACTTCTTGTCGTCGCGGGCGCCGGAGATGCGGATCGGCTCGCCGAGGGTGTCGAGACCGTTCAGCCCACCCCTGTTCGGATAGAGGAAGATCCCGTGCGTCTCGTTCATGTGCGTCATGCTGATGCCGATGACGTCGGCGTAGCCGTTGCCGTTGACGTCGATGGGGCGGACCAGCCCGTGGTTCCGGTTCGGATGGAAGCCGGTGCTGATCAGCTCCGGCGCGCCGAAGGTCTCGCTACCCCGGAAGCTGCCGCTGTGCGGGAAGACCAGCAGTTCGCCCGTGACGTCGTCGCGGACCATGATGTCCATCCTCCCGTCCCCGTTGAACGAACGGCAGTGACCGTTCCCGCTCATGCGTGCCACAAATAACCTCCACGTACGCCCCGAAATACGACAGCCCGATCGTTCCGACCGGAGATCGAGAAACGGCGGGAATCAGCGGAACCTGACGTGCGAACGGTTCAGCTCGCCCACCGAGGAGACCCCGAGCAGCTTCATGGTGACCTCGATCTCCCGGCTGAGGATCTCCATGGCCCGTACGACGCCGCGCCGGCCGCCGGCCATCAGGCCGTACTGGTAGGCCCGGCCGACCACGGCGGCGCTGGCGCCCAGGGCGATCGCCGCCACGATGTCGGCGCCCGAGGTGATGCCGGTGTCGACGAGCACCTCGACCCGGTCGCCCACCTCGTCCACGACGTCGGGCAGCAGCTCGACGGGCACCGGGGCCCGGTCGAGCTTGCGTCCGCCGTGCGTGGACAGCCACACCCCGTCGACGCCGACGGCCGCGACCCGCCTGGCGTCGGCGACGCTCTGCACGCCCTTGGCGACGAGCTTGCCGGACCAGGCGCCGCGCAGCCACTCGACGTCGTCGATGGACAGCCGCGGGTTGAACACCCGCTTGATCATGTCGGACGCGGACCCGCCGGTGGCCTTGAGCACCTGCGGGGACGGGGTGCCGGCCCGCCACTGCCGCATCCACCAGCCCGGGTGCAGGAACGCCTCGGCGATGGTGCCGACGCTCATCGACGGCGGGATGGTCAGGCCGTTGCGGATGTCGCGGCGGCGCGGCACGGAGATCGGCGTGTCCAGCGTCAGCAGGATGGTGTCGAACTTCGCCTCCTCGGCGAGCGCGATCAGTTCCTTCACCATCGCCCGGTCCTCGGCGAAGTACAGCTGGAACCAGTGCCGGCCCTCGGGCGCGGCGGCGGCGACGTCCGCCAGGGACGTGGTCGCGAGGGTGGAGACCGAGTACGGGATGCCGAACTGCTGCGCCACCGACGCGACGGCCGGCTCGCCCTCGGCGTGCATCACCCGGTTGAAGCCGACCGGCGCCAGGGCGAACGGCAGCTTCTGCCGCTTGCCGAGCACCGTCCGGCTGGTGTCCAGGTGGGACACGTCGCGCAGCACCGACGGCTGGAACTCGATGTTGGCGAACGTCTCCCGGGCGCGGCTGAGGCTGCGCTCGCTGTCCGCCGCCCCGTCGCAGTAGTCGAACACCATCCGGGGCACCGCCCGGCGGGCCACGTCGCGCAGGTCGGCGATGCCCGCCGCGCGCAGCAGCCGGCGTTCCGTCGGGTTCCACGCCACCTTGGGCGGCTTGATCAGCGTGCTCATCCGAGCGGACTTGCTCATGAGGGCTTCCTTCCGAGAGGGGGGTGACGAAGGTCCGCTCCTCGTCGTGGGGGGTCTGCTACGCGACGAGGGCCCGCTGGGCGAGCAGTTCCTCGACCACCTCGGCAGGCGTCGGGTGGTCGTAGACGAGCGCGGCGGTCAGCTCCAGCCCGGTGAGGGCCTCGAGCCGGCGCCGCAGTTCCACGGCGGTGAGGGAGGAGAAGCCGATGTCGAGGAACTCCTGGTTCTCGTCGACCGTGGCGGCCGACGGCAGACCGAGCGTGTACGCGGTCTGGGCCCGTACCACGTGGGACAGCACCGCGCGGGTCTCGGCCTCGTCGGCGCCGTCGAGCAGCCGGCGCAACGCGTCGGGGCTGTCGGCGTCGAGCGTGTCCTCGGCGGCCTCGGTGACGTGGCGCATCGCGTCCGGCAGGTCCCGCAGCAGCGGGCTCGGCCGGTACCGGGTGTAGTCGGGTACGAACGAGGGCCAGTCCACGGCGGCGGCGACCCGGCCGGCCGTGCCCGCGCCCACCGCCGCGCCGAACTGCTCGACGGTGACGTCCGGGCCGACCGCGACCGACACCGCCCCGTCGCGCTGCTGGGCGATGGCGTCGAACACGGCCGCCGTCCCGGCGGCGCCGGCGACACCGAACATCTCGTCGGCCGTGTGCACGAGGACGAGCCGCTCGGCGCTGGCGGCGAGGGCGGTCGCGACCGGGTCGTCGGCGTCGCTGGTGACGACCACCGTGTCGGCGGCCCCCGTGGTGACCGTCGCGCCCGCCGCCTCCAGCAGGGCGGCGATCCGGTCCGCCAGCGGACCGCCGTGCAGCGCGACCGGGCCCGTGGGCCGCCACGGCTCAGCGGTCGGCGCGGGGGCCGTGACGAGCCGGCGGGCGAAGACGCCCGCCGAGCGCAGCGCCACCTGGTCCTCGCCGGCGCCCCGGGTGAGCACCCGGCACAGGGCGGTCAGCGTCCGCTCGTCGAGCGTCTCCGGCAGGTCGACGACCCCGCCCCAGGCCCGGGGCGTGGCGAGGGCGGTGGACCGGCCGAAGCCGTACGCCGCCGCCCCGTCCAGGTCGGTGATCCGCTCGGTGGGGGTGACCGCGGCCGCGCCCCGGGTCAGGCACCACACGGGAGCCTCCACGCGGGACTCGTCGAGGGCCCGCAGCAGCCCGGCCGGGGTGGGGCCGGCGGACGTCGTCAGCACCCCCGCCGCCACGTGTTCGGGCACCAGGTCGAGCAGCTCGTCCGCCGTTCCCTCGCGGTACACGCGCACGTCGGCGCCGTGCCGGGCCATCGCCCCGGCGATCCGGTCGGCGTCAGTCGGCACCAGCCACACGCCCCGCAGCGCGGGCACCGGCAGCTCCGTGACCGGGGACCACCGCAGCTGGTAGCCGGGCGCGGGCCCGCGTCGCCATGACGACAGCGCCACCGCCACGTCCTTCAGGGTCGCGGTGTCGTCCAGGCCCAGCAGCGCGCCCAGGTCGTCGCGCTCGACCGCGGCCCAGAAGTCGTCGCCGGGCGCGGCGGCGGCGGGCGGGTCCGGCCACAGGCGGGTGCGCTGGAAGGCGTACGTGGGCAGGGCGACCGGGCGCGCGCCGGCGAAGAAGGCCGGCCAGTCGACGGGTACGCCGCGGTTGTGCAGGCGGGCGAGCGCCTCGGTCGCCACCTGCGGCCCGTCCCGGTCGGCGCGCTGGGCGGGCACGAACTCGGCGTCGGCCACGCACTCCCGGCCGAGCGCGGTGAGCACCGCGTCCGGGCCCAGTTCGAGGAAGGTGCGTACGCCGCGTGCCGCCAGCGCCTCGACGGCCGAGGCGAACCGGACCGTCGCCCGTACCTGACGCACCCAGTACTCGGGGGTCAGCTCGGCGGGCTCACCGGTGACCGTGGAGAGCAGCGGGATCGTCGGCGGGTGGTGGGTGACGGACCCGGCCACCGCGCGGAACTCGTCGAGCATGGGCTCCATCAGCGGCGAATGGAACGCGTGCGACACGGTGAGCCGCCTGGTCTTGCGGCCGCTGGCGGCCAACTTCTCGGCGACCCCCAGGGTGGCGGCCTCCTCGCCGGAGAGCACGACCGAGGTGGGGCCGTTGACGGCGGCGACCGCCACGGCGTCGGAGAGCAGCGGGACCACCTCGTCCTCGGTGGCGCGTACGGCCACCATCGCTCCGCCGGTCGGCAGCGCCTGCATCAGCCGGCCGCGGGCGGCCACCAGCCGGGCGGCGTCCGGCAGGGTGAGGACCCCCGCCACGTGCGCCGCCGCCAGCTCACCGATCGAGTGCCCCGCCACGAAGTCCGGCCGCACCCCCCACGACTCGAACAACCGGAACAGCGCCACCTCCACCGCGAACAACGCCGGCTGCGCCCACCCCGTCTGATGCACCTCCTCGGAACCCAACACCTCCCGCAACGGCCGCTCAAGATGCCCGTCCAGTTCCGCGCACACCTCGTCGAACGCCGCCGCGAACACCGGGAAGCCCGTCAGCTCCCCCGCCATCGCGACCCGCTGCGACCCCTGCCCGGTGAAGAGCACGGCGGTCGCCCCGGCGGTGTCGGCGACCCCGCCCACCACCCCGGGGGCGTTCTCGCCACGGGCCAGCGCGGCCAGTCCGGCGCGCAGCTCGGCCAGGTCCCGGCCGAGCACGACCGCCCGGTGCCGCAGGGCGGTACGGGTGGTGGCGAGCGAGAAGCCGGCGTCCACGGCGGACGCCGCGTCGGTGAGGTGGGCGGCGAGCCGGGCCGCCTGGTCGCGCAGCGCGGCCTGGTCCCGGCCGGACACCACCAGGGGCACCACCGGCACCTCGGCCGTCGAGTCCACCACCACGGGCTCGGGCGCCTGCTCGATGATCGCGTGCGCGTTGGTGCCGGAGATGCCGAACGAGGAGACGCCGGCGCGGCGCGGGCGTCCCGTCTCCGGCCAGGGCACCGCAGCGGTCAGCAGCTGGACGGCCCCGTCCGCCCAGTCCACGTGCGGAGAAGGCGCGTCGACGTGCAGGGTCGGCGGCAGCAGGCCGTGCCGGATCGCCTCCACCATCTTGATCACCCCGGCGACGCCGGCGGCGGCCTGCGTGTGCCCGATGTTCGACTTGATCGAGCCGACCCAGAGCGGGTGCTCGCCCCGGTCGCGGCCGTACGTCGCGATGAGCGACCGGGCCTCGATCGGGTCGCCCAGGGTGGTGCCGGTGCCGTGCGCCTCGACGGCGTCCACGTCGGCCGGTCGCAGCCCCGCGTCGGCGAGCGCCTGGTTGACCAGGCGCTGCTGGGACGGCCCGTTCGGCGCGGTCATGCCGTTGCTCGCGCCGTCCTGGTTGACGGCGGTGCTGCGCACGACGGCGAGCACCGGGTGGCCGTTGCGGCGCGCGTCGGAGAGCCGTTCGAGCACCAGCACCCCGACGCCCTCGCCCCAGCCGGTGCCGTCGGCGCCGGCCGCGAAGGACTTGCACCGGCCGTCCGGCGCGAGGGCCCGCTGGCGGCTGAAGTCGATGAACGCGTTGGGCGTCGCGAGCACGGTCACGCCACCGGCCAGGGCGAGCGTGCACTCGCCCCGGCGCAGCGACTGGGCGGCCAGGTGCAGGGTGACCAGCGAGGACGAGCACGCCGTGTCGACGGTGACCGCCGGCCCCTCCAGCCCCAGCGCGTACGACACCCGGCCGGAGACCACGCCGCCGGCGACGCCGGTGCCGATGAAGCCGTCGAGCTCGGGAGGCAGGTGCTGAAGGTGCGCGGTGTAGTCGTGGTACATCAGGCCGGCGAACACCCCGGTGCGACTGCCGCGCAGGGTGGTGGGATCGATGCCGGCGCGCTCGACGGCCTCCCACGAGGTCTCCAGGAACAGCCGCTGCTGCGGGTCCATGGCCAGGGCCTCGCGGCGGGAGATGCCGAAGAACTCGGCGTCGAACCAGGCCGCGTCGTACAGGAAGGCGCCCTCCCCGCAGTAGGTGCGGCCGGGCTTGTCCGGGTCCGGGTCGACGAGGTTGTCGATGTCCCAGCCCCGGTCGGTCGGGAAGCCGGCCACCGCGTCGACGCCCCCCGCGACCAGGTCCCACAGCTTCTCCGGGGAGGTGGCGCCGCCGGGGAACCGGCAGCCCATGCCGACGATCGCGATGGGGTCGTCGGTGCCGTCGGTGGCGGCCACGACCACGGCTGCGGCCGACCCACCGGCGAAGAGTTCCGCGTCCAGGTGCTCGGCCAGCGCGGTGGGGTTCGGGTAGTCGAAGACCAGCGTGACGGGCAGCCGCAGGCCGACGACCGCGTTGAGGCGGTTGCGGAACTCGACGGCGGTGAGCGAGTCGAAGCCCAGTTCCTTGAACGCCTTCGTCGCGCCCACCGCCTCGGCGCCGCCGTGCCCGAGCACGACCGCGACCTGCGTACGGACGATGTCGACGAGCTCCTTGCGGCGCTCGGCCGGGCCGCGACCGGCGAGGGCCGCGACCAGGTCGGAGGCCGCCGCGGCGTCGGCGGAGACCTGGCGCCGTGCCGGGGTGCGGACCAGGCCGCGCAGCACCGGGGGCAGCACGCCGCCGGTTGCCTGCTCCCGCAGGGCGGCGAGGTCCAGGTGGATCGGCACGAGGGCGGCCTCGGGCGCGCCGAGCGCCTCGTCGAAGAGCGCGAGCCCGTCCTCGGTGGAGAGGGGCCGCACGCCGGAGCGCCGCATCCGGGCGAGGTCGGCGTCGTCGAGCGCGCCGGTGAGGCCGGTGCGCTCCGCCCACATGCCCCAGGCCAGCGACACCGCGGGCAGGCCCAGGGCGCGCCGGTACGCGGCGAACGCGTCGACGAAGGCGTTGGCCGCCGCGTAGTTGCCCTGGCCGGGGCCGCCGAGGACGCCCGCGGCGGAGGAGAAGACGACGAAGGCGCTCACGTCGCCGACCAGCTCGTGCAGGTTGACGAGGGCGTCGACCTTGGGGCGCAGCGCGGTCGCGACCCGCTCCGACGTGAGCGACGGGATCATCCCGTCGTCCAGGACGCCGGCCGTGTGCACGACCGCCGTGGGCGGATGCTCCGCGACGAGCGCGGCCAGCGCCTCGCGGTCGGCGGCGTCGCAGGCGGCGACCGTCACGTGCACGCCCTGGGCGGTCAGCTCGTCGTGCAGCGTCCGCAGGTCCCCGGTCATGCCGCGACGGCCCGCGAGCACGAGGCGACGGACGCCGTGCCGCGCGACGAGGTGCCGGGCGACGAGGCGGCCGAGCGTGCCCGACGCCCCCGTGACGAGGACCGTGCCGGTGATCTCCGGTGGCGTGCCCGGCTGCCCGGACGCCTTCGCGATGCGCGGTACGAGGACCTCGGTGCCGCGCAGGGCGAGCTGCGGCTCGCCCGAGCGCAGCGCCGGCACGAGGTTCGCCGCCCACTGCCCGCCCGCCACGTCGACGAGCACGATCCGGCCGGGGTTCTCGGACGCGGCCGAGCGCAGCAGGCCCCACACGGCGGCGAGCGCCGGCCGGGTCGCGTCGGTGGCCCCCTCGGTCAGCACGACCAGGCGGGCGGCGGCGAACCGGTCGTCGGCGAGCCACTCCTGGACGGCGGCGAGGGTGTGCTCCACCGCCCGGTAGGTGGCCCCGACCAGGTCGTCGCCGTCGGAGGTGACCGGGAGGACCACGAAGTCGGGGACCTCGCCGATCGCGGCGAGGCTGTCGTACGCGGTGGCGCCGGGCAGCTCGCCGCCCACGACCGCGACCGTGGCCGCGCCGTCGGCCACCGGGACGGGCACCCAGTCGAGCACGTGCATCGCCTGGTGGCGCGGGTTGGTCAGGTCGGCGAGCGCGTTCGCGGGCAGGCGGCGCACGGCCAGCGCGTCGATCGTGGCGACCGGCGCGCCGGCGTGGTCGGCGACGGTCACCGCGACGGCGTTCGGGCCCGCCGACCGGATGGTGACCCGCAGCCGGGCGGCACCGGTGGCGTGCAGGGTCACCCCGTGCCAGGCGAACGGCAGCCAGGGCCCGCCCTCGCCGTCGTCGGAGGTGAACACGCCCAGGCCGAGCGGGTGCAGCGCCGCGTCGAGCAGCGCGGGGTGCAGGCCGAAGCCCGCGACCTTCGCCGCCTCGGGGGCGGTGACCTCGGCGAACAGCTCGTCGCCCCGCCGCCACACCGACCCCAGGCCGCCGAAGGCGGGGCCGTACGTCACGTCGAGCGCCGCGAACCGGTCGTACAGCTCGGTGGTGTCCAGGGCCTCGGCGCCCTCGGGCGGCCAGACGCCCGCCGGGGCCGCCGCGCGGTCGCCGGCGCCGGAGTTCCCGGTGCCCAGGCTGCCGGTGGCGTGCCGGGTCCACGGACCGTCGCCGTCGGGCCGCGAGTGGACCGTCAGCCGCCGGGCGCCGTCCGGGCCGGGCTCGCCGACGCGGAGCTGGACCTGCACCGCGCCCCGCTCCGGCACCACCAGGGGCGCTTCGAGCGTCAGCTCCTCGACCTCGGTGGCGCCCACCTCGTCGCCGGCGCGGACCGCCAGCTCGACGAAGGCCGTGCCGGGCAGGAGGATCCGGCCCGCCACCCGGTGGTCGGCGAGCCACGGGTGCGCCGAGGTCGACAGCCGGCCGGTGAGCAGCACCCCGTCCGCGCCGGCGAGCGACACGGTCGCGCCGAGCAGCGGGTGGCCGGTGGAGCCGAGGCCGAGGCCGCTGGCGTCGACCGGGCCGCCCGCGCCGCTGGGCCAGTAGGTGCGGCGCTGGAAGGCGTACGTCGGCAGGGCGACCGGTCGGGCCGGGGCGGTGACCAGCGTGGCCCAGTCCGGCTGCACGCCCCGGGTGTGCGCCTGCCCCAGCGACAGCAGGAACCGGCGCAGGCCGCCCTCGTCGCGGCGCAGCGTGCCGACGACCGAGCCGCCGCCCGCCTCGTCGAGCAGGTCCTGCACGGCGGGTACGAGCACCGGGTGCGAGCTGACCTCGACGAAGGAGTCGATGCCGTCGGCGATGACGCCGCGTACGGTCTGCTCGAACTCGACGGTCTGCCGCAGGTTGCGGTACCAGTACTCGGCGACCAGCTCGGCGGTGTCGAGCAGCTCACCGGTGACGGTCGAGTAGAGCGGCACGTCGCCGGTGCGGGGCCGCACGGGGGCGAGGACCCGGAGCAGTTCGTCGCGCATCGACTCGACGTGCGCGGAGTGCGAGGCGTAGTCGACGTCGATGCGCCGCGCGCGGACCTCGTCGCGCTCGCACTCGGCGAGCAGCTCGTCGAGCGCCTCGGGCGCGCCGGAGACGACCACGGTGGACGGCCCGTTCACGGCGGCGACCGACAGCCCGGGCCGCAGGCGCCGGGCGACCTTCGCCACCGGCTCCGACACGGACACCATGCCGCCCCGCCCGGCGAGGTCCACGGCGATCAGCTGGCTGCGCCGGGTCACCACCAGGGCGGCGTCGTCCAGGGTGAGCGCGCCGGCCACGCAGGCGGCGGCGATCTCGCCCTGGGAGTGCCCGACGACGGCGGCGGGCTCGATCCCGTGCGAGCGCCACAGCGCCGCCAGCGAGACCATCATGGCGAACAGCGCCGGCTGGACGACGTCGACCCGGTCCAGGGAGGCGGCGCCCGGGACGCCGCGCAGCACGTCGAGCAGCGACCAGTCGGTGTGCCGGTCCACGGCGGTGGCGCACTCCGCCATCCGCTCGGCGAAGACCGGTGCGGTGTCCAGCAGCTCGGCGGCCATGCCCAGCCACTGCGAGCCCTGGCCGGGGAAGAGGAACGCGGTGCGCTCGCCGGCGTCGGCGAGCCCGGTGACGAGGTTGCGGGCCGCACCGCCGTCGGCGAGCGCGTCGAGCGCGGCGGACAGCTCGTCCCGGTCCCCGACGAGGACGGCGCGGTGCGGGAGGCGGGCGCGGGTGCTGGCGAGCGCGTACGCGACGTCGTGCGTGCCGAGGTCGTCGCTCAGGCGGTCGCGCAACCGGACCGCCTGCTCGCGCAGCGCCGCCTCGGTCCGGGCCGACAGCACCCACGTGGCGGGGCCCTCGGCCGGCGGGGCGCTCTGCGGGGCCTCGGCGGCCGGTGGCTCCTCGATCAGCACGTGGGCGTTGGTGCCCGAGATGCCGAACGACGAGACGCCCGCGCGCCGCGGGTTCTCGCCCCGTGGCCACCGCACCGGCTCGCTGAGCAGCTGGACGGCGCCGTCCGCCCAGTCCACGTGGTGCGACGGCTTGTCGACGTGCAGGGTGCGGGGCAGCTCCTCGTGCCGCAGCGCCATGACCATCTTGATCACGCCCGCGACGCCGGCGGCGGCCTGGGTGTGCCCGAAGTTCGACTTCACCGAGCCGAGCCAGAGCGGCCGGTCACGCTCCTGGCCGTAGGTGGCGATGAGCGACTGGGCCTCGATCGGGTCGCCCAGCGTGGTGCCGGTGCCGTGCGCCTCCACCGCGTCCACGTCGGCCGTGGTGAGCCCGGCGTTCGCCAGCGCCGCCCGGATGACCCGCTGCTGCGACGGCCCGTTCGGCGCCGTGAGGCCGTTCGACGCGCCGTCCTGGTTGACGGCCGAGCCGCGTACCACCGCCAGGACGCGGTGCCCGTTGCGGCGCGCGTCCGACAGCTTCTCCAGCACGAGTACGCCGACGCCCTCGCCGAACGCCGTGCCGTCCGCCGCCGAGGCGAACGCCTTGACCCGGCCGTCCGGGGCGAGCCCCTTCTGGCTGGAGAACTCGATGAACGTGCCGGGCGTGGAGATGACGCAGCTGCCGCCCGCCAGCGCGAGGTCGCAGTCGCCGCTGCGCAGCGCGTGCGCGGCCACGTGCACCGCCACCAGCGACGACGAGCAGGCCGTGTCCACGGTGACGGCCGGGCCCTCCAGCCCCAGCACGTACGACACCCGGCCGGACACGACGCTGCCCGCGACCCCGGTCATCGTGTAGCCGATCAGCGCGTCCACGTCGCGCTGCATGGCGTTCAGGTACTCGACGCTGTTCGCGCCGACGAACACGCCGGTCCGGCTGCCCCGCAGCGAGTGCGGGTCGATCCCGGCGTGCTCGAACGCCTCCCACGACGTCTCCAGCATCAGCCGCTGCTGCGGGTCCATGGCGAGCGCCTCGCGCGGGCTGATGCCGAAGAAGCCCGCGTCGAAGTCGGTGGCGTCCGGGATGAACCCGCCCCGCCGCACGTAGCTGGTGCCGGAGCCGCTGTCCGGGTCGAACAGGTCGTCCAGGTCCCAGCCCCGGTTGGTGGGGAAGTCGGTGATGCCGTCGCCGCCGGACGACACCAGCTCCCACAGGTCGTCGGCGGAGCGCACGCCGCCGGGGAAGCGGCAGCCGATGCCGACGATGGCGATCGGCTCCCGCTCCGTCGCGGTACGCAGCTTGCGCCGCGTCTCGTGCAGGTCGGCCGTCACGCGCCGGAGGTACTCGACAAGCTGCTCTTCGTTCGCCATCAGTAAGCCCTCCTCAGCGCGTCCGGTTCAGGCGGCGCCGAGTTCGTCGTCGATGAACCGCAACAGCTCGTCGGCGGAGGCGGTCTTCAGCACCAGGCCCACGTCCGGTCCGTCGGGTTCGGCGTCCACGTCGGACCTGCCACGCCAATTCGACATCACCGCGTGCAACCGATCGGTAATCCGTGCCTTGACCGCGTCCTCCAGACCCGCCGCACCGGCCTGGGCGAACGAGCGTTCCAGCCGGTCCAGCTCGGCCAACAGCCCCGCGGCCGGATCCACCTCGGCCGGGGCCAGCCCGGCCAGCAGGTGGTCGGTGAGCGCCGCGGCGGTCGGGTGGTCGAACACCATGGTGGCGGAGAGCTTCAGGCCGGTGGCCGCCTTCAGCCGGTTGCGGAACTCGACCGCGGTGAGCGAGTCGAAGCCCAGCTCGGTGAACGGCCGGTCGGGATCCACCGCGCTCGCGCCGGCGTGCCCGAGCACGGCGGCGGCCTGTGCCTTGACGAACTCCAGCGCGGTGTGCCGCCGCTGCGGGCCGCTCTGGCTCGCCAGGTGGTCGCGCAGGGCGCCGGGCGACTGCGTCGCCTGCTCCACCGACCGTCGGGACGGGCCCCGCACCAGGCCACGCAGCAGCGCGGGCAGCAGGCCCGCCCGGCCCAGCTCGCGCAGCGCCGCCGGGTCCATCGGCATCGGCACCAGCAGCGCCTCGTCGACCAGCTCCGCCGCGTCGTACAGCGCCATGCCCTGCTCCACCGACAGTTCCAGCAGGCCGACGCGGGCCATCCGGGCGCGGTCGTTGGCGTCGAGGTGCGCGGTCATCCCGCTCGCCTCGCTCCACAGGCCCCAGGCCAGCGAACGGGCGGGCAGCCCGGCCGCCCGGCGCCGCGCCACGAGCGCGTCCAGGAAGGTGTTCGCCGCCGCGTAGTTGCCCTGCCCGGGGCCGCCCATCGTGCCGGCCGCCGCGGAGAACACGACGAACTCGGCCAGCTCGGCGTCCAGGGTCAGCTCGTGCAGGTTGACCGCCGCGTCGACCTTGGGCCGCAGCACCGCGTCGACCTGCTCCGGGGTCAGCGCGGCGACCAGGCCGTCGTCGAGGACACCCGCCGTGTGCACCACGGCGGTCAGCGGGTGCGCGGCGGGCACCCGGGCCAGGGTCCCGGCCAGCGCCGCGCAGTCCGCCGCGTCGCACGCCGCGACGGTGACCTCCGCGCCGTACGAGGTCAGCTCGGCCACCAGCTCGGCGGCCCCGGGGGCGTCCGGGCCACGGCGGCTGGTCAGCAGGAGGTGCCGTACCCCGCGCCGGGTCACCAGGTGCCGGGCCAGCAGACCGCCGAGGGTGCCGGTGCCGCCCGTGACGAGCACCGTGCCGTCGGGGTCCCGCCGGGGCGGCGCGGTGAGCACGAGCTTGCCGACGTGCCGGGCCTTGGACATGAACCGGAACGCCTCCGGGGCGCGACGGATGTCGTACGGCCGCACCGGCAGCGGCGTGAGGTCGCCCGTCCCGAACAGGGCGACCACGTCGCGCAGGATCGCGCCGACCCGGTCCGGGTCGATGGCGAGCAGGTCGAACGCCTGGTAGGCGACGCCGGGGTGGTCGGCGGCGACCCGGTCCGGGTCCCGCACGTCGGTCTTGCCCATCTCGACGAACCGGCCGCCCGCGCCGAGCAGGCGCAGCGAGGCGTCGACGAACTCCTTCGCCAGCGAGTCGATCACCACGTCGATGCCGGCCGCGCCGAAGCGCTCCTCGAACTCCAGGGTGCGGGAGTTGCCGATGTGCGTGTCCGGCAGCCCCATCGCCCGCAGCGCGTCCCACTTGCCGGTGCTGGCGGTGCCGTACACCTCCGCGCCGAGGTGCCGGGCGAGGCGGACCGCCGCCATGCCGACGCCACCGGCGGCGGCGTGCACCAGCACCCGCTCCCCCGGCTTGACCTGGGCCAGGTCGACCAGCGCGTAGTAGGCGGTGCAGAACGCGATAGGCGTCGACGCCGCCGTGGCGAACGACCAGCCC
Source organism: Micromonospora sp. CNZ303 (assembly GCF_004345505.1). Lineage (NCBI taxonomy): Bacteria > Bacillati > Actinomycetota > Actinomycetes > Micromonosporales > Micromonosporaceae > Micromonospora > Micromonospora sp. CNZ303. The sequence continues at coordinate 61,421 of NZ_SLVT01000031.1, read as the reverse complement.
GACGGCACCGGCACGACCATCCGCGCGTCGGTGACCACCTCGGTGCCGAAGGCGCCGTAGAACAGGCCCATGACCCGGTCGCCGACCGCGACGGCGGTCACGTCCGGCGCGGTCTCGACGACCACGCCCGCTCCCTCGCCGCCCATCACGCCGCCGCCGGGGTACATGTCGAGGGCGATCAGCACGTCCCGGAAGTTCAGGCCGGCGGCCCGCATCGCGATGCGCACCTGGCCCGGCCCAAGCGGGCGCGGTTCCTCCGCCTCGGGCAGCAGCGCGAGGTTGTCCAGCGTGCCGCGCTCGGTGACGTCCAGCCGCCAGCGCTCGACCGGCGGCGCCGCCAGCGCGGGGCTGCTCGCCGCGCGGGCGAGCCGCGGGGCCAGCAGGACGCCGTCGCGGACAGCGAGCTGCGGCTCGTCGGCCGCGACCGCCGCCGCGAGCAGCCGGTGCGGCTCGCGGTCGTCGACGTCGAGCAGGACGAAGCGGTCCGGGTGCTCGCTCTGGGCCGACCGGAGCAGGCCCCACACCGGCGAGCTGGGCAGGTCGGGGGCCGCCTCGTGCACGCTCACCGCGTCCCGAGTGACGACGACCAGCCGGGCGTCGGCGAACCGCTCGTCGGCGAGCCACTCCCGCAGCACCGCGAGGGTGTCGTGGACGACCCGGTGGGCCGCCCCGGCGGGATCGTCGGCCGCGCCGGCCGCGCAGGGGAGCACGACCAGGGCGGGCGTCGGCACGCCGTCGGCCACCCGGGCCCGCAGGGTCGCCAGGTCCGGGTACGCGTCGGTGACGAGGCCGGCGTCCTGCGGCAGGGTGCATCCGCCGAGGGCCGCCCAGCGGGCGTCCGGTGCGGTCGCCGGCGCGGCGACCGGGGTCCACTCCAGGCGGAACAGGGCGTCGTGGTGCGTGCTCGGCTGCGCGGGGGCGGTGGCCTCCCGCAGCACCAGCGACTCGACCTCGGCGACCACGGTGTTGCTCTGGTCGGCGACGGTCACCGCGACCGTGTTCCGGCCGCGCGGACGCAGCCGGACGCGCAGCTCCGTCGCGCCGACGGCGTGCACGGAGACGCCGCTCCACTCGAACGGCAGCAGCGCCTCGGTGCCGCTGGTGACGAGCGCGAGCGGGTGCAGCGCGGCGTCGAGCAGCGCCGGGTGCAGGCCGTAACCGGCCGCCGTCCGGGCGGCCTCCGCCGGCAGGGCCACCTCGGCGAAGATCTCCTCGCCCTGCCGCCACACCCGGCGTACGCCCTGGAACGTCGGGCCGTACGTGAGACCGGCCGCGGCCAGGGTGGCGTACAGCTCGTCGGACGCGACCGGCTCGGCTGCCGGCGGCCACGCGGTGTCGAAGCCGCCCGCCGGCTCCCCGGGGGCGAGCAGGCCGACGCCGTTGCGCACCCACGGCGCCGCGTCGGTGGCGACCCCGTCCGGCCGGGAGTGGACGGTCAGCTGCCGCTGCCCGTTCTCGTCGGGCGCGCCCACGCGCAGCTGCACCTGGACCCCGCCCTTCTCGGGCAGCACCAGGGGCGCGGTCAGGGTCAGCTCCTCGACCCGGCCGCAGTCGACCTCGTCGCCGGCGCGGACCGCGAGATCCACGAGCGCGGTCCCGGGCACGAACACCTGCCCGCCGACCCGATGGTCGGCCAGCCACGGGTGCGCGGCCACCGAGATGCGGCCGGTGAACAGCAGGCCGTCGGTGTCGGCCAGCGCGACCGCCGCGCCGAGCAGCGGGTGCTCGGTGGCGGCGAGCCCCAGCCCGGCCGCGTCGGCGGTGGCCGTGCCGACGGCCGGCCAGTACCGCTCGTGCTGGAACGGGTAGCCGGGCAGCCGGACCCGGCGCGCGCCCTCGACCCCCCACGTGGGGTGCACGCCGTGCACGTGCGCCTCGCCCAGGGAGAGCAGGAAGCGCGCCAGTCCCCCCTCGTCGCGGCGCAGCGAGCCGACCACGGTGGCGGTGGCCGCCGCGTCGTCGATGACGTCCTGCACGCCGATGGTGAGCACGGGGTGCGGGCTGACCTCGACGATCGTGGTGACGCCCGCGTCGAGCAGGGCCCGGACGGCGGGCTCGTACCAGACGGTCTGGCGCAGGTTGCGGTACCAGTACTCGGCGTCCATCGCGACGTCGTCCAGCCAGCGGTCGTCCACGGTCGAGTAGAGCGGCACCTCGGGCCGGCGGGGCGCCAGCCCGGCCAGCACCTCGCGCAGCTCCTCGTGCAGCTCCTCCACGTACGCCGAGTGCGACGCGTAGTCCACGTCGATGCGCTTGGCGCGCACGCCGTCGCGCTGGCACTCGGCCAGCAGCTCGTCGAGGGCGTCCAGCTCGCCGGCCGCCACCGTCGAGCGCGGCCCGTTGACGGTCGCCACGGTCACCCGGCCGTCGAAGCGCTCCAGCCGGTCGCGCACCTCGGCCACCGGCAGCGGCACGGAGACCATGCCGCCCTTGCCGGAAAGGCGCAGCAGCGCGCGGCTGCGCAGAGCGACGACCCTGGCCGCGTCCGCCACGGAGAGCGCGCCCGCCACGCACGCGGCGGCGATCTCGCCCTGGGAGTGCCCCACCACGGCGGCGGGCTCGACCCCGTGGGAGCGCCACAGCTCGGCCAGCGACACCATGACGGCGAACAGGACGGGCTGGACGACGTCCACCCGGTCCAGCTCCTCCCCCTGCCGCAGGACGGCCTCCAGGGACCAGTCGACGTGCGGCGCCAGCGCGGCCTCACACTCGGCCATCCGGGCGGCGAAGACCGGGGCGGTGTCGAGCAGCTCCACGGCCATGCCGATCCACTGCGAGCCCTGCCCCGGGAAGGAGAACGCCACCTTCCCCGGCGTGCCGGCGGCGACCCCGGTGGCCAGGTTCGGCGCGGGCTCCCCCGCGGCGAGCGCGGCGAGGCCGGCGCGCAGCTCGTCGGCGCCGCCCACCACGACCGCGCGGCGCGGGTGGGTGGCCCGCAGCGACAGCGAGTACGCCAGGTCGCGGGGCGCCACCTCGGCCAGGAGCGGCTCGAGGTCGGCGGCCTGCCGGCGCAGCGCCCCGTCGGAGCGGGCGGAGAGCACCAGCGCGACCGGCCCGTCGTCGGGCGTCCGCTCGGCCTCGGGCGCCTCCGGTGCCTCCTCGATGACGAGGTGGGCGTTGGTGCCGCTGAACCCGAACGACGAGACGCCGCCGCGACGCGGGTGGCCGTTGCGGCCCCATGGCTGCGGTTCGGCGAGCAGCCGCACCCCGCCCGACCAGTCGACGTGCGCCGTCGGCTCGGCCACGTGCAGGGTCCGGGGCAGTTCGCCGTGCCGCAGCGCGAGCACCATCTTGATCACTCCGGCGACGCCGGCGGCGGCCTGGGTGTGCCCGATGTTCGACTTCACCGAGCCCAGCCAGAGCGGGCGCTCGGCGGCGCGGTCCCGGCCGTACGTGGCGAAGAGCGCGTCGACCTCGATGGGGTCGCCCAGCGTGGTGCCCGTGCCGTGCGCCTCCACCACGTCCACGTCGGCGGTGGAGAGCCCCGCGTCGGCGAGCGCCTGCCGGATGACCCGCTGCTGCGAGGGGCCGTTGGGGGCGGTCAGCCCGTTGGACGCGCCGTCCTGGTTGACGGCGGTCCCGCGTACCACGGCGAGGACCTCGTGGCCGGCGGCGAGCGCGTCGGAGAGCCGCTCCAGGACGACCACGCCGATGCCCTCGCCCCAGTTGGTGCCGTCCGCGCCAGCCGCGAACGCCTTGCAGCGCCCGTCCGGGGCGAGCCCGCGCATCCGGCTGAACTCCAGGAACGCGCCCGGCGTCGACATGGCGGTGACGCCGCCCGCGACCGCCATCGCGCACTCGCCCGAGCGCAGCGCCCGCACCGCCAGGTGCATCGCCACCAGCGACGACGAGCAGGCGGTGTCCACGGTCACGGCCGGGCCCTCCAGCCCCAGCACGTACGAGAGGCGACCGGAGAGGATGCTCGCGGCGTTGCCGGTGGCCATGAAGCCTTCCGCGCTCGCCCCGGCCGCGCCGGTGATCCGGGCGTAGTCGACGTTGTTGGCGCCGACGTACACGCCGGTCGCGCTGCCCCGCAGCCCGGTCGGGTCGATGCCGGCGTCCTCGAAGGCCGCCCAGGACGCCTCCAGCACCAACCGCTGCTGCGGGTCCATGGCCTCCGCCTCGCGGGGGCTGATGCCGAAGAAGGCCGCGTCGAAGCCCGGCAGGTCGGCGAGGAAGCCGCCCTCGCGGACGTAGCTGGTCCCGGAGTGCTCCGGGTCGGGGTGGAACAGGCCGTCGAGGTCCCAGCCGCGGTCGGTGGGGAACGGGCCGATGCCGTCGCGCCCCTCGCGCAGCATCGCCCACAGCTCCTCGGGCGAGCTGACGCCCCCGGGGAAGCGGCAGCTCATGCCGACGATGGCGATCGGCTCGTCGGCGGCGACGGTGCCGACGACCACCTCGGTGCGACCGGTCTCTAGCAGGTGCTCGGCCAGCGCGACCGGGGTCGGGTAGTCGAAGGCGACGGCCGCGGAGAGCCGTACGCCGGTGGCTTCGACCATCCGGTTGCGGAACTCCACGGCGGTGACCGAGTCGAAGCCCAGTTCCTTGAACGCGGAGGCCGGCTCGACCGCCTCCGGGCCCGCGTAGCCGAGCGTGAGCGCAACCTGGGTGCGGACCAGCCCGACGACGTGGTCGAGGCGCTCCGCCTCGGGCAGGTCGGCGAGCCGGCGGGCGAAGTCCGACGAGGTGGAGGCCTCGGCCGGCGCCTCGTCGACCACGGCCTCGGGGATGGTGTCGAACAGCCGGCTCGGCCGCAGCGCGGCGAACGACGGCACGAAGGTGGCCCAGTCCACGTCGGCGAGCACGACGTCCGTGTCCCCGGCCGCCAGGGCCGTACGCATGGCCGCGACGGCCCGCTCCGGCGCCATCGGCGCCAGGCCCCGCTTGCGCAGCGAGGCCGAGATCTCGTCGTCCACCAGCGTGCTCTCGGCCCACGGGCCCCAGGCGAGGGCGGTGGCGACCTGCCCCCGGGCGCGCCGCGCCTCGGCGAGGGCGCACAGGTGCGCGTTGCCGGCGGCGTAGGCGGCCTGCCCGCCGCTGCCCCAGACGCCGGCCACGGAGGAGAAGAGCACGAACTCGTCGAGGTCGCGGTCCGCGAAGATCGCGTCGAGGTGGGTGGCGCCGGCGACCTTGGCGGAGACGACGTCGGCGTACTCGGCGAGGTCCATGTCCGCGATGCCGGTCAGCTGTGCCAGCCCCGCCACGTGCACCACGGCGCGTACGTCGGGGTAGTCGTCGACGACCGCCGCCAGGGCGGCCCGGTCGGCCACGTCGCAGGCGACGACGTCGACCTGCGCGCCCAGTCCGCGCAGCTCGTCGAGCGCCTCGGCGGGGGCGGTGCCGCGCCGGCTCAGCAGCACGACCCGCTCGGCGCCGTGGCGCGCGTACAGGCGGGCGGCCTCGATGCCGAGGGTGCCGGTGCCGCCGGTGATCAGCACGGTGCCGGACGCGCCGCGCCAGCGCGGGGCGCCGGTCACCGGCGCGCGGTGCAGCCGGCGGACGAACACCCCGTCCGGGCGCACCGCGACCTGGTCCTCCCCGATGCCGGCGAGCACGCCGGCCAGCGCGGCGGCGGTGCGCCCGTCCAGCTCGGCGGGCAGGTCGACCAGGCCGCCCCAGGTGTCGGGCAGCTCCAGCGCGGCGACCCGGCCGAGGCCCCACACCTGCGACTGGGCCACGCCGGTCACCGGATCGGCCGGGGAGGTGGCGACGGCCCCACGGGTGAGGCACCACAGCCTGGCGCCCCGCCCGGCGAGCGTGCGGATCAGGTCCAGGGTGGCGGCGGCGCCCGCCGGGACGCCGGGGTGGCCGGGCAGGAACGCCTCGTCGAGCGCGAGGAGGGAGACCACGCCGGCCGGAGCTGCGTCGAGGTGGCCGGCCAGGTCCGCCGGGCCGGTGGTGACGACCGTGGCGCCGTGCGCGGCCAGCGCGTCGGCCACCGCTGCGCCCGCGTCGCCCGGCGCCGCCGGGTCGGCGACCACCAGCAGCCAGGTGCCGGTCAGCGCCGCCGGGGTGCCGCCGGGGCGGCGCTCCCACCGGGCCTCGTAGCGCCAGCGGTCCAGCGCGGAGCGCTCCTGCCGTCCCCTGCGCCACGCGGAGAGCGCGGGCAGCACCGACGCCAGGGGCGCCTGCGGGTCCACGTCGAGCGTGGTGACCACCGTGTCGAGGTCACCGCTGTCCACCGCCGCCCACAGGCCGTCGTCGTCGCCGGCCTGGCCGGAGCCGGCCGGGTCCACGCTGTCCTGCCAGAAACGCTCGTGCTGGAAGGGGTACGTCGGCAGGTCCACCCAGGACCGCCCGGACCGGTGGTAGAACGCCTCCGGGTCCAGCGCGACGCCCCGGGTCTCCAGCCGTGCCAGCGCCTCCACCAGGGCACTCGGCTCGTCGCGGTCCCGGCGCAGCACCGGCGCGGTCAGCACGTCGCCGTCGAGGCAGTCCGCCGCCATGGTGGCGAGCACCGAGTCCGGGCCCAGTTCGAGGAACGTCGTGGCGCCGGTCGCGGCGGCGGCGCGTACCGCGTCCGCGAAGCGTACGGTCGCGCGGACCTGCCCGACCCAGTAGTCGGGCGTCGCCAGCTCGTCACCCGCGGGCGCGCCGGTGACCGTGGAGACCAGCGGGATGCTCGGCGGCGCGTACGAGACCGTCTCGGCCACCGCCCGGAACTGCGCGAGCATCGGGTCCATCAGCGGCGAGTGGAAGGCGTGCGACACGGTCAGCCGCCGGGTGCGGCGGTCGGCGAACCGCTCGGCCACCGCCGCCACCGCCTCCTCGGTGCCGGAGACGACCACCGAGTCCGGGCCGTTGACGGCGGCGATGTCGGCGTCCGCGCCGAGCAGCGGCGCGACCTCGTCCTCGGTGGCCTGCACGGCGAGCATCGCCCCGCCGGCCGGCAGCGCCTGCATCAGCCGGCCCCGGGCGGCGACCAGGCGGGCCGCGTCGGCGAGCGTGAACACCCCCGCGACGTGCGCGGCGGCCAGCTCGCCGATCGAGTGCCCGGCCAGGACCGAGGGGGTGACGCCCCACGACCGGACGAGCCGGTACAGGGCCACCTCGACGGCGAACAGGGCGGGCTGGGTCCAGCCGGTCAGGTGCAGATCCTCGGTGTCGAGGACGTCGCGCAGCGGCCGGTCCAGGTGCGGGTCCAGGGCGGCGCACACCTCGTCGAACGCCGCCGCGAACTCGGGGTACGCCGCGTACAGCCCACGGCCCATGCCGAGCCGCTGCGCGCCCTGCCCGGAGAAGAGCATCGCGACCCCGCCGTCGGCCACCCGGCCGCGGACCAGGTTGGCGGCCTGCTCGTCGCGGGCCAGGACGCCCAGGCCGGCGGCCAGTTCCTCGGCGGTGCCGCCGAGCACCGCGGCCCGGTGCGCGAAGCGGGACCGGGTGGTGGCCAGGGCGTAGCCCAGCTCGGCCGGCTCCACCTGCGACACCACGGCGGAGAGCCGCCGCGCCTGGTCCCGCAACGCGTTGGCGTCGCGGGCGGTGAGCAGCAGCGACGTCACCGGCGCGGCGGCCGGCTCGGGCGCGACGACGGTGTCCGGCGCCTGCTCCACGATCACGTGGGCGTTGGTGCCGCTGAACCCGAACGACGAGACCGCGGCCCGGCGCGGCTGCCCGGTCTGCGGCCACTGCGTGGCGGCGGTCAGCAGCCGTACGTTGCCGGCCGTCCAGTCCACCTGGTCCGACGGCTGCTCGGCGTGCAGCGTCGCGGGCAGGACGCCGCGCCGGATCGCCTCCACCATCTTGATGACCCCGGCGACCCCGGCCGCAGCCTGGGTGTGGCCGATGTTCGACTTCACCGAGCCGAGCCAGAGCGGGTCCTCCCGGTCCTGGCCGTACGTGGCGAGCAGCGCCTGCGCCTCGATCGGGTCGCCCAGGGTCGTGCCGGTGCCGTGTCCCTCGACCACGTCGACCTGGCGCGTCGACAGGCCCGCGTCGACCAGCGCGGCCTCGATGACCCGCTGCTGCGACGGCCCGTTGGGCGCGGTCAGCCCGTTCGACGCGCCGTCCTGGTTGACCGCGGAGCCCCGCACGACCGCCAGGACGCGGTGGCCGTGCTCGATCGCGTCCGACAGCCGCTCCACCAGCAGCACGCCGGCGCCCTCGGCGAACCCGGTGCCGTCGGCGTCCGCCGAGTACGAGCGGCACCGCCCGTCCGGTGACAGGCCACGCTGGCGGGAGAACTCGACGAACGTCAGCGGCGTCGCCATGACCGAGACGCCGCCGACGAGCGCGAGGGTGCAGTCGCCCCGGCGCAGCGCCTGGATCGCCAGGTGCAGCGCGACGAGCGACGACGAGCAGGCGGTGTCGACGGTGACCGCCGGCCCCTCCAGCCCCAGGGTGTAGGCGACCCGGCCGGAGACCACGCTGCCGGAGCTGTTGCTGCCCGCGTAGTCGTGGTACATCAGGCCGGTGAAGACGCCGGTCGGGCTGCCGGCGAGCGAGGCGGGGTCGATGCCGGCGCGCTCCAGCGTCTCCCACGCGACCTCCAGCAGCAGCCGCTGCTGGGGGTCCAGGCCGACCGCCTCGCGGGGGCTGATGCCGAAGAACGTCGGGTCGAAGTCCGCCGCGTCGTACAGGAAACCGCCGCGCGAGGTGTACGAGGTGCCCTCCCGCTGCGACTGGGGGTCGTACAGCGACTCCAGGTCCCAGCCGCGGTCGGTCGGGAACGCGCCGGTGGCGTCGGTCCCGGACTCCACCAGCCGCCACAGGTCCTCGGGACTCGTCACGCCGCCGGGGTAGCGGCAGGCCATGCCGACGATCGCGACCGGCTCGTGCGCGGACGCCTCCACCTCGTGCAGGCGCTGCCGGGTCTTCTGCAGGTCGACCGTGACCCGCTTCAGGTAGTCCCGGAGCTTGTCCTCGTTGGCCACTACGGTCGCCCTCCTCGCACTGTCATGAGATCCCCAGCTCGCTGTCGATGAGAGCGAAGACCTCGTCGTCGGTCGCGGATTCGATGTCGTTGCCGGTGGACGCCGGCTCGCCGCCCAGCTTCGAGAGCACGTCGCGCAGCCGCAGCGTCAGCCGGGTGCGGGACTGCTCGTCGACGTCCGACAGGACCGCCTCGAGGCGGTCGAGTTCGGCGAACGCGGCCAGCACCGCGTTGGTGTCGCCCGCCTCGCCGGAGAGTTCGGCCCGCAGGTACCCGGCGAGGGCCTTCGACGTGGGGTGGTCGAACACCAGCGTCGCGGGCAGTCGCAGCCCGGTCGCCGCGTTCACCCGGTTGCGCAGCTCGACCGCGGTGAGCGAGTCGAAGCCGAGCTCGTTGAACGGCCGGTCGGCGGCGACCGCGCCCGGGTCCGGGTAGGCCAGCACCCCCGCCACCTGGGTACGCACCAGGTCGAGCAGGATCGCCTCGGCCTCCTCGGCGTCCCGGCCGGCGAGCCGCTGCCGCAGCGCGTCGGCCGCTCCCGCGTCGGCGCCGGCCGTCCGCCGGGCGGGCACCCGGACCAGCCCGCTCAGCACCGGTGGCACCATGCCCGCTACGGCGCGTTCCCGCAGGGCCCGGTGGTCGAGCTTGATGGGCGCCACCATGCCCCCGGTGTGCAGCGCCGCGTCGAAGAGCTCCAGCGCCTCCTCGACTCCGAGTGCGCCGACGCCGGAGCGCGACATGCGCCGCAGGTCGGCCTCGGTCAGCTGCTCCGCCATGCCCGCCTGCTCCCAGCGGCCCCAGGCCAGCGACACGGCCGGCAGGCCGTTCGCCCGCCGGTGCTGGGCGAGCGCGTCCAGGTAGGCGTTGGCGGCGGCGTAGTTGCCCTGGCCGGGGCCGCCGAGCACCCCGGAGGCCGAGGAGAACAGGACGAACGCGGTCAGGTCCCCGGTCAGCTCGTGCAGGTTCGTCGCGGCGTCGACCTTGGGCCGCAGCACCCGGTCTACCTGCTCGGGGGTGAGCGAGGAGATGACGGCGTCGTCGACGACGCCGGCCGTGTGCACCACCCCGCGCACCGGGTGCGCCGCGAGCAGCGCGGCGAGGGCGGGCCGGTCGGCGACGTCGCACGCGGCGACGGTGACCTCGGCGCCCAGGGCGACGAGTTCGTCGCGCAGCTCGGCCGCGCCCTCGGCGGCGGGGCCGCTGCGGCTGACCAGCACCAGCTCGCGTACCCCGTGCCGGGTGACCAGGTGCCGGGCGACGAGCCGGCCGAGCGCGCCGGTGGCGCCGGTGACCAGGACGGTCCCCTCGAACCCGGTCGCGGCGGTCTCGTCGATGGCGCCGGCCCGCGCCAGGCGGGGCACCAGGACGTCGGCGCCGCGGACGGCGAGCTGCGGCTCGTCGGAGCCGAGCGCGGCCGACAGGCCGGTCCCGGCGGTCCGGTCGTCGTCGGCGTCGACCAGGACGAACCGGTCGCCGTGTTCGGACTGCGCGGAGCGGACCAGGCCCCAGGCCGCCGCCCCGGCGAGGTCGGTGACGTCGCCGTCGGGACGGGTGGCCACCGCGCCGACGGTCAGGACGGCGAGGCGGGCGGCGGCGAACCGCTCGTCGGCGAGCCACTGCTGCGCCAGGGCGAGGACGTGGTGGGTGGCCGCCCGGGCCCGCGCGTCCTCCGCGACGCCCCGGTCCGGGGCGCACCGCGCCACCACCACCTCGGGCACCGCGGCGCCGGCGTCGACGGCGGCGGCGAGGGCGGCCAGGTCGGGGTACGCGGTCGCGTCGAGGCCGTCGATCCGCTCCCCGAGCACCGCGAGGGTGCGTGGCCGGGGCGACCCGGTCAGTGGCGTCCAGTCCAGGCGCAGCAGCGACTCGTGCCGGTCGCGGCGCAGCGACGCCAGTTGTTCGGGCGACACCGGGCGTACCGCCAGCGCCTCGACCGAGGCCACCGGGGCCCCGGTCGCGTCGGCCAGGGTGATGGCCACCGTGCCGTCGCCCGGCACGATCCGGGCCCGCAGCCGGTCGGCGCCCGCCGCGTGCACGGTGAATCCGCGCCACGAGAACGGCAGCACGGGGTCGCCGTCGCCGGTCGACGCCACCGCGTGCAGGACGGCGTCCAGCAGCGCCGGGTGCAGGCCGAAGCGGCCGGCGTCGTCGTGGGCCTGCTCGGGCAGGGTGATCTCCGCGAACACCTCGTCGCCGCGCCGCCACGCCGCGGTCAGGCCCTGGAAGACCGGGCCGTAACGCAGGCCGCGCGCGAACAGGTCGTCGTACGCCGTGGCGACGTCGACCGGCTCGGCGTCCGGCGGCCAGGCGCGCAGGTCGGCGCCGGCGGTCCCGGCCGGGGTCAGCCGGCCCACCGCGTGGGTGGTCCACCCGTCCCCGTCCTCGGTCCGCGAGTGGACGCCCACCTCCCGGCCGCCGTCCGACGCCGGTTCGCCCACCGTCACGCGCACCTGGACGCCGCCGGAGTCCGGCAGCACCAGCGGCGCCTCCAACGTCAGCTCCTCGACGCGCGGGCAGCCGACCTCGCGGCCGGTGTGGGCCGCCAGCTCGACCAGCGCCGCACCGGGCAGCAGTACCAGGTCCGCCACCGCGTGGTCGGCCAGCCACGGGTGGGTGGTCAGCGCGAGGCGGCCGGTGAAGACCGCGCCGCCGTCCGGCAGCTCGACCGCCGCGCCCAGCAGCGGGTGGTTCGCCCGTGTCTGGCCCAGCCCGCTCGCGTCGCCGGTGCCGGCGCCCGCCCGGGGCCAGTACGGCTGGTGCTGGAACGCGGACGTGGGCAGTTCGACGGTCCGCCCCGGCACCACCGAGGGCCAGTCGACGGGCGCGCCGCGCACCGCGAGCCGGGCGAGCGCGGTGGCGACGGTCTCCGGCTCGGCGCGGCCCTTGCGGCACGCCGGGATCCACTCGCCGTCGGCCACGTTGCGCCCGAGCGCGGTCAGCACCGCGTCGGGGCCGATCTCCAGGAAGGTGGTGGCCCCGGACGCGGCCAGCGTGGCGACGGCGTCGGCGTACCGGACCGGTTCGCGCACCTGCCGCACCCAGTGCTCGGCGTCCAGGGTGGTGGGCCCGCCCGTGACGGTCGAGACCAGCGCGACGGCCGGCTCCCGGCAGTCCACCTGGGCCACGACCGCGCGGTAGGAGTCGAGCATGGGGTCCATCAGCGGCGAGTGGAACGCGTGCGACACGGTCAGCCGCCGCGCCCTGCGGCCCTTCCCCGACAGCTTCTCGGCCACGGCGAGGGTGGCGACCTCCTCGCCGGAGAGCACCACCGACTCCGGCCCGTTCACGGCGGCGATCGCCACGGCGTCGGAGAGCAGCGGGACGACCTCGTCCTCGGTGGCGCGTACGGCCACCATCGCGCCACCGGTCGGCAGCGCCTGCATCAGCCGGCCCCGCGCCGCGACGACCCTCGCGGCGTCGGCCAGCGACCAGACCCCCGCCACGTGCGCCGCCGCCAGCTCACCGATCGAGTGCCCCGCCACGAAGTCCGGCCGCACCCCCCACGACTCGAACAACCGGAACAGCGCCACCTCCACCGCGAACAACGCCGGCTGCGCCCACCCCGTCTGATGCACCTCCTCGGAACCCAACACCTCCCGCAACGGCCGCTCGAGGTGCCGGTCGAGTTCCGAGCACACCTCGTCGAACGCCGCCGCGAACACCGGGAAGGCCATCAGCTCCGCCGTCATGCCGACGCGCTGCGACCCCTGCCCGGTGAAGACCATGGCGAGCTTCCCGCCGTCGGCCGTGCCGGTCACCACCTCGTCGCCGAGCAGCACCGCGCGGTGCGCGAACCCGGCCCGCCCGGTGGCGAGGGTGTACGCGACGTCGACGGGGCGCAGCGTCGGGTCGGCGGCGACGTGGGCGCGCAGCCGCGGGATCTGCTCCCGCAGCCCCTCCTCGGTCCGCGCGGAGAGCAGCCACGGCGTGAACGGCACGGCCGGCTCGTCGGCCGGCGGCGCCGGGTCTGCCTGCTCCAGTACGACGTGGGCGTTGGTGCCGCTGATGCCGAAGGAGGACACCGCGGCCCGCAGCGGGCGGTCGGCGGCGGTGAGCGGCACGGTCTCCGAGGCGACGCGTACCGCGCCGGCGGACCAGTCCACGTGCGGCGAGGGCTCGTCCACGTGCAGGGTCTGCGGGAGCACGCCGTGGCGCAGCGCCAGCACCATCTTCATGATGCCGGCGACCCCGGCGGCGGCCTGCGTGTGCCCGAGGTTCGACTTGACCGAACCGAGCAGCACGGGCGTGGCCCGGTCCTGCCCGTACGTGGCGAGGACGGCCTGCGCCTCGATCGGGTCGCCCAGCGTGGTGCCGGTGCCGTGCGCCTCGACCACGTCGACCTCGGACGGCGACAGCCGCGCGTCGGCCAGGGCGGCCCGGATCACCCGCTGCTGCGACGGCCCGTTGGGTGCGGTGAGCCCGTTGGAGGCGCCGTCGGAGTTGACGGCCGAGCCGCGCACCACGGCCAGTACGGGGTGTCCGTGGCGCCGGGCGTCGGAGAGCCGCTCGACCACCAGCACGCCGACGCCCTCGGAGAGCGACGTGCCGTCGGCCGCGCCCGCGAACGACTTGCACCGCCCGTCGGGGGCGAGGTTGCGCTGCCGGGAGAACTCCAGGAAGGTGCCCGGCGTCGACATCACCGACACGCCACCGGCGAGCGCGAGGGAGCACTCCCCGTTGCGCAGCGCGGAGATGGCGAGGTGCAGGGCGACCAGCGACGACGAGCAGGCGGTGTCGACGGTCATCGTCGGGCCCTCCAGCCCGAGCGTGTACGAGATCCGGCCGGAGATGACGCCGCCGGAGTTGCCGGTGGAGAGGAAACCGTCGACCGACTCAGCGGAGCGGCTCAGCACGGTGCCGTAGTCGTTGTACATGACGCCCGCGTACACCCCGGTGCGGCTGCCGCGCAGCCCGGTCGGGTCGATGCCGGCCCGCTCCAGCGCCTCCCACGAGGTCTCCAGCAGCAGCCGCTGCTGCGGGTCCATCGCCAGCGCCTCGCGCGGGGAGATGCCGAAGAAGCCGGGGTCGAAGTGGGCCGCGTCGTGGAGGAAGCCGCCCCGCTCGACGTAGCTGGTGCCCGGCGTGTCCGGGTCGGGGTCGAAGAGCGCGTCGAGGTTCCATCCCCGGTTGCCGGGGAACGGCCCGATCGCGTCGCCGCCGCCCACCAGCAGCCGCCACAGGTCCTCGGGCGTACGCACGTCGCCGGGGAAGCGGCAGGCCATGCCGACGATCGCGACCGGCTCGTGGTCGTGCCGGGTCACGGCGACGTCCGCCGTCGCGGTCCGCCCGCCCGCCAACTGCGAGACCAGGTGACCGGCCAGCGCCTCGGGCGTCGGGTAGTCGAACACCAGGGTCGCCGGCAGCCGCAGCCCGGTCGCCGCGCCGAGCTGGTTGCGCAGGTCGAGCGCGGTGAGCGAGTCGAAGCCCAGTTCCTTGAAGGGGCGTCCGGCCGGCAGCTTGTCCGCCCGGGCGTAGCCGAGGACGGACGCGACCCGGGTGAGCACCACCTCCAGCACGACCTCGGCCCAGCGCTCGCCGGGCACCTCGGCCAGCCGCTGGGCGAGGGAGGAGCCGCCCACCGCCCGGCGGGCCGGGGCGCGGACCAGGCCGCGCAGCAGCGCCGGCGGTTCCCGGTCGTCGCGGCCGAACGCGGCGAGATCCACCGGCACCGGCGCGAGCAGCGCGTCGGCCGACCGGACCGCGGCGTCGAACAGCGCCAGGCCGTCCTTGCTGGACAGCTCGCTCATGCCGCTGCGCGCCATCCGGCCCAGCTGGGCGCCGCCCACGTCGGCGGTCATCTCGCTGCGCTCGGCCCACAGTCCCCAGGCGAGCGAGTGGGCGGGCAGTCCCGCGGCCCGGCGCCGCGCCGCGAGCGCGTCGAGCAGCGCGTTCGCGGCGGCGTAGGCGCCCTGGCCGGGGCTGCCGAAGATGCCGGCGGCCGAGGAGAACAGCACGAAGGCGGTGACGTCGCCGGCCAGCTCGTGCAGGTGCCAGGCCGCGTCCACCTTGGGTCGCAGCACCGCGGCCAGCTGGTCGGGGGTGAGCGTGGCGATGGTGGCGTCGCCCATCACGCCCGCCGTGTGCACGACGCCGGTGACCGGGTGGGCCGCCAGCAGCGCCGCGACCTGGTCGCGGTCGGCGACGTCGCAGGCCAGCACCGTCACGGTCGCGCCCAGCTCGGCGAGTTCGTCGCGCAGTTCCGCCGCGCCGGCGGCGGCGAGGCCGCGGCGGCTGGTCAGCACGAGATCGCGTACGCCGTGCCCGGTGACCAGGTGGCGGGCGACCAGCCCGCCCAGGGTGCCGGTGCCGCCGGTGACGAGCACCCGGCTGTCCGGCCCGAACACCGCCGGCCCGGCGACGTCCTGCTCGGGCACCCGGGCCAGGCGGGGTGCGCGCACCACGCCGTCGCGGACGGTGAGCACCGGCTCGCCCGTCGCCAGCGCCGCCGCCACCAGTTCGTCGGCGGTGTCGTCGGCCTCCAGCAGGACGATCCGCCCCGGGTTCTCCGCCTGCGCGGAGCGGACCAGGCCGTGCACCGCCGCGCCGGCGAGGTCGTCCGGGCGGGTCACCACGACGAGCCTGGTCTCGGCCTGGCGGGGGTCGGCGAGCCACTGCTGGATCGTGGTCAGCGCATGCGCCGTGAGGCCGGGCACCGCGGCGATGCCGGGCGCGGCGGAGAAGCACGGCAGGAAGAGCGTGTCGGCGGCCACGTCGGCCAGCGCCACCGGCGGCGCGCCGAAGGCCGCCGTGTCGCCCAGCGTCTGCCACGTGCCGCGCTCGCCCCGGCCGGCGGGCAGCGGCACGTGCTCCAGCCGGAACAGCGACTCGACGAAGCCGCTGCGTCCCTTGAGCGCCTGCGGGGCCACCGTGCGTACGGTGAGCGCCGCCACGGAGGCGACGGGGGCACCCGTGTGGTCCGCGAGGAGCAGGGTCGCGCTGTCCGCCCCCGTCCTGGTGAGCCGGACGCGCAGGCTCGTCGCGCCGGCCCCGTGCAGCGTCACGCCGCTCCACGAGAACGGCAGCTTCGCCGCCCCGTCCCCGACGTCCGCGGCGAGCGCGTGCAGGGCGACGTCGAACAGCGCCGGGTGCAGGCCGAACCCGTCGACGTCGACGCCCTGCGGCAGGGCCACCTCGGCGTACGTCTCGTCGCCGCGCCGCCACGCGGCCCGCAGGCCCTGGAACACCGGGCCGTACCGCAGGCCGAGCCCGGCGAGCCGGTCGTACAGGTCGCCGAGGTCGACGGCCAGCGCGTCGGCGGGCGGCCACTCGGTGAGCTGCTCCCCCGCTGCCGTGGCGGCGGCGAGGACACCGGTGGCGTGCCGGGTCCACATGCCGATCCTCGCCTCGGTGTCGGTCTGCCCGTAGACGCCGAGCGCGCGCCGGCCGTGCTCGTCCGGCGCCTCCACGGTGAGCCGAAGGGCCACGCCGCCGTGTGCCGGTACGACGAGCGGGGCGGTGATGACGAGTTCCTCGACGGCCGGGCAGCCGACCTCGTCGCCGGCGCGGACGGCCAGCTCGACGAGCGCCGTGCCGGGCAGCAGGACGGTGTCCAGGACGGCGTGGTCGGCCAGCCACGGGTGTGTCTCCAGGCTGATCCGGCCGGCGAGGACGACGAGGTCCCGCTCCGGGACGGTGAGCGCGGCGCCGAGCAGCGGGTGGCCGACGACGTCGATGCCGAGACCGCGGGCGTCCACGGCGGACGCCGCCGCGAGCTGCCAGTAGCGCTGGTGCTGGAACGCGTACGTCGGCAGCGGGGCCGCGACGCCGCGGGTGTGCGGGGACCAGTCGACGGCGACCCCGCGCACGTACGCCTCGGCCAGGGAGAGCAGGAAGCGCGACAGGCCGCCCTCGTCGCGCCGCAGCGAGCCGACGAGCGCGGCCGGGGCGCCGGCGCGGTCCAGGATCTCGCGTACCCCCATGCCGAGCACGGGGTGGGGGCTGATCTCCACGAGGACGTCGTGCCCGTCGGCGAGCAGGCGGTCGATGGCATCCTCGAACCGGACCGTGCCGCGCAGGTTCGCGTACCAGTAGTCGGCGTCGAGGGTGGCGGTGTCGACGACCTCGCCGGTGAGCGTGGAATACAGCGGCACATCGGCGCTTCGCGGCCGCACGTCGGCGAGGACGTGCAGCAGCTCGTCCCGGATGGCCTCGACCTGCGCGGAGTGCGAGGCGTAGTCCACGGGGATCATCCGCATCCGCACGCCGTCGGCCTCGCACGCGGCCAGCAGCTCGGCGAGGGCGTCGGGCTCGCCGGAGACGACGGTGGCGGCGGGGCCGTTGACCGCCGCGACGGAGATCCGCTCGCCCCACCGGGCGAGCAGCGCCTCCACGTCCGCGCGGGGCGCCGCGACCGAGGCCATGCCGCCGCGCCCGGCCAGCCCGGCGGCGATCGCCCGGCTGCGCAGCGCGACCACGCGGGCACCGTCGTCGAGGGTGAGCGCGCCGGCGACGACGGCGGCGGCGATCTCGCCCTGCGAGTGCCCCACCACGGCGGCGGGCCGCACGCCGTACGAGCGCCACAGCGCCGCGAGCGACACCATGACGGCGAACAGCACGGGCTGCACCACGTCCACCCGCTCCAGCGACGGCGCGCCGGGCACGCCCCGGACGACGTCCAGCAGCGACCAGTCGGTGAACGCGTCGACGGCGCGGGCGCACTCGTCCATCCGGTCCGCGAACACCTCGGCGGTGTCCATCAGCTCGACGGCCATGCCCGCCCACTGCGAGCCCTGGCCGGGGAACATGAAGACGACCCGGGGCTCGTCGCCCAGCACGGCGCCGGTGGCGACGGTCGGCCCGGGTTCGTCCGCAGCGACGGCGGCCAGGCCGGCCCGCAGCTCGGCGGGGTCCGCGCCGACCACGACCGCGCGGTGCTCGAACCGGGCGCGCGTCGCCAGGGCGGCGGCGACGTCGGCCGGGGCGGCGGGGTGCCGGTCAAGGTGGGCCACCAGCCGGGCGGCCTGCTCGCGCCGGGCCTCGGGCGTACGGCCGGACACCACCCAGGGCACCGGCCCGGTCGTCGCCACGGCGGGCTGCGCGGCCTCCGGCGCGGGCGGCTCCTCGATGATCACGTGGGCGTTGGTGCCGCTCACGCCGAACGACGAGACGCCGGCGCGGGACGGCTCCGCGCCCCGGGGCCAGGCGACGGCCTCGGTCAGCAGGTCGACCGAGCCCTCGGTCCAGTCGACCTGATCGCTGGGGGCGTCCACGTGCAGCGTCTTCGGCAGCAGCCGGTGCCGCATGGCGAGCACCATCTTGATGATGCCGCCCACGCCGGCGGCGGCCTGGGTGTGGCCGATGTTGGACTTGACCGAGCCGAGCCACAGCGGCCGGTCCCGGTCCTGGCCGTAGGTGGCGAGGATGGCCTGGGCCTCGATCGGGTCGCCGAGGGTGGTGCCGGTGCCGTGCGCCTCGACCACGTCGATCTGGTTGGCCGACAGCCGCGCGTTGGCCAGCGCCGCCTGGATGACCCGCTGCTGCGCCGGCCCGTTCGGGGCGGTCAGGCCGTTGGAGGCGCCGTCCTGGTTGACCGCCGTCCCGCGGACGACGGCGAGCACCTGGTGCCCGTTGCGCCGGGCGTCGGTGAGCCGCTCCACGATCAGCATGCCGACGCCCTCGGCGAAGCCGGTGCCGTCGGCGGCGGCGGCGAAGGACTTGCACCGGCCGTCCGGCGACAGCCCGCGCTGCTTGGAGAACGCGACGTAGGTCTCCGGGGTCGCCATCACGGTGACCCCGCCGGCCAGCGCGAGCGAGCACTCGCCGTTGCGCAGGGCCTGCACGGCCAGGTGCAGGGCGACCAGCGACGACGAGCACGCGGTGTCGACGGTGACGGCGGGCCCCTCCAGGCCGAAGGTGTACGCCACCCGGCCGGAGGCGATCGCGCCGGTGGCGTTGTTCTCCGCGTAGTCGTGGTACATCATCCCGGCGAAGACGCCCGTGTCGCTGCCGCGCAGCCCGGTCGGGTCGATGCCGGCGTTCTCCAGTGCCTCCCACGACGTCTCCAGCAGCAGCCGCTGCTGCGGGTCCATCGTCAACGCCTCGCGCGGGCTGATCCCGAAGAACTCCGGGTCGAACTGGGCCGCGTCGTGCAGGAAGCCGCCCTCGCGGGTGTACGAGCGCCCCGGCGTGCCGGGCGTGGGGTCGTAGAGTTCCGCGACGTTCCAGCCGCGGTCGGTGGGGAAGCCGGTGATGCCGTCCCCGCCAGCGGCGACGAGGTCCCACAGGTCGTCGGGGGTCCGCACCCCGCCGGGGTAGCGGCAGGCCATGCCGACGATGGCGATCGGCTCGCGCAGCGTCGAGTTGAGCTTGCGGTTCTGCTCCCGCAGCCACTCGTTCTCCTTGAGCGAGGCCCGCAGCGCGGTGACGAGCTTCTCCTGCGAGTTGGCCATGTGGTCAGCTCCCCGCTTCCGTCGTCGCTTCACCGAGGTCGGCGAGCGCCATGCTGATCAGTGCGTCGGCGTCCATGTCGTCGATGGATCCGCTGGGTGCGGCGTCCGGCTCGGCGGCGGCGACCCGGACGCCGCCCAGTTCGAGCAGGCTGTCCATCAGGCCGGCGTCCCGGAGCCGGCTGAGGGGGATGGCGAGCAGGATGCGGCGGACCTCGTCCTCCGGCAGCCCGCCGTCGCTG
The DNA here is from genome assembly GCF_004345505.1 of Micromonospora sp. CNZ303. NCBI lineage: Bacteria > Bacillati > Actinomycetota > Actinomycetes > Micromonosporales > Micromonosporaceae > Micromonospora > Micromonospora sp. CNZ303. The sequence goes on along the minus strand of NZ_SLVT01000031.1, from coordinate 41,922 downwards.
CCGGTGTCGGGGACGAGCCGCTCGTACAGCAGCTCCGCGACCGCGCGGGTGTTTGGCCGGTCGAAGGTCAGGGTGGCGGGCAGCCGCAGGCCGGTCGCGGCGTTGAGCTGGTTGCGCAGTTCCAGCGCGGCGAGCGAGTCGAAGCCCAGCTCGGTGAAGGCGCGACCGGGGTCGACGGCGTCGGGGTCCCGGTGCCCGAGCACCGTCGCGACGTTCGTGCGGACCAGGCCCAGCAGCAGGTCCGCGCACTCCGGTCCGGAGAGGCCGGCCAGGCGCGCGGCGAGGCCGTCGCCGGTGGACGCCGCCCGCCGGGTCCGGGGACGGACCAGGCCGCGGTAGAGCGGACCGTCGACCACACCGAGGTCGAGCCCGATGGGTACGAGGACCGGCGCGGCGCAGGTGAGCGCGGCGTCGAAGAGGCGCAGGCCCTCGTCGACCGGCAGGGCGCGTACGCCCGCCTGGGCCAGCCGCTGCCGCTCTGCGGCGGTCAGCTCGCCCGCCATCCCCCCGTCCCACATGCCCCACGCCAGGGACTGCCCGCTCAGGCCGGCCGCCCGGCGCCGCACGACCAGCGCGTCCAGGAACGCGTTCGCGGCGGAGTACGCCGCCTGGCCCACGTTGCCGAACACGCCCGCCGCCGACGAGAACACCACGAACGCCGACAGGGGCGTCCCGGCCGTCACCTCGTGCAGGTGCCACGCCGCGTCCACCTTCGGCGCCAGCACCCGGTCGAGGCGCTCCGGCGACAACGACGCCAGCAGACCGTCGTCCACCACGCCGGCGACGTGCACGACCGCCGACAGGTCGCAGCCGGCGACCAGCTTCGCCACCGCGTCCCGGTCGGCCACGTCGCAGGCCGCCCAGCGCACCGACGCGCCCGACGCGGTCAGCTCCGCCGCCAGCTCCTCGGCGCCCGGGGCGCCCGCGCCACGGCGGGACACCAGCAGCAGGTCGCGCACCCCGTGCACGGCCACCACGTGCCGGGCCACCACCGCGCCCAACGCGCCGGACGCGCCGGAGACCAGCACCGTCCCGGCGCCGAGGTCCGTGGTGACCGGGTCGGCGGTGGCCGCCCGGGCCAGCCGGGCGGCGTGCGGGACGCCGTCGCGGACCACGAGCTGCGGCTCGTCGTCGGCCAGCACCACGTCGCCGTCGATGAGGACGACGCGGTCGGGGTGCTCGGCCTGGACCGAGCGGACGAACCCCCACACGGCGGCGCCCGCGAGGTCGGTGACGTCCTCGCCGGGCAGGGCCACCGCGCCGCGGGTACGCACGACGATGCGGGAGCCGGCGGGTTCGGCCAGCCACGACGTGAGCTCGTCGAGGACGCGGTGCAGCACGGCGCGGACGCCGGCCGGGGTGTCCGCCGGGGCGGGGCCGGGCGGGAACGTGGTCGTGTCGAGCAGCCGCACGTCCCCGTCCTGCCCTGCGGCGGCCGGCACGGGGGTCCAGGTCAGCTCGTACAGCGAGTCGTGGTGGGCCGGGCGGGCGTCGAGCGCGCCGACCGGCCGGGTCTCCAGCCGGCCCACCGACACCACGGGGGCGCCCGTGCCGTCGGTCGCGGTGATCGCCCAGCCGGAGTCGACGGGGGCGATACGGACCCGCAGGGCGGTGGCGTTCGTGGCGTGCAGCACGACCTGCTGCCACGAGAACGGGAGCACGGTGTCGCCCGTGCCGGCGGGGTCGGAAAGCAGCGGGGCGTGCAGCGCGGCGTCCAGCAGGGCGGGGTGCAGCGCGAACCGCTCGTCCGCCTCGGGGAGGGTGACCTCGGCGAACAGTTCGTCGCCGCGTTCCCAGACCGCCGTGACGCCACGGAACGCCCGCCCGTACTCGTAGCCGGAGTCGGCGAGCCGGTCGTAGGCGTCGGTCAGGTCGACCGGTCGGGCGTCGGCGGGGGGCCACTCGGTCACGGCGTCCGGCGCGGTGACCGCGTCGGCGGCGACGGTTCCGGTGGCGTGCGCCGTCCAGGTCCCGGTGTGCTCGCCGCGCGAGTGGATCTCGACGGTGCGGCGGCCCTCCTCGTCCGGCTCGCCGACGCGCAGCCGCAGTTGCACCGCGCTGTCGGTGGGCAGGACCAGCGGGGCGACCGTGGTCAGCTCCTCCAGCACCGGGCAGCCGACCGCGTCCGCGGCGTGCAGCGCGAGTTCGACGAGCGCCGCGCCGGGAACGAGCACGACGCCCGCGACGACGTGGTCGGCGAGCCACGGGTGGGTGCCGGTCGACAGCCGGCCGGTGTAGACGACGCCGTCGAAGTCGGGCAGCGCGACGGCCGCGCCGAGCAGGGGGTGCTCGGTGTCGGCGAGCCCGAGCCGGCTCGCCGCCCCGGTCGCGGCGGCGTTCTCCGCCCAGTACCGCTGGCGTTCGAAGGGGTACGTGGGCAGCTCCGTGCTCCGGGCGCCGGCGAAGAACGTGGGCCAGTCGACCGGGACGCCGCGGGTGTGGAGGGCGGCGACGGCCCTGGTGAGGGTGTGCGTCTCGGGTTGTCCCCGGCGGGTGGTGGCGATGGCGGTGGCGTCGCCGGTGGCGGCGGCCGTGGCGAGGACGGTGTCGGGGCCGATCTCGAGGAAGGTGTCGACGTGGTGGGTGGTGGTGAGGGTGGTGACGGCGTCGTGGAAGCGGACGGCCCGGCGGACCTGGTCGACCCAGTGGTCGGCGGTGGGTCGCAGTGGTTGGCCGTCGACGGTGGAGACGAGGGGGATGCGGGGTTCGTGGTGGGTGACGGACGCGGCGACGGCCCGGTAGTCGTCGAGCATGGGGTCCATCAGGTGGGAGTGGAAGGCGTGCGAGACGGTGAGGCGCTTCGTCCGGTGGCCCTGGGCGGCGAGTGCGTCGGCGGCGGCGCGGGTGGCGGTGTCGTCGCCGGAGATGACGAGGCTGGTGGCGGTGTTGACGGCGGCGATGCCGACGGTGCCGGTGAGGTGGGGGGTGACCTGTTCCTCGGTCGCCTCGACGGCGATCATGGCGCCGCCGGCGGGGAGTGCCTGCATGAGGCGGGCGCGGGCGGCGACGAGGGTGGCGGCGTCGGTGAGGTCGAGGACGCCGGCGATGTGGGCGGCGGCGAGTTCGCCGATGGAGTGCCCGGCGACGGCGTGGGGGTGGACGCCCCAGGATTCGAGGAGTCGGTGCAGGGCGACCTCGAAGGCGAACAGGGCGGGCTGGGTGTAGCCGGTCCGGTGCAGCTCGTCGGTGTCGATGACCTCGCGTAGGGGCCGGTCGAGGTGCTTGTCGAGGGCGGCGCAGGCTTCGTCGAAGGCGGTGGCGAAGACGGGGTACGCGGCGGCGAGTTCGGCGCCCATGCCCAGCCGCTGCGCACCCTGCCCGGTGAACAGGAAGGCGAGCCGCCCGCCCGTGCCGGCGGGGGTCGGCTGCACGCCGGCCTCCAGCGCGCGTACCAGCTCCGCGAGGTCGCGGCCCACCACCGCGGCGCGGTGCTCGAACGCGGTGCGCCCGACGGCCAGCGTGAACCCGACGGCCAGGGCGAACCCGGCGTCCCGGGGGTCGCGGCCCGCCACCGCGCCGGCCAGGCGCGCGGCCTGCGCCCGCACCGCCTCCGGCGTCCGTCCGGAGAGGACCCACGGGATCACCGGCGGCTCGGCCGCGGCGACCGGCTCCGGCGTCTCCGCCGGCTCGGGCTCCTCCAGCACCACGTGCGCGTTGGTGCCGCTGATGCCGAACGACGACACGGCGGCACGACGCGGGCGGTCGCCGGCGGGCCACGCCACCGGCTCGGTCAGCAGCGACACCGCCCCCGCCGACCAGTCGACCTTCGGGGACGGCTCGTCGACGTGCAGGGTGCGCGGCAGCAGCCCGTGTCGCAGCGCGCCCACCATCTTGATCAGGCCGGCGACGCCGGCCGCGGCCTGGGTGTGGCCGATGTTCGACTTGATCGAGCCCAGCCAGAGCGGCCGGTCCCGGTCCCGCCCGTAGGTGGCCAGGATCGCCTGCGCCTCGATCGGGTCGCCCAGGACGGTGCCCGTGCCGTGCGCCTCGACCACGTCGACCTGGCTCGCCGACAGCCGCGCGTTGGCCAGCGCGGCCCGGATCACCCGCTGCTGCGCCGGCCCGTTCGGGGCGGTCAGGCCGTTCGAGGCCCCGTCGGAGTTGACGGCCGTGCCCCGGACCACCGCCAGCACGCGGTGGCCGTTGCGCCGCGCGTCCGACAGCCGCTCCAGCACGAGCACGCCGACGCCCTCGGACCAGCCGGTCCCGTCGGCGGCGGCGGCGAAGGACTTGCAGCGGCCGTCCGGCGACAGCCCGCGCTGCCGGGAGAACTCGATGAACGTCTCCGGGGTCGCCATCACCGTCACGCCGCCGGCCAGCGCCAGCGTGCACTCGCCGTTGCGCAGCGCCTGCCCGGCGAGGTGCAGGGCGACCAGCGACGACGAGCACGCGGTGTCGACGGTGACCGCCGGCCCCTCCAGCCCGAACGTGTACGCCACCCGGCCCGAGGCGATCGAGCCCGTGGAGCTGTTGCCCGTGTAGTCGTGGTACATCATCCCGGCGAACACGCCGGTGGCGCTGCCCCGCAGCCCCGCCGGGTCGATGCCCGCGTTCTCCAGCGCCTCCCACGAGGTCTCCAGCAGCAGCCGCTGCTGCGGGTCCGTGGTCAACGCCTCGCGCGGGCTGATCCCGAAGAACTCGGCGTCGAAGTCCGCGGCGTCGGGCAGGAAGCCACCCTCGCGGGTGTACGACCGGCCCGGCGTGCCCGGGGTCGGGTCGTACAGCTCCCCCACGTTCCAGCCCCGGTCGGTGGGGAAGCCGCCGATCCCGTCGCGTCCGGCGGCGACCAGGTCCCACAGGTCCTCCGGCGTACGCACGCCCCCCGGATACCGGCACGCCATGCCGACGATCGCGATGGGCTCGTGCGCGGCCTCCTCCGCGTCACGCAGCTTCCGCCGCGTCTCGCGCAGCTCCGCTGTCGTCCGCCTGAGGTAGTCGAGCAGCTTTTCCTCGTTGTCGGGCATCGACGTCACTCCAAGGGCGGACCGGTGGGGGATCGTGTGCTAGAGCGGGATGCGCCCGTGCGCGCCGCGCCGCCGGACGGGGCCGGCGGCGGGCGCGGACACGGGACGGGCCCGGGTGTCCTCCGGGCGGACGACCTCGGCGACCACGCCGAGGTCGGGTGCGCGGTCGGGGCCGCCCACGACCCGCGCGTGGTCTGTGACGCTCCGCGCCACGGGTTCGCGGCGTCCGGTCCCGCCGGGCGCCGCGATCGTCGTGTGGTGGATGGCGGCGACCTCGGCGAGGGCGTCGGGCAGCGTGGCGTCGAGCAGCGTGGCGCCGCGCCGCCGTGCCGGCCGGGGCAGCGGGGCGCGGCATTCGCGCTCGGTGGCCATCGCGATCAGCTCACCCTGCGCTCGTGACCCTGCCAGAATCGCTCGCGCAGCTCGCGGCGCAGGATCTTGCCGCTGGGGTTGCGGGGCACCCGGTCGATGAACTCGTAGTGCAGGGGCTGCTTGAAGGCGGCGAGCTTGCCGCGCAGGTGCAGGGCGAGGTCGCTCTCGGTGAGCTGCTGCCCCTCCACCGGCACCACGAACGCGTGCACGGCCTCACCCCAGCGCTCGTCCGGCACGCCCACGACGGCCGACTCGGCGACCAGCGGGTGGCGTCCGATGACGTGCTCGACCTCCGCCGGGTAGACGTTCTCCCCCGCCACGATGATCATGTCCTTGATCCGGTCCCGGATGAACAGGTAGCCGTCCTCGTCCAGCACGCCCGCGTCACCGGTGACGACCCACCCGTCGACGAGCGTCTTCGCCGTGGCCTCGGGCAGGTTCCAGTACTCGACCATCGCCGCCGGCGTACGCAGCCAGACCTCGCCGATCTCGCCGGGCGGCAGCGGCTCGCCCCGGCTGTCGGCGATCTTGACCTCGAAACCCGGGTAGGGGCGCCCCGCCGCCTGCATCCGGCCGCTGTCCGGCGTGTGGTCGGCCGGGGGCAGGCAGATGGCCGTGTTGCCGGTCTCGGTCAGCCCGTAGATCTGGGCGAACTCGCAGCCGAAGCCCTCGACGCAGCGGGCCAGCAGCGCCGCCGAGATGGGCGCGCCGCCGTAGACCACCTTGCGCAGCGAGGTGAAGTCCTCCTTCGACACGCCGGGCTCCGCCAGCAGCAGCCGCAGCATCGCGGGCACCAGGCAGGCGGTGGTGACGCGCAGCGTCCTGATCAGCTCGACCGCGCCCGCCGTGGTGAACTCGCGCATCACCACGTTCGTCACGCCCGACACGAAGCCCTGCGTCGCCCACCACAGGCCGCCGATGTGGAAACCGGCCATGCCGACGAGGCTGACGTCGCCCTCGCGCCAGTCGATCCAGTCCAGCTCCGCCGAGGCGAGTGCCTGGCGTACCGCGAAGAAGCTGCGGTGCGCGAGGACGACGCCCTTCGGCAGGCCCGTCGTGCCGCTGGTGTACATCTGCACCAGCGGCGTGTCGGGGGTGACCCTGGCCAGCACGTTCGCGTCCGGCTGCGTCGACACCCAGGCGGTGAAGCCGGCTCCGGCGGCACCCGGCTCGTCGAGCCCGACCACCCCGGTCAGCGTCGGCAGTTCCGCCGCCAGCTTCTCGGCGACGGCGGCCGAGTCCGAGTCGACGAAGAGCAGGGCGGCGCCCGAGTCGCGCAGGATGTGCTCGACCTCGCCGGCGGCCAACCGCCAGTTGATCGGCACCAGCACCACGCCCGTCTTCGCGGCGCCGAAGAGCAGCTCGTAGTAGTGCTCGGACTCCCTGCCCAGATAGGCGATGCGGTCCCCGGGGCGCAGGCCCGCCGCCTGGAGGGCGCGCGCGACCTGGTTGCTGACGCGGTGCAGGGTGGCGTAGTCGACGCGCCGGCCCTCGCAGACCATGGCGACGACGTCCGGCTGCTGGACGGCGTGCCTGCGCACCACGTCGACGAGGGTGCGCAACTGAACAGTCACCGGGGTCCTCCTCAGGGGACGTACGGGTGGGGGCGGCTCACGCCGCGTCGGCCTGGAAACGCATGCCGGGCGGGTTGACCAGCGCCATCCGTACCTCGCCGTCGGCGACGCCACCCTGGGTGTCCCAGAAGCGCCAGGGCATGTCGATGATCTGGACCGGCTTGCTGCGGTTGCGCTCGCTGAACTCGGCGAAGGAGACCTCGCCGTGGAACGACGACGAGTCGATCGGCCGGCGGAACCTGCTGGTGAAGTTCGCGATGAGCATGTCCGGCAGCTGCTTGGCCCAGTAGTCCTCCATCGTCCAGGCGGCCAGCGCTGGCACCGTCCGCTCCTGGACGCACTTGGCGATCAGGTAGTACATGAGCTGGTTGAAGCAGATGTTCACCTCGACCGAGTTGAGGTGACCGGTGTCGTCGATGTAGCACGGGTACGGGATGGCGAACTCGCCCTCCGCGCTCGCCAGCCCGTTGGCGACGGTGACCGTCGCGGACTTGAGGTACTGGGTCTTCGGCCTCGCGTACGGGCGCAGCACGTCCGAAAGCAGTCCCGGGTCGTTGGCAAATGTCGCACGCCCGATAGGCGCACTGTTCTTCACCGGCGATGTGGTCATTGCTATTCCTCCTTTGCGCACGAGTGCGAAATTGAAGGTAATCGCGGCCGGCCCATCAGCCGGTAACAGCGGAAGAACTCAGCCGACGCCCGTGGCGGACCCGGCCGACGAGCCGGTCCAGCAGCATGTCGGAGGTGAGCGACAGGTCCGCCAGCAGCGGGTCGGTCGACAGCAGCGCCAGGTGCAGCGCCTGGATCCGCTCCGAGGGCTCGATGCCGAGTTCGTTCATCATCCGCCGCCGGAACCGCAGGTAGACCTCCAGCGCCGCCGGCGTGCGGCCCGACCGGTGCAGCGCGAGCATCAGCATCGTGTGCGCCGACTCGTGCAGCGGGTGCTCCACGACCAGCGACGCGAGCTCGGAGGTCGCCTCCCGGTGCCGGCCCAGGCAGAGGTCGGCGTCGATCCTGGTGGTGTACGCGTAGAACCGCCGCTCCTCGAGCCGCGCGGCCTGGGCGCGCAACTGCGGGCCCCACTGGCCCTGGTGCACGACGTTGCCGCGCCAGAGCGCCAGCGACCGGCGCAGGTGCGCGCCCGCCTGTTCGTAGTCGCCCGCGTGCATCGCCGCGGTGCCCGCCGTGACCAGCTCGTCGAACTCGACGATGTCGAGCTGCTTCGGGTCCGCCCGCAGCGTATAGCCACCGGAGCAGGTGAGCAGGACGTCGCGTGCGATGTCCTCGACGGAGCCGCCGAGCACGCCGCGGAAGAGCTTGCGCACCTTGAACATGTACGTCTGGAGGGTGGCGTGGGCGGTGCGGGGCGCCCCCGTGCTCCACAGCTCCCGGACGAGCACCGACGCGCCGACCGGCTGGTTCACGTTGAACAGCAACGCGGACAGGACCAGCCGCAGCTTCGGTGCACTCGGTGCGATGTCGACCCCGTCGTGCCGGATGACGAGCGGGCCGAGCAGTTCGAACCGCAGTCCGGCGAGCGGGTTCCCCGCCGGGTGCCGCGGCGGCACGACCGGCGGCGGCTCGGGGCGCCGGACTTCCGTCGCGGGTTCGGCCGCCGACTCCAGCAACGCGGCGAGGAGCGTCAGTTTCTCCTCGTGCGACATCGATCCCAGTTCCGCAAACTTGGTAATCATTTCGCCGACCTCGCTATCAGTCGGATCCACCGCACTTTCCACCGCCGACGATCGTGTCGGCGTACTGGTTCCGTGACGGGAGCGACGATTCCGACCAGGGGGAGTCAGGACAGGCTTCCACGCTATTCCAAGCGAAGGTCGAGCCGATAGTGACCGCGTCATGGACGGGCATGACCAAACGAGGGAGCAGCATGTGAGCGCGGCACTTGCCCGCAGCCTGCGCTGCCGCAAGGCTGGGCTGGAGGCACGCTGGAGTGTCGCTGGAGCGGCACTGGTCGAGCAGGGAGCAGCCATGTCGGGTGGGAATGCACAGCTGCGCGTCGGGTTCAAGCGGCACCTGCGGGCCCACGTGGTACGCGGTGACGCGGTCTACCTGCTCTCCGAGCGCGGAGCGACCTCGGTCAGCGGGGCACACGTCGAGGCCCTGGCCCCGCTGCTCGACGGCACCCGTGACCTGACGGAACTCGTCCGGGACAGTCCGGCCGGGATGTCGCCCGCCGAGATCGGCACGGTGGTCCGGCGGCTCGTCGACGCCGGCCTGGTGACGCTGCGACCGGCGCGGGAGGCGGAGGCCGACGAGCCCGCGCTCGCGTACTGGGAGTCGGCGGGTCTGGACCCCACCGCCGCCGTACGGGCCACGGCCGCCGCCCGGGTCGACCTCGTCCGCGTCGGCGGCCGTGCGGAGGATGCCGCGGCGGCGACGGACGCGCTGCGCGCGGCCGGGTTGACGGTGACGCCGGTGTCCGGGAACTTTTCGGCCCCGCCCGCCGACTTATCGATTGTGCTCTGTGAGGACTACCTCGACGAGGGGTTGGCCGCCGTCGACGCCGCGCATCGCGCGGCAGGCCGGCCCTGGCTCCTCGCGAAGCCGGGCGGCGCACAGGTGTGGGTGGGGCCCGTGTTCGACCCCGCCGCCGCGACCGGGTGCTGGCACTGCCTGGGGCACCGGCTGCGCGGCCACCGCCAGGCCGAGACGCGCCTGCGCGCCGTCGTCGGCTCCGGCACGGCGATCGGCACCCCGCCGGTGTCGCTGCCCCCGCTCGGCGCCGCCGCCCTGCACCTGGTGGCGTTGGAGGCCGCGAAGTGGACGGCCGGGCTCCGGCACGACGGGCAGCGCGCGGTGTGGACGTTGGACAGCGTCACGCTGCGCGGCGCCCACCACGAGGTGCGCGCCCGGCCGCAGTGCCCCGAGTGCGGCGACCCCGGCATCGAGCGGGAGCGGGCGTTCCGCCCCGTGCCGCTGCGCAGCCGGCCGAAGGCGTCCCGCAGCGGCGGCAGCCACCGCGCCCTGCCGCCGGAGCGGGTGCTGCGCGACTACGGGCACCTGGTGAGCCCGGTCAGCGGCGTGGTCAAGGAGATCACCCGCGACGGGCGGGGCCCGGCCTTCTTCAACTCGTTCCGCTCCGGCCCGAATCTCGCGATGACCACCCGCCGGAACGCCGAGCAGATGCGTTTCGCGCTGCGGGCCGAGAACGGCGGCAAGGGCGTGACCCCCGTGCACGCCGAGGTGAGCGCGCTGTGCGAGGCCATCGAGCGACACAGCGCGTACTTCCACGGTGACGAGGCCCGGGTCACCGGCAGCTACACCGAGCTGGCCGACAGCGCCGTCCACCCCGACGACTGCCTGCTGTTCGACGAGCGGCAGTACGCCGACCGCGACCGCTGGAACGCCACCTGCTCGCCGTTCCAGTACGTGTGCGCGCCGTTCGACGACGCGGCCGTGACGAGCTGGACCCCGGTGTGGTCGCTCACCGAGCAGCGGCACCGCCTGCTGCCCACCTCGATGCTCTACTTCAACGTGCCGGAGCAGCACGGCGGCATGTCGCTGTGCGCGGACTCCAACGGCAACGCCGCCGGCAGCAGCCTGGAGGACGCGCTGCTCCAGGGCCTGCTGGAGGTGGTGGAACGCGACGCCGTGGCCCTCTGGTGGTACAACCGCACCCAGGCCCCCGCCGTCGACCTGGACAGCTTCCGCGACCGCTGGATCGACGAGCTGCGCGAGGTCTACGCGGGCCTGCACCGCGAGGTGTGGGTGCTGGACGTGTCGTCGGACGTCGGGATCCCCACCATGGCCGCGCTGTCCCGGCGCACCGACAAGCGGTGCGAGGACATCATGTTCGGCTTCGGCACCCACCCCGACCCGCGGGCGGCGCTGGTCCGCGCGCTCACCGAGATGAACCAGTTGATGCCGACCGTGGCGGAGGTCGGCGGCGACGACGACGGCGGGTACGGCTGGTCCGATCCGGACGCCGTACGGTGGTGGCGCACCGCCACCTGGGCCGGGGACGCCTACCTGCGGCCCGATCCGGCGGTGCCGGCGCGCCGGCTCGCCGACTACCGCCACACCCCGACGGACGACCTGCTGGCCGACGTCCGCTCGGTGCAGCACAGGTTGGAGGCGCTGGGACTCGACGTGCTCGTGCTCGACCAGACCCGCCCGGACGTCGGGCTCCCCGTGGTGAAGGCCATCGTGCCGGGGATGCGCGGCTTCTGGGCGAGGTTCGCGCCGGGCAGACTGTTCGACGTCCCGGTGCAGCTCGGCAGGCTCGACCGCCCCACGGAGTACGAGAACCTCAACCCGATACCACTTTTCGTGTAGAGCGGGGTGCACGTGGCCCCAGCCACGCCCGTCGAGGAGCCAGGTTGCCATCCGACGCCGACACGTCCCGCCCCGGACCGAGCCTGTCGCTGTGGTCCTTCCGGGACGACGTGACCATCGAGACGGCTGAGGACGGCAGTCTGACCATCCTCACCCGCTGGGGCGACGTCCCGGTGGGCCGCCCCGCGCCCGCCGTCGAGGAGGTCCTGCACCGCATGACCTACGGACCGGTCGCGCTCGGCAACGTCGCCGGGCTGGACGGGCGCGCCCTCCGGTCGGTCCTCGACCGGCTGCCCGGCCGGATAGTCCGCTCGCTCGGCTCGCGGGACTCGCCGGTGCCACTGCTGTCCGTCCAGCCGGTGTCCCCGCTGGGGGTCTTCGAGCTGCCGGAGGTGGCCGAGGACCAGCCCGTCAGGCTGTCCCGTTTCGCGTTCGCCCACCAGCGGGACGGCGAACTGGTGCTCGAGTCCCCGTTGTCGCACCACCGGGTGGTGCTGCACAGGCCGCAGGTGTCGCTGGTGCTCGGCGCGCTCCCCCGCGCGACCACCGTCGTCGAGGTGGCGCGGCGGGTCGGCCTGGCGCTGCCCGGGGTGGCCGACGTCGTCGCCTACCTGGTCGGCGCGGGCATGGTCGTCGTCGGTGCGGCCGGCACGTCGCGGTTCCACGAGGACTCCGACCCCACGCTGGCCATGTGGTCGCCGTACGACCTGCTGTTCCACTCGCGCAGCAGGCTCGGCACGCACGACGACCCCGCCGGCGCGACGTTCCGTCACGTCGCGACCCTGCCGCCCCCGGCCGCCGTCAAGCCGGCGCCCGCCGGGCCGCGGATCCCGATGTACCGGCCGCCCGTCTCGGTGCCGCACGGGATGACGCTGACCGAGGCCGTCGACCGGCGCCGGTCGACCCGCACGTTCGCCGAGGCGGCGCCGTCGACCCGCGAACTCGGGGAACTGCTGTTCCACGCGGCGCGGGTCCGGATGCAGACGGTGGCCACGGCTCCCGACAACGTGCGGTACACGGTGACGCGACGGCCGTATCCCAGCGCGGGTTCGCTGTACGAGCTGGAGTTGTACCTGACGGTGGACCGCTGCCCGGACCTGCGGCGCGGGATCTACCACTACAGCCCGGTCGAGCACGCGCTGACCCTCGTCAACGCCAGTCCGGCGGACATCGACGAGATGCTCGACAACGCCCGGGTGTCCGTCGGGGACCGCCGGCCCCCGCCGGTGCTGATCACCATGACCGCGCGGGTGGGCAGGCTCTCCTGGGTGTACGACAGCATCTCCTACGCCACCACCCTGAAGCACGTCGGCATGCTCCAGCAGACGCTCTGCCTCGTCGCCACGATGCTCGGGCTCGCCACGTGCGCCCTGACCATGGGCGACGCCAGGGTCTCCGCGTCGGCGTTCGGGCTCGACTGGCCGGCGGAAATCGGGGTGGGCGAATTCGCCATCGGACTACCCGAAAACGACATGTCCTGTAACGACGAGTACCTGGGCGTGCACGGAATGTGAATGGGTCGACCGACCGTCGACAAATGGCGCGGCGACCCTTCGCAGGCGGGCGCGAAAACAGCATTCATGATGCGGGCGGGCGCGTGATAGAACGGGGTTAATTGCGCCGGCCCGACAGGGGATGCCAAGTTGATCAAGGTGTTGTTGGCCGAGGACATGCACATGGTCCGCGATGCGCTGGTCGCGTTGCTCAACCTGGAGCCGGACATCGAGGTCGTCGCCGCGGTCGCCTCGGGCACCGAGATCCTCCCCATGGCGCGGCGGTTCCGGCCCGACGTCGCCGTGATCGACATCGACCTGCCGGGCAAGGACGGGCTCTCCGCCATCGCCGACATCCAGGCCCACCTGCCGGAGATCCGCACCCTGGTCCTGACCGCGCTCGGCCGACCGGGCACCCTGCGCCGGGCGTTGTCCGCGAAGGCGACCGGCTTCCTGCTGAAGGACGCCCCGACCGAGCAGCTGGTGGACGCCATCCGCAGCGTCGCCGCGGGCCGCCGGGTCGTCGACAGCCAGCTCGCGATGTCCGCCTGGGACAGCGCCGAGTGCCCCCTCACGGCGCGCGAGACCGAAGTCCTCCGCCTCACGGCGGAGGGACTCCAGGCCGTCGACATCGCGGCGCAGATGTTCCTGTCAGTCGGCACCGTCCGCAACTACCTGACCACGATCGTCAACAAGCTCTCCGCGCGCAACCGCGTCGACGCCATCCGGGTCGCCCGGGAGGCCGGCTGGTTGTGACCGGGACGCCCCGTGGCGCTCCAGCCGCAGGGGCACCCGGGCGCAGAGCCGGAACTGGTCCGGCTGCTGGTCGACCGTCAGCGAGCCGCCGATCTCCTCGGCGCGTACGCACAGGTTGCGCAGCCCGTTCCGGCCGCTGCCCGGGTCCCTGGGCGGCCCGACGGCCAGGTCGTCGTTCACGATCTCGATCCAGGCGTCGTCCTGCGTCTGCCGGATGGTGATGTCGCAGCGCTTGGCCTTGCTGTGCCGCAGGATGTTGGTCACCCCCTCCCGCAGCACGGTGGCGAGCACCGTGCTCACCTGGACCGGCAGGTCCAGGTGGTCGCTGTCCAGCCGCACCTGGATGTCCGCGGCGGACAGCACGGACACGGCGGACCGGCACTCCTCCTCCAGCGACAGTTCGCGGTAGCCACTGGCGACGGTCCGCGCGTCGGAGAGCGCGACCCGCGATATCTCCAGGATCTCCAGCAGCTGGTCGCTCGCCTCCTGTGGTGACTTCTCCATCAGCCGGTGCACCAGCTCGATCTTGAGCGAGATGGCGGACAGGCTGTAGCCGAGCAGGTCGTGCAGGTCGCGGGCGAACCGCAGCCGCTCCCGCAGCACCGCCATGCGCGCGATCTCCGCACGGCTCTCCTGCACCTCGACGACGAGGGCGGTCAGCCGGGACAACCCGTACACGACGAGCCCCGTCGTGACGGTGGAGATCGCGGTGTAGAGCATGTCGATCGGCGCGCGGGTGAAGATCCACTGTGCGACGGCCATCGAGGCGACGATGAGGACGAAGGTCACCCACGCCGTGACCGCCCGCAGCACGAGCAGCACGCTGCCGGCCAGGAAGCCCGGCATGCCGACCCACGCCTGCCCGAAGGTCAGGATCGGCAGGTAGACCAGCGCGGCCTGGGTGGCGAGGACGCCGTAGCCCAGCGGCGTGCGCAGGCGTCCGTGGTCGCGGCCGTACCACAGCAACTGCATCGCCATCAGGACGGCGATGCACGTGAACGACAGCGCGATGGCCACCGGACCGACCGGCAGGAACATGACGTGGAGAAAACCGATGAGACTGATGCTTGCGAAGACGGCGGTGACGACGCCCATCGCGAGACGGGGCGCCGGTAGCGGCGCGGCCCCTCGCGATGATGAGCGCCCTGGTGTGACGGAGAGGTTCACGGCAGCAGCGCTCTCGTTTGCTCTAGCGCAGCCGGCGTACGCCCAGAGGCCAACTGGCCCCGTACCCGGTGTGGCCGGCCCCCCGCCAGCCGCGATGCCCGGTGACGGGCGTCGATCCAACAACCACGACACGCTCCCCAGTGATCGACCCGAGGGCGGGAATGCCTCGTCGACCCCGCGCAACAACCCGGTGCGGCCGATCGAACGCCGACAGGCGTCGCACCCCACAGAGTTGTTACGCAACGCAAACGTTTTTGACGGATTCCCGGCCCCGAATTGCGATGTGCCCTTACGGACACCTTCCCCCTTGAGGGTCGACCTTTCCACAAAAAAATGACGGCCGTCAAGCCGTCCATCCCTGGCCGCCGTAGCGCGAAAGGGTCCTAATCGATGCTAGGGAACATTTGCCACCGTCACGTCATATCCTCTAGTAGGGACATTTGACGCGTTGGCCGCCGCGCGGCGGCGAGGGCCTACCGGGGCAGCGCCGGACGCCGCTGAGGGGCCGGTGCCAGGACCGACACGAGGTCGCGGCGGGCCCGCGCGACGCGGGAGCGGATCGTGCCGACGGGGCAGCCGCACAGTGCGGCCGCCTCCGCGTAGCCGAGGCCGACGACCTGGGTGAGCACGAACGCGTCACGGCGGGCCGCGGGCAGCGTGCGTACCGCGAGGTTGAGCGCGACCGTGTCGTCCGGGCCGGGCAGCTGGTGGGCCGCGGAACGCTCCGCGGTGGCCTGCCAGTCCTGGTCGGACACGACCCGGGGCCGGCTCGCGGCGGCGCGGAAGTGGTCGGCGGCCACGTGCCGCGCGATGGCCAGCAGCCAGGACCGTGCGTGGTGGCGCCCGGTGAACAGGTGCGCGCTGCCCAGCGCGCGGACGAACGTCTCCTGCGTCAGGTCCTCGGCGTCGGCGTGCCCCACCAGATAGACCAGGAATCGCCAGACATCACGCTGCGTGTTGCGGACGAGAGGATCCGCCGCGGAACGGTCGCCGCGCCCGACGGCCAGGGCCAGAGCCGTGACCGCGCTTTCTTCCAGTGGCTCCGACATGAATTCACGGTAGCCGTGCGGGATGCGGAGAAGAACGGATTCCAGTGGCAGTCCAGTCGGCCTCATCGCCGGGAACCAGAATTCGATGGAACCGTTCGGGCAGCGTGCCGGGCGTCCCGGGGACCGCGCGGCGCACGGGCGCGCGCCCGACGACGGCCGCCCGCCCGGGGCGCGCCGCCCGCCCGACGGGACGCCGCCCGGCCGGGTCCGGCCGGGCGGCGGGCACGTCCGCCGCACCCGGCTCAGCCCGTCCTGGCCAGCGGCCGGGCGCCGTACGTGACGCGGACGACCCCGTCGTCGTGACGTTCCGTCTCGGCAGTGACCCCGAAGACCCCGGACAGCACCTGGGGCGTGAGCGCCTCCAGCACCGGCCCCGACGCGACCACCTCCCCGCGGTCCAGCACGACGAGGCGGTCGCAGCTGCGCACCGCGAGGTCCAGATCGTGCAGCACCGCCAGCGTGGTGACGGCCAGCGTGTGCACCAGTTCCAACAGCTCGAACCGGGCCCGGATGTCCAGGTGGTTGGTCGGCTCGTCGAGCACCAGGAGCTGCGGCTGCTGGGCCAGCGCCCGGGCGAGCAGCACCCGCTGCCGCTCACCGCCGGACAGCGAGCCGTAGATCCGCTCCGCGTGCCCCAGCATGCCGGTACGCTCCAGCGCGTCGACGACGATGTCGTTGTCGTCGGCCGTCTCGCGGTCGAACACCCCCTTGTGCGGGGTCCGGCCCAGCGCGGCGACCTCGCGCACGGTCAGGCCCGGCGGGGTGGGGCTGTTCTGCAACACGGCGGCGGTCCGCCGCGCGGCCGCCCGCGCCGACAGCGACCAGACGTCCTCGTCGCCGAGCAGCACCTGCCCGCCGGCGGGCCGGACCGACCGGTAGATGGTCCGCAGGAGCGTGGACTTGCCGCTGCCGTTGGGGCCGATCAGGCCGACGACCTCGCCGGGCGCCACCTCCATGCTGACGTCGCGGAGGATCGGCGTACCACCGATGGAGACGCACACCTGCTGCACCTGAAGCTTCATCGAAAACCTCCGTGGAAACCCCCGGCTTCAGCCGTGGGGAGGAAACGGAACTCCTGCGGAGCAGGACAGGAAAGGCCGATCCGCGGCCAAGGAGGATGGGCGTCCACCCGCATGTCAACGCAAGGCTTACTGGCTATCTTGCTAGGCTGTGAGCCATGGCCAGGGCTGTGAAGCGGGCATTCAAGTACCGCTTCTACCCGAGCTCCGAGCAGGCTTGCGAGCTTGCCCGCACGTTCGGCTGTGTCCGGCTGGTCTACAACATGGCATTGCAGGCACGCACCGAGGCGTGGACGCTGCGCCAGGAACGGGTCAACTACAACACCACGTCGGCGATGTTGACCGCGTGGAAGAAAACCGACGACCTGGCGTTCCTCAACGAGGTGTCGTCCGTGCCGTTGCAGCAGACCCTGCGGCACCTGCAAGTCGCGTTCACGAACTTCTTCGCCAAGCGCGCCCGGTACCCGAGCTTCAAGAGTAAGAAGAAGTCGCGCCGGTCGTTGGAGTACACCACCAGCGGGTTCCGCTACCGCGACGGCCAGTTGACGCTGGCGAAGATGGCCGAGCCGCTGGATATCGTGTGGTCCCGGCCGCTTCCCGAGGGCGCGGCGCCGTCCACGGTGACCGTGTCGCAGGACGCGGCCGGTCGCTGGTTCGTGTCGCTGCTGTGCGACGACCGGATCATCGAGCAGGCTCCGGCGCCGAGCCCGGCCGTCGGGGTCGATGCCGGCCTGGACAGCCTGCTCACGCTGTCCACCGGCGAGAAAGTCGTCAACCCGAAGCACGAACGCCGCGACCGGGCCGCGCTCGCCCGCGCCCAACGGAACCTGTCCAAGAAGGAGAAGGGCTCCGCGAACCGGGCCAAGGCCCGACTCAAGGTCGCCCGCGTGCACGCCCGGATCACCGACCGCAGGCGGGACCATCTGCACAAGTTGACCACTCGACTCGTTCGTGAGAACCAAACGATCGTCGTCGAGGACCTGACCGTGCGCAACATGGTCACAAACCACAGCCTGGCTCGCGCCATCAGCGACGCGGCCTGGCGGCAGTTCCGCACCCTGCTCGAATACAAGGCCGACTGGCACGACCGCAACCTCGTTGTCGTGGACCGCTGGTTCCCGTCGTCCAAACTGTGCTCGGCGTGCGGTGCGCTCGCGCAGCGGATGCCGCTGAACATGCGGTCGTGGACCTGCCGATGCGGGCAGACCCACGACCGCGACGTCAACGCGGCCCGCAACATCCTCGCGGAGGGGCTCTCCGTGATTGCCTGTGGAGGCGGTGTAAGACCCCAACGGACGAACGTCCGGACGGGGCGGCCGTCGGTGAAGCAGGAAACCCAGCGGGCGACCGCTGAAATCCCCCGCCTCTAGACGTGGGTAGGAAGTCAAGAGTGGGACAGGCTCCTATCCCGGCGCATCAGCCAGATGAAGAACGGTGCGCCGAAGAGGGCGGTCAGGATGTTGAGGGGCAACTCGTTCGGCGGATCGACCGTCCGGCACAGCAGGTCGACGATCACGAGGTAGACCGCGCCGACGAGGGCCGCGAGGGGCAGCACCCGGCGGTGGTCCACGCCGAACGCGAGCCGCACCAGGTGGGGCACCATCAGCCCGACGAAGCCGATGCCGCCGGCCACGGCGATGAGCACGCCCGCGAGCAGCGACGTCAGGACGATCGACACGATCCGCAGCCGCTTGACGTCGATCCCGAGGGCGGTCGCCGACTCGTCGCCGGTGACGAGCGCGTTGAACTGCCGGGCGTACAGGGTCAGCAGCACGGTCACCGCGAGGACGACCACGCCCGCGACCTGGAGCTGCTCCCAGCGGGCTCCCGCGACGCTGCCGAGCAGCCAGAACATGATCTGACGCATGTTGTTGGGCGTCGTCTGCAACTGGAGCAGGCTCGTGATCGAGGTGAACACGTAGCTGATCGCGACGCCCGCGAGCACGAGCCGGACCGGATTGAGCCGGCCGTGCTGCTGCCCGAGGGTGAAGACCAGCGCCACCGCCAGCATCGCGCCGACGAACGCCGCGCCCGACACCCCGAGCCCGCCGGCCGCGCCGGCACCCAGCGCCATCACGGTGACGGCGCCGACCGAGCCGCCCGCCGACACCCCGAGGATGAAGGGGTCGGCGAGCGGGTTGGCCACGAGGGCCTGCAACACGACGCCCGCGACCGCGAGCCCGGCGCCGCACAGCGCGGCCAGCAGCACCCGTGGGATCCGGAAGGTCCAGACGATCTGGTCGTGGGCCGGGTCCACGGCGGGGGTCGCCCCGGTCAGGTGCGCCCAGACGATCCGGCCGGTGTCGCCGATGGAGACCGGCACCGAGCCGACGGCCGCCGCGACGAGGATCAGGACGACCAGCAGTACGCCGAGCACGAGCAGGCACAGCGGCAGGGGCGCGCCGTGCAGGGGGGCCGGCCGGGTGGTGTGGCGCTTCGGCGCGGCCGAGACCCGGCTGTTCGTGGAACGCGACAAGGTGGTCATGGCGCTCAGAACGCCTCGGGGTGCGCGGCCTGCGCGATCTTGGCGACCGCGAGGTGGTTGCTGGGACCGAGGTAGATCGAGTCGGACAACACGACGTAGCGGTTGTTCTTCGCCGCGTCCCACTGCGGGAACTGGGCGAGCAGCTTCTTCGCGTCCGCGTCCGGATCCTTCGACATGTAGTTCACGACGAGCAGGACGTCCACGTCGGCCTTGGCGACCTGCTCGCGGGAGAGGTTGGCGAACATCTGGTCGGTGGCGCCCTCGAAGGCGTTCACCGCACCCGACTTGGCCATGATGTCGTTCCAGATCCCGTTGCCGCCGACCGAGCTGAACTCCCCGCCCATCGCCATGCCGGGGATGATCAGCATGACCTTCTGCTTCGGCAGGCTCGCGGTCTTCGTCCCGACCTCGGCGATGCGCGCCTTCGATTCGGCGATGATCTTCTCGGCGCGCTCGGACACCCCGAAGATGGCCCCGAGGTCGCGCAGCAGCGCGTAGCTGTCCTCGACGGTCGGCGTGCCGGAGACGGTGCCGACCTCGCCGCACGAGCTCTTCGGGGCGTACGTGTTGGCCCCGACGGCCGCGAGGTCGTCACGGGTGGCGAAGCCCGCCTCGGCGCGGAAGCCGCCGTCGTACGTGGAGATCACGAAGTCGGGCCTCAGCCCGATCATGGCCTCGCGCGGGATGTCCGACATGTCGTTGAGCTTGATGTTGCCCGTCGGCAGCTTCTTGATCGCGTCGACCCGGCCGTCGACCTCGGAGGCGCCGTAGGACTGCGCGTTGGCGACGATCCGGTCGGCGACGCCGAGTTCCAGCAGCGCGGAGACCTCCGCCACCGACCCGCCGTTCATCACGACCACCCGGCTCGGCGCCTGCTGGTAGGTGTACGACTTGCCGCAGTTGGTGATCGTCACCGGGTAGCCCGCCTTCGGCGGGTCGTCCGACTGGCCGGCCTCGCTCTTGGCCGTCGAGCAGGCCGTCGTGAGAAGCAGGGCGGCGACGGCCGCCGCGAAGGGGAGTCGCTTGAGTTTCATCCGGTCCTCCGAGCAGTTGACGTGGCGACGGGCGACGGCGCCGCCGCCCCTTCCGGTTCCGCTGCCGCGGCCGCGGGTTTGGGCAGGTGGTGCAGACGGACACTGACCAGGCCGGCGCAGATCGCGGAGGCCGCGAGCAGGAGCGCGGTGACCGCGAAGGCCGTCGCGTGGTCGGCGAAGGGCACGTCGGGGTCGCCGGGCGTCGCGCCGAGCACGGTGCGGTAGCAGACCCCCGCGACCGCGACCCCGAGCGCCAGGCCGAACTGCGTCACGGTGGTCGCCATGCCCGACGCCGCGCCCGCCTCGGCGGGCCTGACCCGGCCGAGGATCCCGGCCACCAGGGGTGAGACGACCAGGCCCTGCCCGAAGCCGGCCAGCGTGACCACCGCGACGAGCATGGGCGCCTGCGCGGACTCGGGCGCCTGGACGACGGCCGCGCTGGCCAGCAGGACGGCGGCGAGCAGGCCGCAGCCCACGGCCGGGGTCGGCGCCGAGACCAGGCGTGCCACCCGGCGGCTCGCCGCGGAGCCCAGCGAGAAGCCGATCCCGAGCGGTACGAACATCAGCGCCGCCGTGAGCGGCGTGAAGCGCAGCCCCGTCTGCAGGTAGTACGTGAACACGAGGAAGAGCCCCGAGTTCGTGGCGAACAGCGCCAGCACCGTCAGCAGGGACAGCCGCATCCCGGGGGCGGTGACGACCCGCGACGGGAACAGCGGCTCGCCGCCCTCGCGGTGCAGACGCCGCTGCTGGCGCACCAGCACGACGGCCAGGACGAGGGCGAGCGGCACGCCGAGCCACAGCCACGGCGAGCCGTCCGTCCCGAAGACCAGGGGCACGAGCAGGGCCGGCGCCGCCACGATGGTGAGCGCAGCGCCCGCGAGGTCGAGGCGGTGCGGCGCCTTCGGCACGGTACGCGGCAGGATCCCGCCCAGCGCCAGGATCGCGATCCCGACGGGCACGTTGACGAGCAGCGCCGGCCGCCAGCCGAGGCCGAAGAGGTCGGCCTCGACGATGAGCCCGCCGCCCGCGATGCCGCTGATCACGCCCAGGCCGATGACCACGCCGTAGACGCTGATGGCCCTCGCCAGCCGGTCCGGGTCCTGCATCGTGGCCCGGATGATCGCGAGCACCTGGGGTGCCATGAACGCCGCCGTGGCGCCCTGGAGGAAGCGGGCCACGATGAGCAGGTCGGCGTCCGGCGCGATGCCGCACAGCAACGAGGTCACCGTGAAGCCGGCGACGCCCCAGAGGAACACCGTGCGGTGGCCCAGCCGGTCGCCGAGCCGCGCGCCGGTGACCATCAGGGCCCCGAAGGCGATCACGTACGCGGCGCCGACGAACTGGATCTGGTCGAAGCCCGCGTCGAGGTCGCGCTGGATGGACGGGCTGGCCACGTTGACGACGAAGCCGTCCACCTGGGTCATGAACGTCGCGGCGAGAACCGCGCCGAGTCCGAGCCACTCACGCCGTTCGCTCATGTTGCCCTCCGAAGGTCGCCGACAGGTGCGAGTACGGCGCCGACCCGCGCCAGGGGACCGGCGGCGAGCATGCCGTCGTGGGTGCAGTCCAGCCGGTGCACGTCGATGCGCCCGTCGACGTGTGGCTCCCAGCTCCGCGGGCCGGGCCAGTCCGGTGTCTTGCCCTCGGTCGCCTCGACGACCAGCACGTCGCCACCGAGGCGCCGGGGCGTCCAGCCGGCGGCGAGCCGCGAGTTGCGCGCGAAGGCGTCGTACGCGAGGCGACGCTGCGCCTCGTCGAGGCCGCCGAGCACGGCCTGGCCGAGCACCGCGGCGGCGGCGTCGTGCTCGGCGGGCGGCGGCAGCTCCCGCCAGGCGGCCGGCACCGGATACGAGTCGAGCAGCGCGAGCAGGGCCACCGCCTCGCCGGCCTCCGCGAGCTGCGTGGCCATCTCGTGGGCCACCAGGCCGCCGAACGAGGCGCCGAGCAGGTGGTACGGCCCGGCGGGCTGGATCTCACGGATGCGGCGCACATGGTCGGCGGCCAAATCGGCGACGCTCGCGCACCCGGCGGCGGTGACCGACTGGAGTCCGTACACCGGGCGGTCGGGCAGGCTCGCCAGCAGCGCGGCGTACGACCACGCCAGCCCGGTCGCCGGCGCGACGCAGAACAGCGGCGGCCCGCTCCCCCGCGTCCGCAGCGGAAGCAGCACCTCCGTCGAGCCGCCGCCGGTGTCCGTGGCGAGCGCCGGCGCGAGCTTCGCGACGGTCGGCGCCTCGAACACCGTCCGGATGCTGATCTCCACGCCGAACTCGGCGCGTACCCGGCCCATCAGCCGGGCGACGAGCAGGGAGTGCCCGCCGAGCGAGAAGAAGTCGTCGTCGATGCCGACCTCCGGCAGGCCGAGCAGGTCGGCGAAGAGACCGCACAGGATCGCCTCGCGGTGGTCGCGGGGCGCGCGGCCGCCGACCGTCGCGGTCAGGTCCGGCGCGGGCAGCGCCGCGCGGTCGAGCTTGCCGTTCGTGGTACGCGGGATCGCCGCCAGCGCGACGAACGCGGGCGGCACCATGTAGTCGGGCAGCCGCTCCGCCACGAACTGCCGCAGCGCGGCGGGCTCCGGCGCGGCGTCGCCCACCGGCACGACGTAGCCGACGAGCCGCACCTGACCGGGCGCGTCCTCGCGGGGCACCACCGCTGCCTGGGCGACCGCGGGGTGGGCCAGCAGGACCGCCTCGATCTCCCCGGGTTCGATGCGGAAGCCACGGATCTTGACCTGGTCGTCCGCGCGGCCGAGGAACTCCAGGGTGCCGTCGCGCCGCCAGCGGGCGAGGTCGCCGGTGCGGTACATCCGGCTGCCCGGGGGCCCGAAGGGATCCGTCACGAACCGCTCCGCGGTCTGCTCCGGACGGTCGTGGTAGCCGCGGGCGACCGGCGCCCCGGCGAAGTACAGCTCGCCCACCGTGCCGGGCGGGACGAGCCCACGCGCCGGGTCCAGCACGTACGCCCTGGTGTTGGTCAGCGGCCTGCCCACGATCGGCTCGGCGCTCTCGGAGAGCCGGCACCAGAGGGTGTCGACCGTGCACTCGGTGGGGCCGTACAGGTTGTAGACGGTCGTGCCGGCGTCGCGCAGGGCCGTCCAGAGCGCGGGGCCGGTGGCCTCGCCGCCGAGCGCGAGCACGGCGGGCCGGTGCCGGCCGGCGTCGAGGAACCCGTTCGCCACCAGCTCCTCGGCGTACGTGGGGGTGATGTCCATGAAGTCGATCCCGTGCCGGTCGACGTAGTCGAGCATCGCGGCGGGGTCCCGACGCCGGTCGTCGTCGACGAAGTGCAGCTCGTGGCCGTCGAGCAGCCACAGCAGGCCTTCCCACGACGTGTCGAACGACAGCGACGCGGACAGCGCGGCCCGGCACACCCGGCCGGCGGCGGCCGGCCGGATCATCGTGTCGCGGTGGTGGTGGAAGAGGTTGACCAGGCCACGGTGCTCGACCACGACGCCCTTCGGCACTCCGGTGGAGCCGGACGTGTAGATGAGGCAGGCCGCGTGCTCCGGCGCGAGGCCGGTGTCCGGTACGGGCGCGTCGGGCGCCTCGGCCAGCTCCGCGGCGGTCGCGGGGGCGTCCACGAGCAGGACCGGGACCTCCGACTGCCGGTGCCCGGCCCACAGCGCCTCGGTGGCGAGCAGCACGACGGGCGCGCTGTCGGCGAGCATCGCCGCGACCCGCCGGGCGGGCAGGTCCGGGTCGACGGGCACGTACGCGGCGCCGGCCTTGAGCACGGCGAGAAGCGCCACGATCGCCTCGGAGGTGCGGGGCAGCAGGAGCCCCACGTGCCGGTCGGGGCCGGCCCCCCGGGCGACGAGCAGGTGGGCGAGGCGGTCGGCGCGGCGGTCGAGTTCGGCGAAGGTCAGCGTGGCGTCGCCGGCCACCAGCGCCGTACGGTCCGGCGTCGCGGTGGCCTGTGCCGCGAACAGCGCGGGGACGGTCACCGTCGGCAGGGGCCGGGCCGTGTCGTTCCACTCCTCCAGGAGGAGCCGGCGCTCGCCGTCGAGGAGCAGGTCGACGTCGGCGACCGGAGTGTCGGCGGCGTCGGTCACGCGGCGCAGGAAGGCCAGGAAGCGGGTCAGGTGACCGGTGAGCTCCTCGTCGTCGTAGCAGTTCGGGTTGGCGTCGAGGACGATCCGCAGCCCGCTGCCGTCCGCCCGGTCGTACACGTGGACCACCAGGTCCTCGACGAGCCCGGCGCTGACGTTGTGCACGACGCCCCGGTGCCCGGCGAAGCGCAGGCCGTAGTCGAACGGCATGATGTTGACCGACGGGCCGAACAGCTTGCGCTCGCTGGCGACCATCCGCAGGTCGCGGCGCAGTTGCTCGTAGCGGTAGCGCAGGTGCGGGCGCCCGGCCCGCAGCTCCGCCGCGACCTGCGCGGCGAGGCCCGCCAGCGTGGCGGTGGGCTCGACGCGGACCCACAGCGGCACGACGTTGGTGACCATGCACGGCACCCGCAGCGACACCGAACCGAGCCGCGACATGACCGGCAGCGCGAGCGTCAGCTCGTCCGCGCCGGTCATCCGGTGCAGGTACGCCGCGAAGGCCGCGATGACGGTCTCGCTCCACGTGGTTCCGGTGGCCTTGGCGACCGCCTTCAAGGCGTCGATGCCGGCGGCGTCGAGGTCTGCGGTGGCGCGCAGCACCGTCCGCGCCAGCTTCCCGGTGCGGCGGGCGAGCACCACCGGCGCCGGCCGGCCCTGCGCCCGGGTCGTCCAGTGCTCACGCGCGGCGGCGTACCTGTCCGAGTCGGCGTAGGCCCGGTCCTCGTCGACCACGGCGGCCAGCGACCCGAACGTCCGGGGCGGGGGTTCACGCCCCTCGACGAGGGCGGTGTAGAGCTCGGCGACCCGGCGGGCGACCAGGGACAGCCCGTACCCGTCCAGGGCGATGTGGTGCACCCGCTGGTACCACAGGAGGTGGTCCGGGCCGAGCCGGAGGAACGCCTGCCGGAACAGCGGGTCCTTGCGCAGGTCGACGGGGGTGTCGAGGTCCGCGCGCATCCAGGCCGTCGCGGCGGCGAGCGGGTCCGCCTCGGCGCTGGTGTCGATGGTGTGCAGCCGCCACGACCCGTCGTCGCGGGGGCGTTGCCACGGGCGCCCGTCGGCGTCCTCCTCGAACACCACGTTCAGCGCCTCGGCCTCGCCGACCGCCCCGCGCACGGCCGCCTCCAGCAGCCGTACGTCGACGGGGCCGTGGATCTCCACGTACTCGGCGGTGTTGAAGGCGGGGCTGTCCGGGTCGAACTGCTGACCGGTCCAGATGCCCTCCTGGGCGGCGCCCAGCGGCAACGGCTCAGCCATCGCCGCCCACCAGCAGCTTCACCCAGTGCTCCACCGTCGGCCGCTCGGCCAGGTCGACGAAGCTGACCTCGGCGCCGGCGTCGCGCCACCGCTCGATGAGCGTCATCAGCCGCACCGAGTCCAGGCCGCAGTCGAACAGATCCTCCGTGTCGAAACTCTCGTCCGGGCGACGGTGGAGCATCTCGGCGACGTCCGCCCTGATCCTCGCCGCCGTCAACTGACCTGCCACGTCATGCCTCTCGACCTCGTGCGATGTGGACACCGGTGGGATCCGACGGTCGACGCCGTCGGATCCCACCGCGGAGCGAACGTCCGTGCGGGACTAGGCGGCGTCCACGTCGTCGTAGACGGTGACGCGGTAGGACACGGCCGGCTCCGGCGTCGCGGTGTGCAGCGCCCGGTGGACCAGGCTCTGGTTGTCCCAGAGGAGCATGTCGCCCTTCTCGAACGTCTGGAGGTGGATGTTCTCGTGCTCGTAGGTGCGGTCGAGCTGGCCGGTGGCCGTGAGCAGCTCGGCCAGCAGTTCCGGCCGGTCGTTGCCGTCCGCATCCTGCACCGACAGCGTGAAGCCCTCGCTCAGGTAGAGCAGGGTCTCGTCCGTGTGCGGGTGCGGGAACGCGAGCGGGCTCGTCACCGGCGGGGTCTTCGCGTTGACCTCGTCGATGATCTCCGAGATCGGCCGGTAGACGTCGGTCGGCCGGATCTTGAAGTACCGCAGCACGCTGTGCGTCGCCGTCTTGTCCTTGACGGCCAGCTTCAGCTCCTCGGAGAGCTGCTCGTAGGCGGTCGCCAGGTTGATGAAGTAGGTGCCCCGGTTCTTCGACGGCACGACCTGCGGGTAGATCATGGTGATGTCGAACGGACGCGGCATGAACTGGTAGTCCGAGTGCCAGAACTTGCCGGTCTTCGGCACCCCGATCTGGCGGCCGTCCTCCTCCTTGACGTTGGAGGAGACGAACACCTCCTTCACCTCGGGGTGGTGGTAGACCGGCTCGTAGTACTCCGCGACCCGGCCCAGCCGCTGGCCGAGCGCCAGGAACTGCCGCGGCGACAGGTCCTGGTTCTTCAGCACGACGATCTTGTTCGAGTAGATGGCCTTCTTCAGCTCGACGATGTCCTCCGGCGAGGCGGTTTCCGCGTCGAAACCCTCCACGATCACGCCGAACTTCTTTCCAGCCTGCGGGGTGATTTTCATTCGCACTCCTCTGAGCGGTGGTCCCGGGCTCCGCGTACCTCAGTAGTCGCGTCCGGTCGGTCAACAGTTCCCGCCCCGACAGATGTGCGGGGCCGAATTGCCTGCTCAATTACCGCGCTGTGGGTTCACATTTCCGCGAACTCCTCTGCGAGTCTCGGCCTGCCTCTCCCGCAGCACCTGGGCGTGACAGGCGTGGATGACGGCAGCGGCGGTGTGCGGGTCGTCGCGTACGACGAAGTGACCGCTGCCGGGGATGACGTAGTGCTGCGCCCTCGGGAGCACCTGCCGGGCCCGGAGCGCGTCGCGCAACGGGACCACGCGGTCCTGGTCGGCCCAGACGAGGTTCACCGGCGTCGTGTCGGTGGCGTCGGCGCGGAACGAGTAGAGCCCCGCGTACCGGCTCAGGGCGGACAGGTCGCTGGTGATCATCGAGGTCACGTCGGCAGCTGCCACGTCCGGCCGGAGGGCGGCGGGCCGGGCCGACACGCTGCCCATGACCATCCTGCGGACGACCCCCCGGTTGAGCAGCCGCCCCCGCGTCCTCGGCCCCACCGCGGCGGTCATCCGCAGGATCGCGTGGGTCCGCACCACGCACATCGAGGCGTGGCAGACCGCCCGGAACCCGATGCTGCACAGGGCGGTCACCGCCGCCACGGGCACCCGACGCGCCAGTTCGAGCGCGATCACCCCGCCGAGCGAGTGCCCGACCACGTGCGGCCTGCGCAGCCCCAGCGCGGCGATCCGCTCCGCGACGTACTCGGCGAGCCTCGGCACGACGTCACGGTCGTACGCGAGCCCCGGCACGCTGCCATGACCGGGCAGATCGATCGCGAGGGTCCGGGCGAAGCCCGGGATGCGTTCGACGACGGCGTCCCAGCTCGCCCGGCCGAGACCGGCCGCGTGCAGCAGCAGGAGCTGAGGATCCTCCGCGAGCCGGCTCGGCTCGGCCATGGTGCGGCTCCGTTTCTTTCCGTGCGGACGTGCGCGCTCGACGCGTCAGGAGGCGGTGACCATCGGGGCGCGCGACGCCTCGGCCGTGTCGGCGCGGCCCGGGAGTTCGTTGCCGGCAAGCGCCTTGAACCGCCGCAGCCGCAGGCTGTTCGACACCACGAACACCGAACTGCCGGCCATGATCAGGCCCGCCAGCATCGGATTGAGCAGCCCGCTCGCCGCGAGTGGGATGGCCGCGACGTTGTACGCGAAGGCCCAGAACAGGTTGCCCTTGATCGTGGCGAGGGTGCGGCGCGACAGCCGGATGGCGTCCGCGACCACCCGCAGGTCGCCGCGGACCACCGTCAGGTCGCCGGACTCGATCGCCACGTCGCTGCCGGTGCCCATCGCGATGCCCAGGTCGGCCTGCGCGAGGGCGGCGGCGTCGTTGACGCCGTCGCCGACCATCGCGACGACCTTGCCGTCGGCCTGGAGCCGCTTGACCAGCTCGACCTTCCCGGCGGGGAGGACCTCGGCGACCACGTCGTCGATCCCCACCTCCGCCGCGATCGCCGCCGCCACCGCGGCGTTGTCGCCGGTCAGCAGGATCGGGTGCAGCCCGAGCCGCTTGAACTGCGCCACCGCCGCCGCGCTGGTGGACTTCACCCGGTCGGACACGACGAGCATCCCCCGCAGGGCGCCGTCCCAGCCGACCATGACCGAGGTACGGCCCGCCGCGTCGGCCGTCGCCTTGGCGGCGACCAGCTCCGGGGGCAGGTCGGTCGCCCACGCGCCCAGCAGCGACGCCCGGCCGACGACGACCTCGTGCCCGTCGACGGTGCCACGCACGCCGACGCCGGTCTCGCTGGCGAAGTCCGCGACCGGGGGCAGTTCGCCGCACCGGTCCCTGGCTCCCGCGACGACGGCCCGGGCGATGGGGTGCTCCGACGCGCTCTCCAGTGCGCCGGCGAGCCGCAGCAACTGGACGTCGTCCTCCCCGTCGACGGGCACGACCTCCACGACGGACATCTCGCCGGTGGTCACCGTGCCGGTCTTGTCGAGCACGACGGTGTCGACGGTCCGCGTGGACTCCAACACCTGCGGTCCCTTGATGAGGATGCCGAGCTGGGCGCCCCGGCCGGTGCCGACCAGCAGCGCGGTCGGCGTCGCCAGTCCCAGCGCGCACGGGCAGGCGATGATCAGTACGGCCACGGCAGCGGTGAACGCGGCCGCCGCCGGCTGGCCGGAGCCGAGCCAGTAGCCCAGCGTGGCGAGCGACAGCGCGATCACCCCGGGCACGAACACCGCCGACACCTGGTCCGCGAGCCGCTGGACGGCGGCCTTGCCGGTCTGCGCGTCCTCGACGAGCCTGGCCATCTGCGCGAGCTGCGTCTCGCCGCCCACCTTCGCGGCGCGCACGACGAGCCGCCCGCCGGCGTTCACCGTCGCGCCGACGACCTCGTCACCCGGTCCCACCTCGACGGGCACGGACTCGCCGGTGAGCATGCTCGCGTCGACCGCCGAGGAGCCCTCCTCCACGACGCCGTCGGTCGCCACCTTCTCGCCGGGCCGCACGAGGAACCGGTCGCCGACGGCGAGCGCCGAGATCGGCACGATCGCCTCGGCGCCGTCGCGCAGCACCGTCACGTCCTTGGCGCCCAGCGACAGCAGCGCGCGCAGCGCGGCGCCGGAGCGGCGCTTCGCGCGGGCCTCGAAGTACCGGCCGCAGAGGATGAACAGGGTCACGCCCGCGGCGACCTCCAGGTACATGTTGCCCTCGCCGGGCGTCCGCTCCAGGGTGATCCGGAACGGGTGCCGCATGCCGGGCACGCCGGCGGTGCCGAGGAACAGCGTGTACAGCGACCACACGAACGCGGCGAGCGTGCCCACCGAGACCAGCGTGTCCATCGAGGCGGCGGCGTGCCGGAGATTGGCGAAGGCGGCCCGGTGGAACGGCCACGCCCCCCACACCACGACCGGTGCGCTCAACGTGAGGCAGGCCCACTGCCAGTACTCGAACTGGAGCTGGGAGAACATCGACATCGCGATGACCGGCACCGCCAGCACGGCGACGACCCAGAGGCGGTGGCGGGCCGCCCGCAGCTCACGGTCGTGCTCGGCCTCCTCCGCCGCCGCCGGATCCGGAACGTCCGCCGCCGGTGCCGCGGGCGCCAGCACCGGCCGGGCAGTGAAGCCGATCTCCTCGACGGCGGCGATCACCGTCTCCCGCGAGACCTGGGGCGCGAGGAGCACCTT
The DNA here is from genome assembly GCF_004345505.1 of Micromonospora sp. CNZ303. Taxonomy (NCBI): domain Bacteria; kingdom Bacillati; phylum Actinomycetota; class Actinomycetes; order Micromonosporales; family Micromonosporaceae; genus Micromonospora; species Micromonospora sp. CNZ303. The sequence goes on along the minus strand of NZ_SLVT01000031.1, from coordinate 12,030 downwards.
CGCCTTCTCGGTGGCGTAGTTGACGGTCGCCTCCACCCCGTCGATGTCGTTGAGGCGCTTCTCGATGCGCGCCGCGCAGGCCGCGCACGTCATGCCGCCGATCAGCAGTTCCAGGTGGTTGTCGGCCCTGGCCGCGCGCGGCTGCACCGGCCGGGCGGTGAAGCCGATCTCCTCGACGGCGGCGATCACCCGCGCCTGCGTGATCCCGGGCGGGAGGAGCACCTTCGCCTTCTCGGTGGCGTAGTTGACGGTCGCCTCCACCCCGTCGATGTCGTTGAGGCGCTTCTCGATGCGCGCCGCGCACGCGGCGCACGTCATGCCGCCGATCAGCAGTTCCAGGTGGTTCTCAGCCGTGGCCATGCTCGGTGCCCCCCTCCGTACCGCCGCCGGTCGTGTCGGCCGGGACAGCGGCTCCGCCGTTGCGCACGGCCTCCTCGTTGCGGGCCTTGGCCGCCGCGAAGGCCTCCTCGCTCAGGCCGTGCGGCGGCGGGTTGGGGCCCTTCACGCGCAGGGTGAACGACGCCGTGCGCACGACGCCCTGGTGCTGGAAGTCCAGGAACAGCCGGTAGTCGCCGAAGCTCGGCGCGGTGGCGTGGAACAGGACGTCCGGACCGGGTGCGGTCTGCCCGTCGCCCGGCGTGCCGTCGGGGTGCACGTGCAGGTACGCCATGTCGCCGTCGCGGAGCGCGACCAGGTGCCCGAAGGCGCCGAGGTACGGCTCCAGGTCGGTGACCGGCTTGCCGTCCTTCGCGACGCTGAGCGTCAGCTTGCCGCTCTTGCCGGGCGACAGCTCACCGCCGAGGGTCACCGTGTACCCGTCGACCGTCGAGGTGGTCGACGGCGCGGGCAGCGCCTCCGGCCGGTAGTCGCCCGACACGGACACGTCCGCCCCGAGCGTCTCGCCGTGGATGCCCCACAGCGGCATGTAGTCGGCGAAGACGCGGTACTCGCCCGCCGCCGCGAAGGTCAGCGGCACCCGCCACACGCCGTCCGAGCCGAGGTTCGGGTGGACGTGCTGGAAGTTCGTCAGGTCGCGCCGCGCCACGATCAGGTGCATCAGCTTCTCGTGCTGCGGCTTGTACTTCACCAGCGGCGTGCCGTCGTGCTGCAGGATCTGGAAGGCGAAGGTCTGCTTCGTGCCCGCCCGGACGTTGTCCGTGATCACCTTCAGGTTCATGCTCTCGTGGTTGAGGGTCAGGCCGTACGAGGACTCCTCGGCCACGGCGGCCGGCTTGGCGGCGGGTGCGGCTGCGGGTGCGGCGGTCGGCGGCGGCCCGACCACGCGGCCGACGGTGTAGGCGCTTCCCAGCACCAACACCAGGGCGAGCGCGAACGCGCCGAGCTTCGTCAAGGTCTTCATGAATAACCGTCCTGTTTCGACAGGGTTGGCGTGGAAGCGGGCAGGGTTTCGGGGGTGCGGTGGTCGGCCGGTGGGCTCACCGGTCCCCGCCGGGGTCCGGGCCGGATGTCCGGCCCCACCGCAGCAGGCACGCCCCGAGCGACATCCCCCCGCCGAACGCCAGCAGGAGGACGAGGTCGCCGTCGCGGAGCAGCCCGGCCCGGTTGGCGTGGTCGAGGGTGAGCGGTACCGAGGCGCTGCCGACGTTCGCGTACTCCTCCACCGTGCGGTGCGTGTGCGCGGCGGTCAGCCCGCACGCGCGTACCAGCTCGTCGAGGAGCAGGCCGTTGGGCTGGTGCGGCACCACGTGCGCGACGTCCGCCGCGCCGACGCCCGCCCTGGCCAGCAGCTTGTCCACGAACGGCGGGACGTCCTGGAGGACGAGCTCGGTGACGCCGCGGCCGTGCATGCGGAAGAAGTGGCCGCCGTCCGCCACCGTCGTCGCGGACGCCGGCAGCCTGCTGCCGCCCGCCGCCACCCCGATCAGGCCGCTGGCGTCGCCCCGGCTGGCCAGCTCGTACTCGACGACACCGCGCCCCGGTGCCGTCGTCCCCACGACGGCCGCGCCGGCGCCGTCGCCGAACAGCACGGCCGTGCGCCGGTCGTCGAAGTCGAGGATGCGCGAGTACACGTCGGCGCCGACCACGAGCGCGTGGGTGCCGGGCCGGTCCGCCACCAGTGACTGCGCCAGCACCAGGGCGTGCACGAATCCCGCGCACACCGCGTTGACGTCGAAGCACGCGGCCCCGTACGCGCCGAGACGGTCCTGCACGAGGCAGGCCGTCGGCGGCTGCGGGTGGTCCGGGGTCGACGTCGACACGACGAGGTAGTCGACGCGGTCGGCGCCGAGTCCCGCGTCCCGCAGGGCGCGGGACGCGGCCCGCACGGCCAGGTCCGACGTGGCCTCCTCCGCCGCCGCGAAACGGCGCGAACGAATGGCGGTCTTGCGTACGATCCATTCCGGGCTGGCGCCCGGTACGCGACGCGCGATTTCCTCGTTCGGCAATGCTCGCGCGGGCACCCAGGATCCGGTGCCCAGAATTCCGACGGATGAGGACACAGCAGCCTCCAGAGAGGAGAGGCATTTCGTGTCTGCAAATTAGCCGAGTCGAACCATCGGCCGCAATCATGTTCGCCATCCGTCGACACGACTCGAAGCGCAAATTACCGACCGATGGCGGTAACAATTTCAGGGCGATGGAACGCGCAATTTCCGGGCCGCCCGGGAACCCGCCGGCGACACACCGGCGCACGGTTCACCCGTGCAGTTCTCCCGGGTCGTACGTGACGCGCGGGGATGGGATCCGGCGCGTCCTCGCCGCCATGCTGACGGCACGACCGACCGCGTGGCGACGCCTGCGGCACGGCCGGCGACCCGCGGGGCGGACCGGCGCCCGCCGGCGCCCACGCGACCAGGACCGGACGGAGGCCCTCCGATGACAGCGCAACTCCTCGAGACCACCCACCGCACGGGCGGGCCCGGCGGGTGGCGGCCCCGGGACGCGACGGCAGGGACGGATCCGCGTCGGCACGAACCGACCGTAACCGATACCATGCATTCCGTGGCGACCGTGATCCGGCAGACGACGGCACCGGGAGCGCCGCTGCCCGGGTCGGCGCGGCCGGGCGTGCCGGGGCCCGGCACGCGCCACGTCCGCCGGGAGCCGTGGCGTTGATGGTCACCGGGATCCGGCCCACCGGCCTGACGGAGACCCCCGCCGCGCCGGCTGACGCCCTCTCCACCCCGGGGATGCGGCGGGCGAGGCTGTGCATCCTGGCGGGCGCCGCGAGCGGGGTGGCAGCCTGCGTACTGCTCGCCGCCCTGGAGCTGCGTCGCGAGCCCGACCCGCGCGGGATCGTGCTCGGCGCGGCGGGGTCGCTGCTCCTGGTCCTGGCGCTGGCCGCGGCGCTGCACCGGTCGGTCATGCCGTGGCGGGCGACGACGACCGGCCGGTGGCTGGTCGCCGGCTGCGTCACGGCCGCCGTGCTGTCCGTCCCGCTCGTCGGGCCGGTCGGCGACACCCCGGGGCGGGCCTGGGCGTTCGTGGGAGCCGCGCTCGTCGGGGCCGCGCCGCTGCTGCTGCCGGTCCGGTGCGCGGTGACCCTGATGGCCGGGACGGGGCTGGTGGCCGCGGCGACGGCCTGGTGGCTCGGCGGTCCCGTGCGCGACACGGTCACCGTCACGGTGGTGCTCGGGCTGACGGTGGCGACGTGGAACGTGCTGCACCTGTGGTTCTGGACGTTCCGGGCGCAGGCCCGGGAGGGGCACGACGCCCTGGCCCGCCTGGCGGCGGCCGAGGAACGGCTGCGGTGCGCCCGGGACGTCTACGCCCTGCTCGCGAACGAGCTGTCGGCCCTCGTCCTCAAGGCGGAGCTGGCGTCGCGGCTGGCAATGGTCGACGGGGAGCGGACCAGGAAGGAGACCGCCGAGATGCGGGCGCTCGCGGCGGCCGCGTCGGCCCGGATGCGCGAGGCCGTGCACGGCTACCGCAGCGTCGGCCTGCGCGAACAGGCGCAGACGGTGGCACGGGTGCTGCGCAACGCCGGCGTGCGGTGCTCCGTGACGCAGCCGGAGCGCGACCTGCCGCCCGCGCTCACCGGGCCGCTGGTGTCCGTGCTGCGCGAGGCCGGCGCCCACGTGCTGCGGCACGGCGAGGCGCGGTGGTGCACGATCGAGATCGCCCGCGAGGGGTCCGGGGCGCGGCTGACGGTGGTCAACGACGGGGCCGGCGACGGGGCGCCGGACCTCGACGGCAGCGGGCTGCCGGAGCTGGCCGACCGGCTGCGGGACGCGGGCGGCACGCTGCGCGCCTGGCGGGAGGACGGCACGTTCACCGTGCAGGCCAGCGTCCGGGCCGGGTCGTGAGCGGGCCCGACAGCAGCACCCGCCGCAACGGACGGCGGACCGCGCCCACCCCGCCGGTGGACACGGTCCGCCGCGCGCCGCTCAGCCGGTGGCCGTCAGCGTCCCGCCGGGCAGGAGGCACTCGTCGGCCGTGGGCCACCGCGTCGGATCGTCGCCGAGGGTGACGAGTTCGGCGACCTGGAGGCGACACCACGGCGACACGGAGATGTCGCCGGTGCCCACCGCGTACACGAAGTCCGCCCAGGCGACCCACTCGAAGTCGCCGATGGCGGCCGGGTCGGGGGTCGGGCGGTCGTCGGTCACGACTCGGAACACCGGGGACACGGCGTTCTCCGCCACGCCGTTGTCCATCGTGGCGCGGTACCGGAAGGCGGGCAGGACCAGCTCCGGCGCGGGCGCGGCCAGGCCGAGCTCGGCGCGTACGGTGCGGGTCACCGCCGCGGGGACCGGTTCCCCCGGCACGGGGTGCCCGTAGCACGAGTTCGTCCAGATCCCCGGCCAGGTGCGCGTGCGGTCGCTGCGCATGGTGAGCAGCAGCTTGGCGTCGCTGGTGAAGACGTAACAGGAGAACGCCAGGTGCAACGGCGTACGCAGGTGGTGCACCGTCGCGCCCTCGGTGGCGCCCACCGGCCGTCCCTCCTCGTCGAGCAGCACGACCTGCGCCATGGTGTCCCTCCCCACCGGGACTCAGCTCCCCTGGGCGAAGGCGGCGGCGATCACGGTTCCCCAGCCGGTGCTCGCCACCTGCAACGGCACCAGCTTCGCCCGGGGCCGCAGGAACGCCAGCGCGTCCGTGAGGGGCTTGCCGCGCACGCCGCGCCAGGTGCCCGACACGTGCACCAGCGCGAACGCGATGGCGACGATCATCGGCACGGCACCCCAGGTGAACCCGCCGATGGCGAGCACCGACACGCACACCGTGGAGCCGCCGACCGCGATCAGCCCGCTCGCGACGGCCATCGCGCGGGTCAGCCCCAGCGCGCGTACGCACGTGCGGATGTTGAACGCCGCGTCCTCCGGCCAGTCCTCGGCCGTGTTGACCATGACGATGCCGACCTGGTTCAGCCCGAAGCCGATGATCACGGCCAGCAGCGGCCACGACAGCTCACCGGGCACCGACCGGACGACGACGAGCATCGGCAGCCAGATCAGCACGGCGGCGAGGCCGGGGATCTGCCCCACGCCGGAGCTCTTCAGGTGGACCGGCGGGATGGAGTACTGGGCGCCGATCCAGAGGGTGAACGCGACCAGGGGCAGGATGTCCCAGTGCCCGGTGCGGAAGGTGAAGTAGGTCGCGAGGGCCAGCACACCCACGCCCGTGGCGGCGATCTGCCACCGCACGTTGCGCAGCCCCAGCCCGTACACCGCCTGGGACAGCCACGTCTTGTACACGGCGTCGACGTCGCGGTCGGCGTACGCGTTGGTCATGTCGATGAAGTGCATGATGGACAGCGCCATCACGATCACCAGCGCGAAGTGGACCGAGGCCAGGGTGCTCAGGTCGTCGACCGACAGCAGCGACGGGATCGCGTAGATGGCCAGCATCACGGGCAGGAACTCGACCCGGCGGATGCGGATGGAGTGGTAGATCGGGCGCCGCGCGATGGCCGGCGCCGGTGTGGACGCGCCCGCGCGCGCCTCTTCGACGGTCATGGTGTCTTCCTTCGGGGTTGAGGACCTTCGGTGGCACCCGCGGGGCCCCTGACCGGGGTCAGAGGATCTGGATCCGCTGGAGGTGCCGGGAGGAGTTGCCGCGGAAGGCGTTGCGACCGTGCAGCAGCGCCTGGTTGTCGACGACCACGATGTCGCCGTCGACCCACTCGTGGTGGTAGCAGACGTCCGGGTGGTGCAGCCGCTCGCGCAGGTCGGCCATGAACGGCTCGGCCTCCTCCGCCGACCTGCCGCCGATGGTCACCCACACCGGGTTGCGGTAGCGCTCCGGGTCGAGCGGCTCGCCGTACCGCATGATCGTCTCGCCGGTCTCCGAGTGCGTGGTGAGCAGCGGCGACACGGTCTCGCCGCCGTAGTAGCCGAGCTTCTCCGTGCGGTAGCTGACCTCCGTCGCCGCCCACTCGCGCACCAGCTCCGGCGAGGCGCGCCGGATCACGTCGGTGCTGTCGGAGAACACCGTCTCGCCGCCGCCGCCGGGCACCGGCGCCTCGAGGCACTGGAAGAGGAAGTACCGCGGCGCGGCCCGCGCGAACGCGCCGTCCCAGTGGAACGGCACGTCCGTACGGCTGAAGAGGTAGTTCTTCGGGTCCTCCTGGACCACCAGGTCCAGGACGGCGCCGAAGTCCCAGGTCAGCACCTCGCCCCAGGTCTCGCAGTAGGCGATCAGGTCCTCCCTGCTCAGCAGGGGGAAGCCGCGCAGCACGACCACCTTGGACTCGATCGTCCAGCGCTCCAGCATCGCGGGCGCGATGTCCCGCAGGTCGGCGCCGTCGTGCTCCGCCGTCACCAGCGTGCCGAACGGCGCCAGCGCCGTCCGCTCCACCCGCAGCTCGTCTGCCGTGGTCATGAGGCGATCTCCTCCTGCCGGAAGTGGGGGTTCACGTAGTGGCTCGGCCGGCCGTTGCGCCAGACCAGCGAGGCCCGGTCCCGCTCGGCCTGGCTGCGCTTGACCAGCGTCAGGTTGACGCCGTCGTCGAGGACGACGCCGTGCCACGGCGTCAGCCAGCTGTCCCTGGTCCGGATGAGGTGCAGCCCGATCTTCTCGGCGTGCCGGGGCTGCGGGTGGATCGACAGCCGCAGCGAGTCGGGGAACTTCGTGCCGACCAAATCTCCCCAGGCCCGGCTGCGCCGGATCATCTGGTACGCGAACTCCTTGCAGTGCTCGCGCAGCTTGGTCCGGCTGAGTTCGGGGTGCAGCGGACCCTGGTCCTCGAGCATGAACCGGTGCATGCCGTTGAACAGCGACCGGGCGCCCAGGTCGGTCAGCACCTCGGCGCGGATGTCCGCGAGCGGCGTGGCGTACCCGGCGAGGAGCCGAGCGCGCATCTCGTCGTAGGACATCGCCCCGAACGCGTCGTCGAGCGAGTACATCGAGACACAGGACGCGCCGGTCTGGTCGATGATGCGTTGCAGTTCCGTGCGGTACGCGGTCACGTCCTCGTCGGGGATGCCGAGCAGGTCGGAGAAGACGTGGCCGTCGGAGCAGATGAGGATCCGCGCGCCCGCCGGGTGGTAGTGGCTGACCTGCTCGCAGAAGGACTGGAGGAACTCCACGGAGATCCGCTCACCGAGGTCGGGCAGCGAACCGACCACCTTCTCCGGGTTGCGGGACTTCGCGGGGAACGCCGGCAGCACGAAGTGCAGCGGCTCGCCGCTGCGTACGTACCGGCCCACCCGTTCCTCGTGGGTCGCGAAACAGTCGTCACACGGCTGCGCCCCGCACGGGTCGTCGGCGTGCTCGAGACGGCGGAAGCGGAAGACCAGCTCGAGTATCTGCCGGGCGAGCGTGCGCTCCCGGCTACCGACCTGTTCGTCCTCGGCAACGGTCATGTCGTGTCCGATCGCATCGTGGTTTCCTTGTCGCCCGAGGGCGGGCCGACCGGGGCGACGCGCCGGCGCCGCGCGCCGAGCGCGCCCTTCGGCGGGTCGATGTGCACCAGCTCCGTACGCGTGCTGATCTTCAGCTTCCGGTAGGCCCGCGTCAGGTGCTGCTCGACGGTGCTGACGGTGATGAACAGCCGGTCGCCGATCTCGCGGTTGGTGTGCCCGCGGGCGGCCAGGTTCACGACGCGACGCTCGGCGTCGGTCAGCGTGGCGAGCCCGTCCTTCGCGCCGGCCACCCCGGCTTCGAGGGTGTCGTCGGACGGCTTGAGCTTGCGCCGCAGCAGCTCGGCGTGGCAGCCCTCGGCGAGCTGGAGGGCGTGCGCGCCCATCATCTTGGCGCGCCCGAACTCGCCGAGGGCGTGCCCGGTCTGGCTCAGGTCCGCGAAGACGTGCGCGAGTTCGTGCCGGTCCCCGCTGGCGTGCAGCAGGTCCATCGCCTCGCGCAGCATCACCTGCCGTTGCTTGGGCGCGTACGCCGCCGCCAACGCCCGCAGCCCCATGCCCTTGGCGCGCGGGGCGTCGCCACCCGGCAGCGCCAAATGTTCGGTGACCAGCTTCCGGGCCTGGTCGGGCCGGCCCATCCGCACGTACAGCCGGGCCAGGTCGACCCGCCACGGCAGCGCGGACGGGTCGTCGGCGCCCCAGCCGACGGCGAGCTGCCCGGCGGTCTGGAAGTCGGCGAGCGCGGCGTGCCGCCGGTCCACGGCGTCGTAGTAGACGCCCCGGGCCCGCAGGTAATGCGGCCAGAACAGGCTCTGGCGCATCGCGGCCGGCGTCGGCTCCCGCAGGGCCGCCTCGGCATCGGCGAGCTGCCCGGTCATCGTGCAGGCCTGGACCAGGTGCGCGAGCGGCGAGCCGACGGCGACGCCCCAGGCGGCGGGCGGCATCGTGGCCAGCGCGTCGCGCGCGTGCCGCTCGGCGGCGGCGAGGTCGCCGCGGCACAGCGCGACGGCGGCCCGTACGTCGGTCAGGACGGCCCGCCAGCTCGTGATCCCCTGCGACTCGGCCTCCTCCGCCAGCTTCTCGCACCAGTCGGCGGCACGGTCGAGCTGGTCGGCGCCGATCAGCACCCGCAGCGCGTGCCACACCGACACCAGGAGGGAGTCACCGGGGCGGGCGCGTTGCAGCACCTCCTCGGCGCGGTCGACCGCCGCGCCCGGCCCGGGGTCGCCCGGATCGTCGCCGCCGTGCGGGCGGCAGTGCCGCAGCCACTCGCGGGTGGCGAGGTGATCGGCGCCGAGGTCGGGGTCCGGGTGCGTGGTGAGGTCGCCCACCCCGTCGAGCGCCTCCACCGCCTCGTCGTGCCTGCCCTGCCAGGCGAGCGACCGGGCGAGCAGCAGCGTGTCGGCCTCGTCGAGGAGGCCGGCGCGAGCCGCCGCCGCCAGCGACGACAGGTGCCGCGGAACCGCCTCGGGGTCGCTGCGCCAGTGCACCCGGACGAGGGCCGCCTCCACGGCGGCCCGCTCGCGGTCGTCCTCGGTGGATCGCAGCGCCAGTTCCAGGCAGTCCACGGCGTGCCGTGCGGCGCCGCCGGCGACGGCCTCCCCGGCCGCCGCGACCAGCACCGGCCCGGCCCAGGATCCGGCCGGCCCGCCGACGCCCACGAGGTGCGCGGCCACCTCGGCGGCGGACGCGCCGTCCTCGTGGAGCAGGAGCGCGGCCCGCGACCGCAGGGCCGACTGCGTCTGCGGCGGGCAGTCGTCGAGCACCGCCGCGCGTACCGCCGGGTGGTGGTAGGAGTGCCCCTCGGTGAGGCCCGCCTCGGCGAGCGCGCCGAGCACCTGCCGGGTGGTCGCCGCGCAGAGGCCCACCAGCCCGGTGACGAGCCCGGGGGACGCGGACGGGCCGACGACCGCGAGGGCGCGGGCCACGTCGAGCAGCCGGGGGTCGCTGCGGTGCAGGCAGGCGAGCGCGGCCTGGACGAACGACGCGCCCACCGTGGGCGCGACGTCCCCGTCGGCGCCGGTGAGGGCGTCGTCGAGCAGCGCGTGTACGAGCATCGGGTTGCCGCCGCTGACGGCGTGCGCCGACGCGGCGAGCCGCCGGGCGGCCTCCGGCCGGATCCGCTCGGCGAGCAGTCGCCCGACGCCGTCGGGTGACAGCGGGAGCAGCCGCAGGTGACGGCAGTGCGGCTGCCGCGTGAGCTCCGCGCGGAACGCCGCCGCCTCGGGCCGCGCGCCCACGCATCCGCTCAGCACGAGCAGCACCCGCGCGAAACGGATGCGCCGTTGCAGGTACAGCAGCGCCTGCAACGACAGGGAGTCCGCGAACTGGACGTCGTCGACGACCACCACCAGGGGCCGGTCGGCGGCCACGTCGAGGAGGACCTGGCAGACGTCCTCCAGCAGCTGCGCGTCACCGTGCCGCAGGGTGGGGGCGTCCGGGTTCCCCGCCGGCCCGGTGTCGCGCCGCAGCAGCGGCAGGTGGCCGGTCGAGGTGGTCTGGGCCCGGAGGCTGTGGAACAGCTGTCCCACCACCCCCAGGGGGATCATGCTCTCCGCGACCGAACAGGCGGCGGTCAGCACCAGCGCGCCCTCGCCGACGGCCACCTCGGTCACGGCGTTCACCAGTCGGGTCTTCCCGCTGGCGACGCCGCCGTCGACCAGCGCGACCCGGCCCTGGCCCGCGGCAGCCGTCGCGTACGTCTCGACGAGGTCGGACAGCAGGTGTTCTCTCTCGATCAATGCCATGTGGGTCACCTCCGGACACTCCTGAGGCTCGGGGTCGACCGGCGACTCACCCCGGTTGTTCGGCGTGGGCGACCGTGGCGGCGCCGCGCGTGGCCGAGCTGAGCGACCGGGTGTGCGCCCTGATGCTGCGCAGCACCGCGGACATGTTGTCGTTGAGATAGAAGTGACCGCCCGGGTGGACGACGAACTCGAACCCCGCGTCGGTGTGTTCCCGCCACGCCTTCGCCTCGTCGACCGACACCCGCGGGTCGCTGTCGCCGATGTGCGCGACGATCGGGCAGTCCAGGCGTGGCCCGGGCCGGTACTCGTAGGTCTCGGCCGCGGTGTAGTCCGAGCGGATGGCCGGCAGGACCATCCGCAGCACGTCCTCGTCCTCCAGCAGCGCGCTGTCGGTGCCAGCCAGGGCGCGTACCTCGGCGATCAGGCCGGCGTCGTCCCGCAGGTGGGTCCGCTCCTCCTTGCGCAGGTGCGGAGCCCGCCTGCCGGAGACGAACAGCGCGGTCGGGCCGGCGCCCGCCTGCCGCAGCCGCAGCGCGACCTCGTAGCCGATGGTCGCGCCGAGGCTGTGGCCGAAGACGGTGAGCGGCCGGTCGACCAGCGGCAGCAGCACCGTCACCAGTCGGTCCGCGATCTCGTGGACCGAGGTGAGGCCCGGCTCCCGCAACCGGTCCTGCCGACCGGGGTACTGGACGGCGAGCACGTCGACCTCGGGGGCGAGCGTCCTGGCCACCCGGGCGAAGTAGCTCGCCGAGCCGCCGGCGTGCGGCAGGCACAGCAACCTGGTCGCCGCCTCGTCCGCCGGGTGGAACCGTCGCACCCACAGGTCGGTGTCCGTCATCTCGTTCCCCCCGCGATTCAGCTCGTGGTCGCCGGTGGCGGTCGCCCCGGTCGCGTCAGCGGGCCGCGTCCACCCGGGCCTCGCTCCAGCTGATGGTGGTGGGCCGGACCGCCGCCAGGTCGCTGGTGGTCCAGCTGTCCACGACGTCGATGCGCACGTCACCGTCCGCCGGAGCGTCGGCACCGTCGAAGAAGAAGGCATTGAGAATCTCGGTCGCATTGACAGACATGGGAGTCCCCTCTCACACAGCTTGGCCCGGTGGTGCGGAACGCCATCTAAACCTGCTGGACGGGCACGTGTTTCAACAAGGTCTGCGTTCACCGTCTGCGCGAAGGTTCGTCACAACGCATTCGTGAATCGCTCATACCCGTCACACGTGGCAGGCCCGGTGACTTTTGTCAATACCCGGCCCCGGCCGTCCGGGCGCCGCGAGCGCCGTGTCCAGGGTGGACCTGCGGTCCGGGAAGCCCTTGCGTGGCAAGGGTCACGTGCGGCAGGCCGGCCGGCGCAGCGGGCCGGAGGAATTGCTCCCGACCGGCCGTGGGAGCAACCTTAGGCAGCTCACCGGCACCTTTCCCCGTACGAACGTGCGCCGTTCATCGGACCCGGATGACGGACTCATGCCCCACCACCACCCGACAATGCCTGACCAGCAACTCCACACTGCCAACCCAATGACACC
>NZ_SLVT01000030.1:0-83143 GCF_004345505.1 Micromonospora sp. CNZ303 | reverse complement strand
TGGCTTATCAAGCACCCTGTTGAGTTCTCAAAGAACAACCACACACCGCCCAGAAACCCCACACCGTGGAGCACCCGACCCGGGGCATTTCGTTCGTCATGTCCGCCGCTCTCGCGCCGGGCACTTTTACTACGTTACCTCACCGTCTCCGCCGTGTCAAACCGTTTGTCCCGGTCTGTCGTGCTTCGTACGGGTTGGCTCCGACGAGCGCACGCAGCAGCGAGGCCGCCACGTTGATCATCGGATTTGGCAGACCGGCCGCTCTGCGGTTTCCCGCGAGCTCGCCCGGATCCCTGCCGGCCGTGAACCTTACCCGGTCGGCTTCGCTGCGCCAAATCCGCCTCGCGGCAGATCCGGTGAGCCCCGCCCGGGGCCGCGTCGTCCAGGATTCAATCCTGTCCGACCCGGGCCAGCTCCGATTCGGCACCTCCAGGACTTTCGCCCTGTTTGCCCCGTTCGCGCTGGCAGAGAGAAAGTTACGCGTCTGCGGGTTTGAACGTCAAATCCGGGGGTAGCGTCCCCGGTCACATCATTTCCCGCTCGCTATGTCGCCTGCTCAGCGCCGGTGCGGCGGTTGCCCTCCCGCAACGAGGGCGCCTTGCGGCGCTTCGCGCGGCAGCCAAGGCGCCACCGCCACGGGGCAGCACCGCCGTCGGTCAGGGTGCCCGATCGTCGGCGCGCCGGCCGGCCGCCCGCCAGGCCCGGACGCCGAGCACACCGACGACGGTGCCGATGAGCAGGGACGCCGCGATCAGCAGGGCGTGGATCCAGAGGAAGCCGGTGGCCGGGAACTCCCCGACCCGGCCGGTGGACCAGGACCGCGGGTCCTTCCAGATGGCGACGGCGAACCTCGGCCAGATCACCCAGGTCCAGATTCCGACCCCGGTGAGGAAGAGCGCCCAGCCGCGCGACAGCACCATGGCTGCCGAGTATGCCAGCGCGAACTGACGGGCCAGCGGTCGAGGCGCAGGTCAGGGAGCTCGCCACCGCCGGGGACCTGCCGCCGCCGGCGCCGCGTCTGCGCTGAAGCCGGGAGCGCCGCGAGCGGGGCGAGCGCGGTGCACCGCTTCCGTACGCCGTGCGGCTCGACGGGCAGTGCCTCGGCGGCCGGGAGCTGGTGCGAGCCGCAGCCGAACTGGCGGACCGTTCGTCGGGCGGCTCCCCCGTGCACGTGGCTTTCCCGAATCGAAGAGAACGGTGAGCAGTGACGCGTTTCCTTCCGCCATACCGAAACTGCGGTGAGTGAATTGGACGGCTCCCCGGAAATGGGAGGCCCGCATGATCGCGGACCTCCCGAACACATCGTCAGAAGCAGGTGCCGATGCCGCCGATCGCGGGGTTCGCCCGATCGTGGTAATGGATCGTGCCGCTCGGGTCAGCCATGAAACCGCCCCAGATGATGCAACCGCCCCTGACGTACGCCCGGGCCGGCCCGGCCGCCCAGAGTTTGTCGCCGTCGTCGGTCTGGGTGGGCAGGTACTGGGCGGCGAGGTAGACCTGGGTGCGGGTCAGCGCCCCCGCGTAGGCGGACTTGATGGTGACCGTGCAGCCGTAGCCGATCATCGGGTTGTGCAGCAGGTATACGGTGCCGAGCCGGACGCCGGTCTCCGCGTGCCGGATCGGGTCCTGGTCCAGGACCGTGTATCCGAGCCCGCAGAGCGACTGCGGCGTGACCGGGTTGACGACGGCCGCCTGGGCGGCGCCGGCCCCCGCGACGAGCCCGAGCGTGACGGCGAGCACGACCCCGAGCCGACGAATGGTGCGGTACATCCGTGTCCCCCTTCTCCTCTGCGACAGATGCGTCACCAGAATGGTCGGCCCGGTTGACCGAACGAATGTGCCGACTGGACACTCCGCATCCCCGGCGGATGTGCACGGCCCATTTCCCGTCGCCACCACCTGCGGCACAGGCGCGACATTCATCGACGGTCGGCGAATATGACGTACTTCGCACCGAGAAATTTCAGTGAACCGAAAATTGCCGTGTTGTTTCCCGGGAGCGCGGGCGGGGCACTGACTCCGGGACCGGCGCAGACCGTCATCGGAGGTGACCCGTGCAGCCGTCGACATTCAATCCCTGGACCTGGCGCGACCCGTCCGCCCTCGCCGGCGGGTACTCCGGAGCCAGCCCCGACTCCGCCCCACCGGACGGGCCGGAGCCCGGCGGCGACGGACCCGACGCCCCCGGCCCCGGCACCCCGCTCGACCTGGTCGGCTACCGCATGGAGGCCACCGACGGGCGGATCGGCTCGGTGCACGAGGCCAGCGACGACACCGACGCCCGTTGGCTGGTGGTGGACACCGGACCATGGATCTTCGGCCGCAAGGTCCTGCTGCCGGCCGGCACGGTGACGCGGGTGGACCACCTGGACCGCACGGTGCACGTCGACCGCACCCGCGAGCAGGTCAAGGAGTCACCGGCGTTCGACCCGGACGCCTACGGCGAGCCCGGCTACCGGGACCGGATCGGCGACTACTACCGGGACAGCTACCGGCAGGGCTGAGCGGGCAGGCCGGAGCCGCTACCGTGGGGGCATGGTCCGGCCGATCAGCTACGCGCCGGAGGCCGTCGACCTGGTCGACGGCCTCCCGCTCGGTGTCGTGACCACCTCTTCGACCCGCTCCGACGACGGCCGCGAGCGGATGATCGACGTACTTCGTGCCGGTGGACTGCGGTTCCGCGACGGCGCGCGATGGCGTACGGCTCACTGAGCCGACCCTGACCGACCCGGGATGACATCCCCGGTCGACACGCGCCCGCGCACACTCGTCCACCAGGCACGAAAGGCGTACCACCATGTCCGTTGCACGGATGCTCACCGGGGACCGCCCCACCGGACGGCTGCACCTCGGCCACTACGTCGGCAGCATCGCCAACCGGGTGCGGCTGCACCAGCGCTACGAGAGCTTCTTCATCATCGCCGACCTGCACATGCTCACGACGCGGAACACTCGCGAGGACATCGAGCGGGTCGCGGGCAACGCCCGGGAGATGGTCACCGACATCCTGGCCGCCGGCGTCGACCCGCGGCGTGCCACCTTCTACCTCCAGTCGGCCATCCCGGAGGTCGGCGACCTGAACACCCTCTTCCAGAACCTGGTCACGGTGCCTCGGCTGGAACGCGTGCCCTCGCTCAAGGACATGGCCCGCGCCGCCGGCAAGGAGGAGATGCCCTACGGCCTGCTCGGCTACCCGGTGCTCCAGGCCGCCGACATCCTCTGCGTGAAGGGGCAGGTCGTCCCGGTCGGCAAGGACAACGCGGCGCACGTGGAGGTGACGCGGGAGATCGCCCGGCGGTTCAACCACCTCTACGGGGAGGTGTTCCCCGTGCCCGAGACGATCGCGTCCGAGACGCCGACCCTGGTCGGCACGGACGGCCGGGCGAAGATGAGCAAGAGCCTGGGCAACGCCATCCCGCTCTCCGCCGACGCGGCGACCGTGCGCCGGGCGGTGCTGGGCATGTACACCGATCCGAACCGGGTCCGCGCCGATGTGCCCGGCACCGTCGAGGGGAACCCGGTCTTCGCGTACCACGACATCTTCAACCCCGATCGGGCGCAGGTCGACGACCTCAAGGAGCGCTACCGGGCCGGGCGGGTCGGCGACGTGGAGGTGAAGGAGAAGCTGGCGGTCGCGCTAAACCGGTTCCTGGACCCGATCCGGGAGCGCCGGGCCCGGATCGAGGCCGAGCCCGGGCTGGTCGATCAGTTGATCTTCGAGGGCACGGAACGGACCCGCCACGTGGTGCGGCAGACGCTCGTCGAGGTCCGCCGGGCGATGGGGCTGACCGGCGCGTACACGCAGGTGCGCCGCCGGGCCGAGCGGCACCGCAAGGCCACGGCCACGCCGGCCTGAGCGGTCGTACGACCGGCGACCGGCCCGGAACCGCGGACCTCGTGCGGTTCCGGGCCGACCGGCTGCCCCTCCGTCCGCGCGAGGGTCAGCCGATCGGCGGCACATTCACGGTCCTGCCTGTCGGTACGCTGCGCACATCTTCGCGCAGCCCCCGTTCAGGAGGATTTCTTTGGGCCGCAGCATCCCGGCAGGCGCCCTGGCGACCACCCTCGCCCTCGGCCTGCTGACCGTGCCGGCCGCGCCGGCCACCGCCGACCCCGGCACCGCACCCCGCGAGACCTCCGTCATCCCCCGCAAGGACGCGACGGCGCCCGCCTTCGAGGCGGTGTACTTCGCCGGCCGCACCGGCTTCCTGCACTCGCACAACAAGTCGACCGACTACCTGTGGACCCGTTACGACACCGGCACGACCGTCGTGGTCGGGGACCTGGCGGGCGTCCAGGCGTCGACGCTCAAGCCGGCCGGCGGCGACAGCGTCTCCACCACGGCCCAGGTGCCGGCCAGGCCGGCACCTGGCAAGGTCAGCGTGCTCGACCTCGCCGACCAGAGCTGGCAGCAGTGGGAGATCCCCGCCGACCACGCTCTCTACGGCGTGTACGGCCAACGGATGCTGCTGCGCAAGCCACCGCTCACCGGCCTGGACCTGGAGCTGCGCACCTTCGCTGCCGACGGCACCTGGACCACCACGCCGGTGACCGGCATCCCGAGCGATGCCAAGCCCAGCGGGTTGCCGCCGGTCGGCGACGAGAGCTCGGTGGTGGTCGGCTACCTGGCCGACGGTACGCAGCGGATGGGCCTGCTCGACCTCGCCACTGCCACCGTGAAGCGGATCCCGAACGGCGTCCCGTCGACCTTCTGGCGCCTCTCCGGCGACACCCTTGGCTGGATGTCCAGCAGCGGCCTGTACCACCTCTACTCCCGCAGCGGCCTGACCAGTGGCGCTGACACTTCGGCCCGGCTGGTGACGGTCCCGCAGGACAGTCTCCTCCGGACGGTCGTCGTCGACGGCGGCGTGGTGATCAGCCGGAGTCAGGTCGACGACACGGGCGAGTACTTCCCGGCGACCTACCTGCCGGTGCAGACCACCGCGCCCCGCCCCACGCTGCTGCCGAAGATCTCCTGGGGCCTCCGGGGGCTCGTCCAGGCCCCGGACGGCACGGCCCTGGTCGTCGGCGGTTCGGGCCCCGGTGACTGGGCGGTGCAGCGGATCACGGGGCGACCCGGCCAGACCCCCACGGTCGCGCCGCTGCTCCCGGTGCGGGACCCGGTGGAGAACGCCGGGATCAGCTACCGACGCGGCCTGCTCCGGCACGTCCAGTCCCAGGTGTCGCCGAAGACCGGCGCGACCGAGTACGTCTCCTTCGACCACCCGGTCTTCCCCGACCCCGGAACCACGCCCGGGACCAGGGCGATCCTGCGGGGGACTCCGGTGCCGTGCGCGACGGGTTCGAGCTGCGTACGCCTCGTCGACGGGACCGACCGCGGCGCCGCCTACCTGACGACCGGCACGGTGGACACCGCGATGACGGTGCACGACGGCAGGGCCGGGTACGACCAGACCACGCTGCCCACCCGGAACGGTCGGATCCTCGACGCCGCGGGCCCGTTGCTCCTCGTCGCTGACGGCGTCTCGAACGACCAGCACGTCGTCAACATCACGACGGACCAGGTAATCCGGACCATGCCGAAGACCGGGGCCGCCCTCTGGTTCGGCACGTTGTGGACCGCGACGGCCACCGCCGGCCAACTGGCGGCGATCGCCATGTCGGACGGTAGGACCACGCGCACCGTCTCCACCGGCGCGGACTGCGTGCCGACCGAGGTGCAAACCAGTGCCAGCTGGCTCTGGTGGGCCTGCGGCCCCACCGGCCCCGCAGGCGTCCACGACCTGGAGGCGGGCAGGAATCTCCCCGTTCCGTCGGGGCCGGCGCTGCTCGGCGACGGCTTCCTCGTCCGGCACGACGGCGCCACCGCCAGCCTGGTGATGACCGCCTTCCACGACGGCACCCTCCAGACCCCGGTGAAGCTCGCCGACCTGCCCGCCGGCACGCCGGCCGACGGCCGGGACGTCACCTGGACCGTCGACCGGCACGGCTCCGGCGTCGCGTACGTCGACGCCGACCGGGCGGTGCACGTGATCGACGCCGGGGTGCCTGGCACCGCACCCCAGCTCGGCAGCGTGTGGGCGCAGGAGATGACGAACCCGCGTACCGACACGTACCCGTGGCAGGCGGGTGTGGGGCTGACCCGCCCGCTCTGGACCTGGCAGCTCTCGATCTCCCGCAAGTGGACGGGCCAGGTGGTCCACCGCGCCTCCGGTGCGATGGCCCGGACGCACGTCGACCTACGGTGGGATGGCCGGCTCTCCTCGGGGCAGCCGGCGCTCAACGGGGCGTACACGTGGACGCTGAGCGGCACGCCCACCGATTCCGCCGCGCCCGTCGCGGTCGGCTCCGGCGAGATGCTCGTCCGCTGCGGCACCTTCCCCGTCCGCGGCTACGACTGCCTCGGCGGGCCGGGCCTGCTCGGTGTGAAGGCGACCGGTGAGGGGCACTGGTACGGCACGCGCCCCTCGGGGGCCGCTCCCGGCCAGCTCTACAGCAACGGACACACCGAGGACTGGTGCCTCAGCTGCTCCGGCGCCGCCCGCACCTCGGCCCTGGTGCCGTTCGGCGACTACGACGGCGACGCGTATCCCGATTTGCTCGTGCGGGACGGCAATGGCGGTATGAAGGCGTACCGGGGCACCGGCTACCTGGGCTTCGGTGGCGCGCAGACGGTCAGCCTGGGTGCGGGGTGGATGATGTACCGGTCGATCCTGGCCCCGGGCGACGTCGACAACGACGGCCACGACGACATCCTCGGCGTCGACACCGACGGCAAGCTCTGGCTCTACACCACCACCGGCACCGGCGGCATCAACCCCCGCGTCCAGGTCGGCTCCGGCTGGGGAATGTACCCCCGCGTCATCGGCGCCGGCGACCTCAACGGCGACGGCCACGGCGACCTTCTCGGCATCGACACCACCGGCACCATGTACCGGTACTTCAGCAACGGCAACAAGGGCTGGAGCGGCCGGGCACAGGTTTCCACCGGCTGGAGCGCCTACAACGCGGTCGTCCCGATCGGCGACCTGAACGAGGACACCCGCAACGACGTGGTCTCCCGGGACGCCAACGGCGTCCTCTGGCTGCACGCTGGCCGCGGTGACGGTTCCTTCGCCGCCCCGGTCAGGGCCGGCAGCGGCTGGAACATGTTCAAGATCCTAACCTGATCGATCCCCCACGACCCGCCCCCGGACGCCCCACGGCGTCCGGGGGCGGTAGCGTCGATCGCCTCCACTGTCGTCGATCGGGAAGTCGGTCGCGTGTCGCACATCGAGAAGATCACCGGGGAACTGCGCGCCCTGACGACCGGCGTCGACAGGGCGCAGGCGCTGGCGTCCGCCGCCGACAACCAGGCGCAGGAGGTTGCCCTGCGCGCCGCCGGCGCCGGCTTCGCCGCCGTGGCGGCGGGCGTGCTCCGGGTACGCGACGGCATCTCGGTCGTCCGGGGCAGCCTGGGCAGCCTCGCGACCACCATCGGCGAGGCCACGAAGGCCACCGCGGCTGTCCCGCAGGAGGCCAGTCCGCACGAGACGATCACCGGCCTGGCACCGGTGCGCAACGCGTGCGACGGCATCCGCGACGCCGCCACCGCCACCGCCGCGCAGGTCCGCGAGACACGACAACTCGTCACCACCATCCTGCACGGCGGTCAACCCGGCCCGCTCGTGCAGTCCCTGGAGAGCATCACGCAGGTTCTGAGCCTGGTCGCCCAACGCACCGTCAGCGCCCGCCAGGCGGTCGAGACGGCGATCGCCGAGGCCCGACAGCTGGGGTCGGCGGGAAACTGACCGGGGCTGGCGGCAGCACACCGTTCAGCCCCACCGTCACAGCACCCGCCCCCAGCGCCTCCCCGGCGGACGACACCGCCACCGCCGACCACGACCCCGGGCACGCGAAGTCCACGCGCGACCCCACTGACGGCCACGTGCCCTGGACCAGGCCGGCCACGGACACCCCTGGCGGCGCACCGACCGGACCACGCACCCGAATCTCACCCAAGGAGAAAGCTACGGAGCGCCGCAGTCTGGAACTTGAGAACGAGACCGCCGACACGATCGCCTACAAGGGCTACCGGGTGCACCAAAATCCCACGAAACAGGAGATCACGACGGCCAAACTGAACGCCAGCGACGTCGTCGATCCGAAAAGATCACCGGATTACCTGATCGAAGGACTCGTCTTCGATTGCTACGCTCCCACTTCTTCCGCGCCACTACGGTCCGTCTGGAGTGCGGTAGCCAGGAAGGTTGAGCGACAGCAGACCCAGCGCGTGGTGCTGAACCTCCAGGACTGGCGTGGAGACCTCGCCGCCCTGCAGAAGCAGTTCGACGACTGGCCGGTACCGGCATTGAAGGAGTTGGTGGCCGTCAGACGGAGCGGCCAGATCGTCCAGATCGTCCGGCGGGATTGAGGAAGGCTGAGTGCATGTCCATCACCTACCGACTGACGCTCGCGGGTGACGTCCCGCTGGAGCAGTTGGCGGCGTTGGTCGCTCCAGCAGCAACCGAAACGACGACGTACTCCGGCGACCGGATGCTCAGCGCCGACCTGGACGAGGAGTGCGGCTACGTCGTCAGCGTCGTCGGAGGTACCCGGGGCTACTACGGCGCCGAGGATGACGGTGGCGTCCAATGGGAGTGGGAGCCGGAGACCTACGTCGACATCGACTTCCACATGCGCAAGGACACGCTGGCCGACAAGGGCAGGCCGCACATGCTGCGGACCGTGGGCCGGGTGCTGGCCAGCCGGCCCGAGGACGCGGCGTTGGTGCTCAACGACAACTGGTTGATGCTGACCCGGGTGAACGGCGCGCTCCGCCGGCACAACGAGGCCGACTGGTACGACGAGGCGTACGACGGCTTCCTGCCCCGCTGACCCGCGGATCGCAACGGCCATCTCGGGTCCCCCTGGCGCGGGCGCGGCAGTCCTACCATCGGATCGTGGCGAACTTCGATGTCCCGGCAGCGGTCGCGACGATCTGGCAGCGGCAGGCTGCCTGGTCACGGGCGTCCGGCGAGGCCAAGCGTGCGATCACCCGTGCGCGGTTGACCATCGCCGCGCTCACCGTGGGGGCCGCGGTGTGCGGCACCCTCGCCAACCAGCTCGCGCACGCCCACCCCGGCGCGGGACGGGCGCTCGCGATCGTCGCGGCGGCGGCGCTGCTCGTGGTGCCGCTGGCGGCCCGGTGGTCCTCCCGGGAGGCGGTGCACGCGTGGACCCGGCTCCGCTCGGTCTCCGAGGCGCTGAAGGCGGACACCTTCCGCTATCTCGCCGGGGTCGCCCCGTTCGGCGGCGCAGACCGGGACGCCGTCCTGCTCGGCCGGTTCGACGCGCTCATGGACGACGCCGGCGACCTGGTCGGCCGTACCCTGGACGCGCCGCCGGCCGACCGGCCGCTGCCAGCCGTCTCGGACGTGGCCACGTACGTGACGGAGCGTTTGCAGCGGCAGGTCGACGGCTACTACCTGCCGGCGGCCCGCCGGATGGCCCGCGCCGCGCGGCGGGTCCGGTACGCGGCGACGGGGCTCACGATCGCTGCCGCCCTGGTCTCCGCGACGGTCGGGGTGCTCGGCGACAACCTCGGCCTCACCGCCTGGATCGGTGTCGCGGCGGCCGTGACCACGGCGCTGGTCGGCTACGGCTCCGCCCAGCAGTACGAGCACCACCAGATCGAGTACGCCCGCACCGCCGACCAGCTGACCCGGCTGCGCACGGTCCGCGAGGCCGGGCTGGGCTGGGCCGACGACGACGCGTTCGTCGCCGAGGCGGAGCGCATCATCTCGCTGTCGAACGAGGGCTGGATGGCGAAGATGATCGAGCAGGATGGCGCTGCGCAGCCGTGACATCACAGGTTGTGCCATATAGCATCGTCGATAGTCGTCGTTGACCGTCGCCGTGGGCGGTCGTCCGTCCACTCCCGACTCCAAATGGGGGAACCGACGTGGATCGCACCGCACGCCAGCCCGATCCGACCCCGCCGCCACTGGACGACCTCCGGCGCACCCCGCTCGGCCGGATCCCGCTCGACCGGGCCCGCTCCGTCGCCCGCGTGACCAGCCGCAGGGAGGATCGCCCGGCCCGTGTCGATGTCGCGGCCTTCATCTCTGCGATCTGAGCCAGCCGGGCCGGGCGGTCGGCCGACCGGGCAGGTCGCCCCGCTGACGCAGTACGTGCTGAAGCTGGTCAGCCGCTGCGACCTCGCCTGCGACCACTGCTACGTCTACGAACACCCCGACCAGTCGTGGCGGCGCCAGCCCCGGGTGATGGCCCCCGACACGGTGGCGGCCGTTGCCCAGCGGATCGCGGAGCATGCGGCGGCGCACCGGCTCGGCGTCGTAAAAGTGGTCCTGCACGGCGGCGAGCCTCTGCTCGCGGGGGCCGCCCGGCTCGACGCCACGGCCGCCACCCTGCGTCGCGTCGTCGGTGCGGTGACCCGGCTCGACCTGCGGATGCAGACCAACGGCGTGCTGCTCACCCCGGCGCTCTGCGAGGTCCTGGTCGCCCACGACGTCAAGGTGGGGATCTCGCTCGACGGCGACCGGGCCGCCAACGACCGGCACCGCCGCCACGCCAACGGGTCGAGCAGCCACCGCCAGGTGCTGCGGGCGCTGTCGCTGCTGCGCCGCCCCGCGTACCGCAGCAGCTACGCGGGCATCCTCTGCACCGTCGACCTCGCCAACGACCCGATCCGGGTGTACGAGGCGCTGCTGGCCGAGGAGCCGCCGCACGTCGACTTCCTGCTGCCGCACGCCAACTGGGACAACCCGCCCGCCCGGCCCGACGGCCCTGCTACCCCGTACGCCGACTGGCTGCTGGCCGTCCACCGGCGCTGGCTGGCCGACGGGCGTCCGGTGCCGATCCGCCTGCTGGAGTCCCTGCTCTCCACCGCGTCCGGGCACGGCAGCCGCAGCGAGGCGGTCGGGCTCGGCCCGGCCGACCTGGTCGTCGTCGAGACCGACGGCACCTTCGAGCAGGTCGACTCGCTCAAGTCCGCCTTCGACGGCGCCGCGGCCACCGGCCTGGACGTCTTCCGCCACCGGGTGGACGACGCCGCGGCCCACCCGGCGATCGCCGTACGACAGACCGGTCTCGACGGTCTCTGCGCGACCTGCCGCGCGTGCCCGGTGGTCGGGCACTGCGGCGGCGGGCTCTACGCCCACCGGTACCGCGCCGGCGCCGGCTTCGACAACCCGTCCGTCTACTGCCCGGACCTGCTGGAACTCGTCCGGGTGGTGACGGCGGCACCGGTCGCCGACGAACCCGCCCGACCCACCGACTCGCTCCACCCGCGCGTCCTCGACGACCTGGCCACCGGCGCGGGCACGGCGGGCTCGGCCGCGCAGCTCGCCGCCGTCCACCTGGCGCTGGTGCGCGCCCTGCTGGTCGCGCTCAGCGAGCGGGCCGCGGGCGACCCGGTGGCGGCAGACGGGTGGCGGCTGCTGGTCCACCTGGACGACGCGCACCCCGACGCCGTCCGCCCCGTGCTGGCCCACCCCTTCGTGCGCCGCTGGGCCCGGCGCTGCCGGGACGGGACGGCCGAGCTGTCCTACCTGGCCTGCGTGGCGGCGGCCGCCGCCGTCCGCGCCGGGGTCCGGGCCGACCTGCCCGTCCCGGTACGCGAGGGGGTGGTCAGCCTGCCGACGCTCGGCGCGCTCGCGGTCGGTGCCGATCGGGGCGTCGTCAGGCTCGTCGTCGACGACGGCGACGTCCGGCTCGCCGGGCGGCGGATCGCCGTCCTCCCGGGCCCCGACGGCGACCCGGCCCGGGAGGACGGGCCGGACGGCTGGCTGCCCGTGCGTGCCGTCCCTCTCGGCGGTGACCGGCTGCTGTTGGAGGACACCGATCCGCACCGGGACGGCTACGACCTGCCGGTCGAGCCGCGGCTGTCCGGCGCCGCCGCGCTGGGGTGGACGCGGCGGCTGGAGGGGGCGGTGCGGCGGATCGACGCCGAGGCCACCAGCTACACGGCGGGCGTACGCACCCTGCTGCGGGCCGTCGTGCCGCTGCGCGCGGAGCCGACCGGCCGGTTCCGCAGCGCCGCCGCCGGCGCCGCCTTCGGCGCGGTGGCCGTCACGGCCGTACCCGACGACGCCACCCTCGCCGTGCTGCTGGTGCACGAGGTGCAGCACCTCAAGCTCAGCGCGGTGTTGGACGTCTGCGACCTGTTCGACCGCGACGACACCCGGACGCTGCGCGTGCCGTGGCGGGCCGACCCGCGCCCGGTGGAGGGCGTGCTGCACGGCGTCTACGCCCATCTGGCGGTCGCCGACGTGTGGCGTCACCGCCCCGGGCCGGCCGCCGGGGGCCACTTCCGCCGCTACCGGGACTGGACCGACGGGGCCCTCGACGCCCTGCTCGACCTCGGCGTCCTGACCGCCGCCGGGGAGCGGTTCGTCGGCGGGATGCGCGCCACGGTGGACACATGGCCGTGACCGCCGGTCCGCTCCGGCGGGCCACGCTGACGGCTGACCTGCGCGCGCTGGGACTGCGGCCGGGGTCCACCGTGCTGGTGCACTGCGCCCTGTCCCGCGTCGGTCGGGTGGCGGGCGGTCCCGCCACGCTGCTGGCCGCCCTGCGGGACGTGCTGGGCGGGTCGGGCACGGTGGTCGTACCGGCGCAGACAGCCGGCAACTCCACCACCTCGCGGGCGTTCCGGGCGGCGACCGCCGGCATGGACACCGCCGGGGTCGCGGCGGCGGAGGCGGCCATCGTGCCGTTCGACCCGGAGCGCAGCCCCGCCGAGGGCATGGGGGTCTTCGCCGAGCACGTACGCCGGCAGCCGGGGGCGTCCCGGAGCCGCCACCCGCAGACCTCCTTCGCCGCCCTCGGCCCCGACGCGGCCCGGCTGACGGCCGTCCACGACCTCGACTGCCACCTCGGCGAACGCTCGCCCCTCGGCGCGCTGCACGCCGCCGACGCCGTGGTGCTGCTGCTCGGCGTCGACTGGTCGGTCTGCACGGCGTTCCACCTGGCCGAGTACCGATTGCGCCGCCCGCCGGCCGACCGGGCGTACCGGTGCTACGTGCGCGACGGCGCCGGGCGGCGGGTCCGGCGCGACTTCCGGGCCCCGGACCTGCGCGACTCCGACTTCCCGCTGATCGGCCGGGCCCTGACGGACGCCGGGCCGGTGCGTACCGGGCGGGTCGGCGGCGCCGACGCCCGGCTCGTGGGTCTCCGGGTGGCCGTCGACTTCGCCCGAGGGTGGATGGATGAGCACCGCCGGTGACGAACGGGGCAGCGACGGGTTGGCGGCTGTCGATACTGTGGACGGCTGGGAGTCGCTGCACCGGTCGGGAGCGGTAGGTGGCAGAGGAAACGTACGGGGAGGACGAGAGCGCCCCCGTGTTCTTCCTCAGCTACGCCCGCACGAAGAACCGGGTGGCCGCACCCCCGCGCGACACCAACCAGAAGGTCTTCCAGCTCTTCGTCGACCTGTCCGACCACGTGGTCGAGCTGCTCGGCCTCGGCCCGGGACGGACGGCCGGATTCATGGACCGGATGCTCGACGGCGGGCAGGTGTGGACCGAGGATCTGGCCTTCGCCGCCGGCCAGTGTCAGGTCTTCATTCCGTTGATCTCGCCGCAGTACCTGAACAGCGCCTGGTGCGCCAAGGAGTGGGACGCCTTCACCCGGCGGCAGGTCGTGCACCGGCCGGGCGCCGACCCGTCCGCCGGGGAGACCCCGGTCATCCCGGTCAACTGGTCGGTGGTGGAGCGTCGACAGCTGCCGGAGGTCGTGTCTCGGCGGCAGATGTTCACCCCGACCCGGCTGCCCTCGGACATCGCCCCGCAATACCACGACGAGGGCATTTACGGCCTGTTGAGCCTCGGCAAGAACGGCAAGGACGCCTACGACGCGGTGGTCTGGCGGCTCGCGCAGCGGATCGCCCGGGCCTACCAGACGCACTGGGTGCGGGCGGAGGTCCCGACGGACGTACGGCTGTTGCGCGAGACGTTCGAGGAGGTCGGACATGACGTGGTCTGACCTCACGGGGGCCGGTGCCGTCGCGCGCCGGGAGACGTACTTCTTCCTCAGCTACGCCCACTCGGTGCCGCTGTCGGCCGCGTCCCGGCCGGACACCGACTACTGGGTCAGCCGGTTCTTCCACGACCTGGCCGCCGCCGTGCGGCGCGGCGCCACGAGGAGCGGCGACCTCGACGCCGGCTTCTTCGACGGTCAGGTCAGCCCCGGGGCCGATCTCAGGCAGACCCTCACCGAGGCGCTGAGCCTCACGCACGTCTTCGTGCCCCTGCACTCGCCGAACTACTTCCGCAACGCGTGGGCGCTGGGCGAGCGTGAGTCGTTCCGCAGCCGGCTCACCCGGCTCGCCCCGGCGCGGGCCCAGCGGCACCTGTTGCCGGTGCTGTGGCTGCCCCTGCCGTCCTGGGGCGACCGGCCCGAGACGACGCAGGCCCTCGACCTGGTCCACGACGCCGACGACCGGGCCGACTACGCCGAGAACGGGCTGCGCGCCCTCTGCAAGCTCAGCGCCTACCGCCGCCAGTACGAGAGCGTCCTCGCGGCGCTGGCGGCGCGCATCGTCACGGTGGCCGAGACGCAGCCGCTGGCCCGTTCCCGGGCGGCGACGTTGTCCAGCCACCCGGTCACCGACGGCGGCGGCCCGGCGCTGGTGGTCACCACCCTCACCGACCACGCGCGGTGGCGGCCGTACGCCGGGCAGCACGAGCTGGCGGTGGCCGACTACGTCGCCGCGACCGGCGAGCGGCTGGGCCTGCCCACCCGGGTCGTCGACCTGGCGGCGGCCCGCGCCCTCGCGCCGGAGAGCCCCACCGTCGTGCTGGTGGACGCCGCGACCGGTGCCGCCGCCGCCCGGGCCGCGCTGGACGGCCTGCCCCGCTGGGTCGTCCCGTTGGTCATCGCCGCCGAGCACGAGCGTGGCGAGTCGGCGCCCGAGTCGATCGCCGGTACGTTGCAGGACGCCGGATTCCCCCGGGTGCTGCCGGCACGCGCGATCGACGAGTTCGAGCGTTGCGCGCCGCTGCTGGTGACCGAGGCCCGCAAGCAGTTCCTCCGGCACGGTCCGGTGTATCCGCCCGACGGCCCGGCCGCCCCGAAGCCGACGCTGCGGCCGTCCCGGCCGTCCGACGGCCCGCCGGTCACCCGTCCGGGCCAGCCGCCGACGCGGCCGTTCGACACGACGCGAGGGAAGGACGAGCGATGACGCCATCGCGCGAAGGGCAGGTCGTCACCTTCTACTCCTACAAGGGCGGTACGGGCCGCACCATGGCGCTGGCCAACACCGCGTGGATCCTCGCCGCGAACGGCCAGCGGGTGCTCGTCGCCGACTGGGACCTGGAATCTCCCGGCCTGCACCGGTTCTACGCCCCGTTCCTCGACCCGGAGCAGGTCGCCACCACCGGGGGCGTGATGGACCTGATCCTGGACTACGAGTGGGAGAACGCGCGCCGGCGCGAGGAGACCGACGCCGACTCCCGGCCAAGCGACTGGCACCGGGAGTACGCCCGGGTCCACCGCTACGCGTTCTCGGTTGGTTGGGAGTTCCCCGGCGGCGGCAGCCTCGACCTGCTGCTGGCCGGGCGGCACAACCCCGACTACGCGACCAGCGTGACCGGCCTCAACTGGGACAACTTCTACAACCGGCTCGGCGGCGCGCAGTTCTTCGACGCGCTGCGCGAGGACATGAAGCGGCACTACGACTACGCCCTCATCGACAGCCGCACCGGGATCAGCGACGTCGCCGAGATCTGCACCATCCACCTGCCCGACGTCCTGGTCGACTGCTTCACCCTCAGCGACCAGGGCATCGACGGCGCCGCAGCGGTGGCCGCCAGGGTGCGCGACTACGAGGGGCGCCGGGCGCGGCGGGTGCTGCCCGTGCCGATGCGCGTCGACGACGGGGAGAAGAGCAAGCGGGACGCCGGCCGGTCGCTGGCCATGCAGAAGTTCACCGGCCTGCCGGGCGGCATGACCGACAGCGAGCGGCAGGCGTACTGGCTGACCGTCGAGGTGCCCTACCGCGCGTACTACGCCTACGAGGAGACGCTGGCGACGTTCGGCGACGAGCCGGGCGGCCGGACCACGCTGCTGTCCGCGTACGAGACGCTGACCAGCCACATCACCAACGGCAGGATCACCGGTCTGCCCCGGATCGACGACCAGTTGCGCCGTCGGACGGTGCAGCGCTTCGAGCGCAAGCCGACGGTCGTGGACGAGCTGATCGTGCTGCGGCACGTGCCCGAGGACCAGGTCTGGGCGGAGTGGGCGCAGGCCGTGCTGCACTCGGCCGACCTGCGGGTCGTCACCGCGCCCCTGGACGGGCCGGCGCCCGAGCCGACGGGCCCGGCCTTCCGGGAGGTCCGGCTGGTCTCCCGGGCCTACCTGGCGGCCCGGCGCGCCCGCCCCGGCACCGACGACGACCGGGGCGCGCCGAGCTGGCTGGCCGTGCACGTCGACGACACCCCGCCCGTGCCGGACGTCCCGGTCGGCAGCTGGACGGCCGTGCACGACCTCACCGCCGAGGACGCGGCGACCCACCTGCTGAAGCTGGTGGGACGCACGGTGGGCGCGACCGGCCTGCGTCCCGCCCGCTTCCCGGGGGTGCGCGCCACGGTGTTCAACGCGCCGGCCCGCAACGCCCGCTTCACCGGGCGCGAGGACCTGCTGCGCAGGCTCCGGGAGGAGCTGAAGGCGTCGGGCGGGGGCGGCACCCCGGTCGCGCTGCGGGGCGGTCCCGGTCTCGGCAAGACGCAGCTCGCCATCGAGTACGCGCACCGGTTCCGGGGCGCGTACGACATCATCTGGTGGGTGGCCGCCGACCCGCCGCAGTTCGTCGACGTGATCATGACGGAGCTCAGCGACGAGCTGGGCCTGCCGGCCCAGACGACCATCCCGGAGACCAACCGCGCCCTGCGGCAACGGCTGGGCCAGACCGAGCGCCGCCCCGACGGCAGCCCTCCGCCGCACTGGCTGCTCATCTTCGACAACGCCGACCAGTACGAGCACGTCCGGCCCTACCTGCCGCAGGGCAACGGCCACGTGCTGGTCACCACCCGCAACCCGGACTGGGGCGACCTGGCGCGGGCGGTGGACGTGGAGGCGTTCGAGCGGGCGGAGAGCGTGGCGCACCTGCGGGCCCGGCTGGGCGAGCACCTGATGAGCGTCGCCGAGGCCGAGCGGGTCGCCGACGCCGTGGAGAACGTGCCGATCTTCGTCGCGACGGTCGGGGCGTGGCTGGCCGACACCGGGACGCCGGTCGACGAATACCTCGCCGGGCTGCGCCGCACCGGCCTGGAGACGGAGGTCTGGGACCTCCCGCTGCAACGGCTGAGGCAGGGCTCCCCGGGGGCCTACCGGCTGCTCCAGCTCGCGTCGGTGCTCGCCCCGGAGATCTCCCTGGAACTGCTCTACGGCGACCAGGTGGCCCAGGTCATCGCCCCGTACGACAAGGTGGTGGCGGCCCGCGTCGCCGACCGGGTCTCCGAACGCGACATCGCGGCGGCGCTGGTGCAGCGGATGAACAAGCTCGCGCTGATCAAGCTCGACCCGCACGCCCACCGGGTGCAGGTGCACCGGCTGTTGCAGAACGCCCTGCGCGCCCGCATGTCCGACGCCGAGCTCATCACGGCCAAGCACGAGGTGCACCAGATCCTCGCCGGGTCGCGACCGCCCGGCGAGGTGTCGGACCCGGCCAACCGGCAGCGCCTGCGGATGCTCTGGCCGCACCTCGACGGGTCCGACGCGATCTCCTGCCGCGACGACGACGTCCGGCAGCTCGTCATCGACCGGATCCGCTACATCTACGTCAACGGTGGCTACGAGCAGGGCGAGCGGTACGCGCGGGAGACCGAGGCCGTCTGGTCGACGCTGCTGGCGGAGTTCCCGCCGGACGGGCCGGAACACCGCAAGCTGCGCGTCCAGCTGCTGCACCTGCGGTTCAACTGGGCCAACCTGCTGCGCAGCCTCGGGCGGTTCGAGGAGGCCCACCGGCTGGACGAGGACACGCTGCGCCAGCAGGAGGAGCTGATCGGCGAAAGCCACCCGCACACGCTGATGACCGCCGGCGGCTACGGCGCCGACCTGCGCACCCTGGGCCGTTACCGGGAGGCCCTGGAGCGTGACCTGCGGACGTACGCCGCGTCGGTCGAGGTCTTCGGCGAGGACCACCGGGGAACCCTCATCGCCGCCAACAACCTGGCCGCGTCCTACCGGCTCATGGGCATGTTCGACAAGGCCCTCGACGGCGACCAGGCCACCAACCGTCGGCTGCGGGTCGTCCTCGGCCACGATCACCCGAACACGTTGGCGTCGGCCAACAACCTCGCCCGGGACCTTCGGGAGACCGGCGACTACGAGGGTTCCGTGGCGCTGCTGCGGGAGACGGTGACGGGTTACCGGAACATCTTCGGCGAGCACTCCCGGGACCTGCTCACCGCGCAGGCCAACCTGGCCGTGTCGCTGCGCAGCACCGGGGAGATCGCCGAGGCGGCCCAGCTGCTCGACGAGACCTACCAGCGGCTGCTGGCCACCCAGGGGCCGACCAGCCCGGACACCCTGTTCAGCTGGCTCAGCCGGACGTCGAACCTGATGTTGCAGGGGCAGGGCGCGCAGGCGCTGACGGAGCTGGGCGAGGTGGAGCAGATGTTCGTCCGGCTGTTCGGCGCCGATCACCCGTACTCGCTGGTCTGCCGGATCAACCTGGGCGTAGCCCTGTGGGACGCCGGCGACACGGGCACCGGCCGGTCGCTCACCGAGACGACGACGCGGGAGGTGTTCGCCGCGCTCGGCGACCGGCACCCGTTCGCCATGGCGGCGGCCAACAACGTCGCGGTCTTCACCATCCTCGCCGGGGAGACGGAGAAGGGACGCGACCGGCTGCGGGCCGTGGTGGAGCAGTTGACCGAGGTGCTCGGGGCCGAGCACCCCGACACGCTGCGCAGCCGGGGCAACCTGGAGACCGCCCAGCAGGCGCTGTCCGGCGGGCGGGTGAGCATCGGACGGATGC
The DNA here is from genome assembly GCF_004345505.1 of Micromonospora sp. CNZ303. Taxonomy (NCBI): domain Bacteria; kingdom Bacillati; phylum Actinomycetota; class Actinomycetes; order Micromonosporales; family Micromonosporaceae; genus Micromonospora; species Micromonospora sp. CNZ303. The sequence goes on along the minus strand of NZ_SLVT01000030.1, from coordinate 64,197 downwards.
GGATCGCCGACCGGCTCGCCAACCGGATCGGGCAGCACCACCCCAGCGTCGTGGTGCTACGCGACGGGCGGTACGTGCGTCGGGTGCTCGACCCGCACCCCTACTGACCGGGCCGGGCGCCGATCAGCAGGTCGGCGCCGAGCGCCGCGTCGGGGTCGACGAGCCAGCGCAGGATGCGCGGCAACTCCTCGACCGCGTCGAAGTGCGCCGCCCCGGGCCGGACCTCCATCTCGGCGCCGGGTATCTGCGCGGCCAGCCAGCGGCCGTGGCTGACCGGGGCGAAGTTGTCGTCGGCGCCGTGCCACAGCCGCACCGGCGTCGCCGCCGTGTCGATCGCCGACAGGTCGAACGCCCAGGGGCGGCGGAACGCCAGCACGTCGTCGATCCACCCGTACGGCCCGGAGCGGAGCGCCTCCGCGTAGGTGTCGGTGATGAGCCGGCGCAGCGCCGGGTCGTTGACGGCCCGGCGGTCCGCCGCGCTCATCTCCGTCCGCAGGTCCGCCAGGAGCAGTCGCGGGTCCGCGGCGGCCCGCTCGGCGCGCTGGCGGATCTCCTCCACCACCGCGGCGGTGTCGGGGCTGCCGACCCCGAACCCGCGCACGTTGCCGGTGTTCATGCCGCCGACCCAGTCCAGCTCGATGGCGTTCCACGGGGCGAGGCTGACCAGCACGGCCACCCGGGTCACCCGGCCGCGCAGCCGGGCGTCGGCCGCGCAGGCGAGGGCGTGCGGGCCGCCGCCGGAGCGGCCGACGACGGCGAACTGCTCCACGCCCAGGTGGTCGGCGATCGCCTCCACGTCGCGGGCGGCGTCGGCGACGTGGCGGTCCTCGCGCCGGTCGGAGTCGCCGTAGCCGGGTCGGTCGTAGGCGATCAACCGGACGCCCATGCGGTAGAGGACGATGCCGCGCGGCTTCGGGCCACTGCGGCTGCCGGGCGTGCCGTGGAGCAGGAAGACGGGGAAGCCGTCGGGCGCGCCGGTCACCTCGTACGCCACGCGTCTGCTGTCCTCGCGTTCGGCGAAGTCGGCCCCTGGCTCGCCGTCTCGGGTCACTCCGTCCTGCCCTTCGGTGCCGCAACCAGCCAATACTCGCAACCCGGCATCGAGTGGAGACGATGTCTGACTGCTCCACTCAGCAATCGAGCCTAATGGTCGGGCCCGCCGCGCCGCTATGGCGAGCGGGAACAAGGGGCCGGATCTGTCGGAAACGACACCTCCGGTCTGCCGCCGCTGGAACTTCCGGCGGCGGCTCCGACCGGGACGCCGGTGGCGGGATCGGACGGTCAGGCGGCCAGCGCGTCGAGGGCGTCGTCGAGCCGGGGCTTGCGGCCGTCGGCGAAGACGTCGAGGAACTCCTCGCCGGGGGCGGCCCAGAACCGGGTACGCGGCTCGTCACGCCAGTCGCAGGTGATCTCGCAGCCCCACGAGTGCAGGTACGTCCGCTGGTCCGCCTGCCCGCGGTGGAACAGCGGGTCGCCGACGATCGGGAAGCCGAGCCACGCCAGGTGGACGCGGATCTGGTGACGCCGGCCGGTGACCGGCTTGAGCACCAGCAGCGTACGGTCGCCGCTGACCAGGGCCGTGGCGAAGTCGGTACGGGACTCGTAGGAGGGCTTGGACCGGTCGACGGCCGACTCCGGCAGCGCGAAGCGGCGGCGGTCGGCGTCGTAGCGGATGGCCTCGCGCTCGCCCGCGATCCGGATGGTGCCCTTGCGGCCCGGCCGCAGCGGCAGGTCGATGGTGCCGGTCTCGGGCAGCCGCGCCCCCTCGACCCAGGCCAGATAGCGCTTGTCGGCGCCCCGGTTGGCGAACTGCCGGGTCAGTGAGGCGTGCGCCGACGGCGTCCTGGCCAGCAGCAGCAGCCCCGAGGTGACCTTGTCGATGCGGTGCACCCAGTGCACCGGCTCCCCGGCGGCGGCGGCCAGGTCGGTCAGGGACTCGGCGTGCCGCTCGCCCATCACGGAGATGCCCGGCGGCTTGTCGAGCACGAGCAGGTGGTCGTCCTCGTGGATGGGAGCGCGCCGAAGTTCCGACCAACTGAAGGTGGTCATCATCGCCTCGGCTCTCGACTGTGCTGAGCTGCTCGGTGTCGCCGACGGCCGGCCCGGGACATCGGTGACGCGCGGAGCGGGGTCGAGCCGGGCCAGGTGGGCCGGCACGGCGAAGGATACCAACCCGGCGACCGCCCGCCCCGACGTCGAGCGGTGTCGCGCCCGGGGCCGGGCGTCGGGCGGAGCGCGGCCCGGGGGCATCGCGTCGCGCGGGCGCCCCGGGCGCGCGGGAGACCGGCACGACCCTCGTCCCGGTGCACGCGGACCGCCGGACCCGGGTCGGCCACACCATCTCCGTCGCCGCACGGAGCGGACCAATGGCGAGGCCAGCATTCTGAAAGAAATATGACGGGTTGTCGGTCTCTACCGTGAAAACCGCACATGGGGGGTCGAGGCAGACCCGCGCGGAGAGCGCGGTCCGGACCTGGGAGGAATCCAACCGTGACCCAGTACGTGGAGGAGGCCGGCGGCCCGACGCGGCAGGCCGAAGAGTCCCGACCGCCGGTACGCAAGGCAGGTGCCCGGAGACCTTCCGTGCCGTGGTGGAGACGACCGTGGATCGTGCCACTGGTCGCGCTGAACGGGGCCTTCCTGCTGTTCGTCCTGCCGCCGTACCTCGGTCTCGACCCGAGCCAGTCACGGGTGGTGCTGAACGACGGCTTCGCGTCGCACTACGCCGTCCTGGTGGTGCACATCCTCTTCGGCACCATCGCACTGGTGACGTTGTCCCTCCAGGCCTGGCCGTGGCTGCGCCTGCGGTACCCGAGGGTGCACCGGCTCAGCGGCCGGCTGTACGTCTTCGCCGGCGCCATCCCGTCCGCGCTGCTCGCGCTCGTCCTCATGCCGTTCGCCGCGGCACCGAACGGGCTGCTCGGCAGCGCGCTGGCCTCCGTGGGATGGATCGCCACGACGGTGCTCGGGTTCCGCGCGGCCCGTCAGCGCCGCTACGCCGAGCACCGGAAGTGGATGGTCTACAGCTTCGCCTTCGCCCTGCAGACCATCTGGGGACGGGTGCTCTTCCTGTTCAGCATGGCGACCGGGCTGTCCATGAACCCGATCGTCTTCGCCGAGGCGAGCGGGTGGCTCAGCGTGCTGGTGAACCTCGCCATCGCCTACTGGTGGCTGCACCGCACCCCCCGCCCGGCACGCCCCGGCGCTCAGCCGACACCCCCGGCCGGCGTGCTCAGTCGAACCGCCACCGGGTCGCGCTGAAGCCGGACTCCTTGTTGATGCCGATGACCTTGGCCGGGGTCACCTCGTAAACGAGGTACGGCGACGGGCCGATCCCGTCGCCGTCGATCCCACCGTCGACCGGGGTCACCTCCCAGCCGTACTTCTTCCCGTAAGCCTCGGCGACGCGCTTGAGGGTCGCCGGGTCGCTGACCCGGGCTGCCGTGCCCTCGATCGAGAGGTCCAGCTCGGGGCTGCCGACGGTGAGCACGCAGTGCGGGTTCGCGGCCAGGTTGTCGACCTTGTGGGCGGCCTCGCTGGAGCAGAAGTACATGCTCTGGTCGACCCACATGGCCAGCAGCGGCACGGCGTGCGGCCGGCCGTCCGGCCGGACCGTGCACAGGAAGAACTCGCCCGCCTCCGTCAGCCGCTCACGCGCCTGCGACCAGGGCATCGGCTTGGAGCCTTCGCTGGCAAAGGACGGTTCCGCGACCGGCTCACGGTTCACCATGGGTTCCCCTTCGAACGACGACATCGTGACTGAAGCAGCACGCAGAGTATCCCAGTGTGACGGTGTCCGCGAGCGGACGGACCCCGCCGCCGGGGAGTGTCGGAGGGACGCGCCGCGGCGACCGCCTCCGCTCCCGCATCCACAGGGGACAAACTCGCTTGACCTCAACCGCGCTACAGGTCCTAGGTTCGCGGCATGAGCATGGAAGTCACCGCGTGGATGTCCCTGCACCACGCGATGCATCAGCGTGACCAGCGGCCCTTCTCCAAGGCGACCCTGAGGCGGATCGGCGGCTTCGCCCGCCCGCACCGCCGCCTGCTCGCGTGGTTCCTGGCGGGCAGCGTCGTGGCCGCGGTGCTGACCGTCGCCGCACCGGTGCTGGCCGGGCGGGTGGTCGACGCGATCGTCTCCGGCACCGACACGGCGACGGTGGTGCGGCTGGCCGTGGCGATCGCCCTGATCGCGCTCGCCGAGGCCGGGCTGGGGCTGCTCACCCGCTACCAGTCGGCGCGGATCGGCGAGGGCCTGATCCTCGATCTGCGGACCGCCGTCTTCGACCACGTGCAACGGATGCCCGTCGCGTTCTTCACCCGGACCCGCACCGGCGCCCTGGTCTCGCGCCTCAACAACGACGTGATCGGGGCGCAGCAGGCGTTCAGCGACACGCTCTCGGGTGTGGTCGGCAACGCCGTGACGCTGCTGCTGACGCTCGCGGTGATGCTGACCTTCTCCTGGCAGATCACCCTGCTGGCGCTGGTGCTGCTGCCGATCTTCGTGCTGCCCGCGCGGCGGATGGGCCGGAAGCTCGCCCGGCTCGAACGGGAGGCGGCCGACCTGAACGCGGCGATGAGCACCCGGATGACCGAGAAGTTCTCCGCGCCCGGCGCCACGCTGGTGAAGCTCTACGGGCGGCCGGCGGAGGAGTCCGCCGAGTTCGCCGCCCGCGCGCGGCGCGTGCGCGACATCGGCGTGCGTACCGCCATGTTGCAGACCGTCTTCATCACGGCCCTCACGGTGGTCGGTTCCCTCGCGCTGGCCCTGGTGTACGGCCTGGGCGGCGTGTACGCCATCGGCGGGCAGCTCGACGCCGGCGCGGTCGTCGCGCTCGCCCTGCTGCTGTCGCGCCTGTACGCGCCGCTGACCTCGCTCGCCAGCGCGCGGGTGGAGATCATGAGCGCGCTGGTCAGCTTCGAGCGGGTCTTCGAGATCCTGGACCTCAAGCCGATGATCGAGGACAAGCCGGACGCCCGGCCGCTGCCCGACGGGCCGGTGGCGGTGGAGTTCGACGACGTCCGCTTCGGGTACCCGTCGGCCGAGAAGGTCTCCCTGGCCTCGCTGGAGGACGTGGCGAAGCTCGACACCCGCGGCGGCGAGGAGGTGCTGCACGGGATCTCGTTCCGCGCCGAGCCCGGACAGATGGTCGCCCTGGTCGGCTCGTCGGGGGCGGGCAAGTCCACCATCGCGCAACTGCTGCCGCGCCTGTACGACGTGGAGGCCGGCGCCGTCCGGCTCGCCGGGCGCGACGTCCGCGACCTGACCGGCGACTCGGTCTCAGACGCCCTCGGCGTGGTCACCCAGGACGGTCACCTGCTGCACGACACGATCCGCGCCAACCTGCTCTACGCCCGACCGGACGCGAACGAGGACGACCTGTGGGACGTGCTGCGCCGCGCGCGGCTGGCCGACCTGATCCGCTCGCTGCCGGACGGCCTGGAGACGGTCGTGGGCGAGCGGGGGTACCGCCTCTCCGGCGGCGAACGCCAGCGGCTCACCATCGCCCGGCTGCTGCTCTCCCGCCCGCGCGTGGTGATCCTCGACGAGGCCACCGCACACCTCGACTCGACGTCCGAGGCGGCGGTGCAGGCGGCGCTGGGTGAGGCGTTGACCGGGCGGACCAGCGTGGTCATCGCGCACCGGCTCTCCACGATCCGCTCCGCCGACCAGATCCTGGTGCTCGAACAGGGCCGGATCGTGGAACGCGGCCGGCACCCCGACCTGCTGGCCCGGGGCGGCCGGTACGCCGAGCTGTACCGCACCCAGTTCGATCAACCGGTGCCGGCCTGACGTGTCCCCCGTGGTCGCCCGGGGTGTGCCGGGGCGACGAACGAACGAGCGGACGGGCCGCCGGGGTGCGTGTCGCGCCCCGACGGCCCGCCGTCGTCAGTCGTCGTCAGCCGTTGTTGTCGATCAGGCTGGCGATCTGGTTGTAGATCAGGTGCGCCTTGGCGCCCTGGTTCGACGGGCAGCCGCCGAGGTGGTGCAGGGCGATCACCCGGTGGCTGGAATTCAGCACCGGCGAGCCCGAGTTGCCGCCGGAGGTGTCGCAGCTGTAGCTGATGTTCGAGGCGTTGTAGTTCGCGTTCTTCACGGTGCACGTCGCACCGTTCTGGGTGTCCTCGAAGATCGACAGTCGCTTCGGGCTGCCGTCGCCGTGCCCCGGGATGTACATCCGCGTGCCGGTGGTGGTGGCGGTCGTCGCCAGGTACAGCGTGCCGAAGCTCTGGATGCTGGTGAAGTTGTTCACCGAGTACAGGGCGTAGTCCAGCTCGCTGGAGCCGCCGCTGCTCACCTTGTAGAGGGTCGCCCCGCTCACCTTGGTGCCGGCGCCGGGGTTCGAGCCGCCGCAGGTGGCGCACTGGTAGTTGAACTGCATCTCGCTGCCGGTGACGGCGGCCTGCGTCGAGAAGCAGTGCTTGTTGGTCAGCATGCGGTTGGTGTTGCCGACCCGCCAGGTGGTGCACATCCCGCCGCCGCTGATCAGCAGCCGCGCCACGGCCCTGCCGCGGGCGTACTCGGTGGGGTGGCTGTTCTGGTAGCAGACCACGTCGCGGCGGGCGTCGGTGCTGCACACGGACTGCGTGGAGAAGTTGTGCTGCGCGATCTCCGCGCGGTCGTAGCCGCGCCAGAACCGGTCGATGGTCGCGACGTTGCCACGCGAGGCGCGGCTGCTGTGCAGCGTCACCACCGCGGTGTCGCCCTCCACCGACATCGCCCAGAAGCCCGGCTGTCCGTCGGTGGTGTAGTCCGCGCCGGTCGCCCGGTTCAGGTAGCGGTCGTACCGGTAGCTCTCCCGGCCGTCGGGGCTCGCCACGGTGACGTAGTCGCCGTGGGCCAGTCGCAGCGCGCTGAAGTGCACCTTGACGTACGACGCGCCGGGGTGCCGGATGACCTGCGTACGGGCGTCGCCGGCGGAGGAGAGCGTGCCGGTGACGGTGCGGAGTTCACCGACCGTGGTGACGCCCTCCGCCGAGAACTGCTCCGATTCGGGTGCCCGTTCGGATTGCGGCGCGAGAGGTTGCACCGAGTACGCCTCGGCGGCGGGTGCCGACAGCAGACTCAGCCCGAGTGTGCAGGCGCCCAGCGCGACCGCCGCCGTTCGTAGGCGGCGCATGGCATGTTTCATCGTCGCTCCTCCCGAGGAACCAGCACCCAGACGTGCTTGCAGCCTTCATACACGAGTCGATGGAGGCATGTAAACATATCGATGCCTACCTACCGGAACGACACACTCCCCCGGTCGGGCCCGGCCACGGCCGGGCCGCACCCGACGGAACGCCGGCGTCACCGCTGCGGTGACGCCGGCGTCGTACCGTTCGTCAGGGCGTGACGACCCTGCCGCCGAAGGTCACCACGAGGCGACCGTCGGACGCGAAGGACCAGCCCAGGGCGCCGGAGTACTGGGCACACCGGGATCCGTTGGTGCCGGACCAGAACTGGTTCGAGCTGTCGGAGCTACCGATGATCTTGTCGTTCGAGCCGCCGTCGCACGAGGTGTTGTTCCGGAACACCGAGGAGCCGCCGTCGAAGGTGAAGTTGCGCTCGGTGTTGCCGATGCTGGCGTTGTTCGACACCTGCATGCTGCCCAGATTGCGGTTGTAGGTGAAGCCGTGCTTGCCGTTGTCGTAGGCGATGTTGCCCCGGACGATGTGGTTCACCCCGATGTCCTCGCCGCCGAGCTTGTAGCCGTTGCGGTCGCCGGCCCCGGCCTGGCCGCCGTTGCTGAGGGTGCCGTTGTCGTAGGCGAGGGAGGACTCGATGGTCACCGCGCCGATGGCCCCGGTGTCGCTCTTCGTGTAGAGGTCGTAACCGTCGTCGATGTTGTTGTGGGCCACGGTGTAGCGGAAGACGTTGCCGGGACCGACGGTGAGCTTCGGGGCGAAACCGTCGGCGTCCTCACCGTCGGAGTCGACGTTGTCGTGCGACACGGTGCTGACCACGAGGTTGTTGGACGGCCACTGGTCGCGGGGCGCGTTGGCCACCAGCCGCGAGAGCTGAAGCCCCGAGTCCCGGTTGTGGCGGGTCACCGTACGCTCGATGATGTTGTTGTTGCCGGCGAGCAGGATGCCGTTGTCCCCGGCCCGCTCGACGACGATGCCGCGGATGTGCCAGTACGATCCGCCCAACGCGAGACCACGGTTCGCCGGGTCCTCGCTCTGGGCCGAGAAGTTCAGGATCGCGGTCTCGCCCGGGTAGGCGAAGATGTTCTTGCGCGCGCTCGACGTGCCGTTGTTGCCCTGGCCGATGGTGATGGTCTGCGAGTAGCGGTAGGTGCCGCCGCGCAGGTAGATCGTGCCGCCGGCAGCGATCCGGGCGATCGCGGAGGTGAGCGTCGTCGGGTTCGCCTGCGTGCCGGACGCGCTGTCGGTGCCGGTCGGCGCCACGTACAGCGTGCCGCTCGACGGCGGCGGGGTGGTCGGCGGTGGCGTGGTCGGCGGCGGGGTGGTCGGCGGGGGTGTCGTGGGCGGCGGGGTGGTCGGCGGGGTGGTCCCGCCCGAGGCGTACGTCTCGAACTCGGCGACCCTCGGCGTACCGGTCGAGCCGGTGATCTCGAAGTTGATCTTGCGCAGCGACGTGGCGGCGAAGTTGATGACCCCGGCCCCGTTGCCGCTGGCCAGGGTGGCGCCGGTGTCGTTGTTGACGACCCGCCAGGAGCCGATGACCCCGACGGCGCCGGCCGCCTCCCGGATGTTGATCGAGGCCACCGTGGTGGCGGTGTCCCACTTGATCGAGATGCGGCCGGTCGAGCCGGTCGGCGACCAGTAGGTGCTCATGTTGCCGTCGAGCACGTTGCCGTAGCTGGTGCCGCTGGCCTTGCTGGAGCCGTCGGAGCCGGCTCCGAGGCTGAGGTTCGTCGCGTTGACGCCGACCGATGCGGGGCTGGGGCCGCCAGCCGCACCAGACGCCTGGGTCATCGGCAGCGCCGCGGCGAGCGCGGCTGCGGCAGCCACGGCGGTGCCGCCGGCAAGAAGCTTGTGTCGCACTGTGGTTCGCACTGTTGGACTCCTCAGGAGTGAGCACGGTGCGGGGCACTACCTGCACAGCCCGACACCGCATGCGGCTTCGTGTCCGTACCCTCAGCCCGGTCAGGGATCGAAACATCGATGAAACACAGGCTAGGAAAGCGCTTGCCGGCGAGGCAAGTGCGGAGACGTGCAGGTTTGTTGCATACGGCGACGCCGGACGCCGGCGGCCCCTACAGCAAGAACGTGATGCGGGCGCTGGCGGCAGCCTCCGGGTTCCTGGCGGTGATCGTCCTGCTGGAGCCTGGCGTCGGACCCCGGCGCACCCGGCTGATCGCCTGGGCCGCCCCCGCAGGCCCGGTGAACTGGTGGGTGTGCATGCCGAGGCGTTCGGCGGCGTGGATGTTGACGGTGGTGTCGTCGATGAAGAGCACCGGTGAGGGCGAGCTCGTCGCGGCGGGGCTCACCGCCGGGCAGCAGTAGCCGCAGCTGAGGCGCGCCGGTCAGGGCGTTGGCCGCGTGCATCGAGAGCGGCATGACGGTGAGCCGACGCGGGACGAGCAGCCGGGCGACCTCCAGGCAGGCACCGCTGTCGACGACGACCGCTTCACCGTCGGCGATCAGATCGGCGACGGCCGCGGCGATTGGCGTCGTTGGTGAACCGGGGATCAGTCGACGATGCCGAAGCCGCCGGACCAGGGGACCTTCTCATTTGACGCCAGGCTTATCTGCAGGAAGCCGATAGCCTCCATCTCCCGGGCGCGCTTGAGCGAGCCGGCGTCGATCGCCTTCAGGCCACTGGCGTTGACCACGCCGACGAGGGTCGCCTTGGCGTCCGCGTCGTCACCGGCGACCAGAACCGTGGTGGTCAACGGGCCGACGGTTCCCTCGGCGAGGGTGCCGGCGAACGTGGTGTTGAATGCCTTGAGCAGTCGGGAGTTCGGCAGCTTGGCGGCGATCTCCTCGGCCGCCGAGGAGTCGGCAGGGACGGTCAGGGAGTCGAAGGTCTCGGAGTTCAGCGGGTTGGTGATGTCGACGACGATCTTGTTGTCGAATTGGCCGGGACGCTGGGCCAGCACCTGATCCACGGCCGGGTAGGGCACGGCGAGCACGACGATGTCGCCGTCGACCGGCTTGTCGGCATCCCCCTTGCCGAGCAGGTCGACCACGTTGTCGTCCCTGGTGAGAGCGGCCGTGATGGCCTGTCCCATCTTGCCGGCACCGATGATCGAGATGTGCGCCATGAAGCTTCCCAACAACTGGTCGGTGATTCAGAAAGAAGCTGCGCCCGCAGTGCACCGCGTCGCCATTTTTCCACGACCCCCGCACGTGACGGGGTGAATTGACGATCCGACGACGCTTTCCGTGGGTCGCTGTAGCCTCGCCTGGAGACGTTATCGCCACTCGCCGAGGGGATCGCGTCAGGACAGTTCGAGGACGGTGGCCGGATGGTGACGGTGGCAAAGTGGCGCGACGGGGCCATCGCTGAGGAGCACATCTGGATGTAGGGCCGTACGCGGCTCGCCACGCGCCACCGACGTCACCGTCGCCGATCCGCGTCCGTCGTCCAGAGCGGCATCAGGCCGGAGCAGTGGACGAACACATCTCCCCGGCCCCGGTGGCCTCCGGCCCGCGCGGCCGATCAGGCCGGTTCGCGGACCCCGCCGGCCTGGTCACCGTCGTCCGGCAGCGGTTCGACGGGTGCTTCCGGCAACTCGTCGGGCGTGTCGGGAAGTAGCTGCGCCGCGTCGTCGGGCACGGGCTGCCGAGGATCGAGCGGTGGATACAGCTCCGGGTCGAGATCAGGGTTGGTCATCGACCAAGTATCGGCCGCGACGGCCGTCACCGCCCGTCGGCCGCCCATCGGGCGTACGCGGCACAGGGTGGCACCGGCCAACGACGGCCTACGACGAGAGGCGCCGGGGCGGCCACCCGAGACCTGCCCTGCTTCCTGCCGCCACCCGTTGCGGATAATGCCGACGTGCGTTCGGACGTGGGTCGTGGGGATGACGCCGCTGGAGTGGATGTCGCTGGCGGCGCCGCAGGCGAGCGGACGGTGACCCGCAGCCCGTTGCGGTCCCGGACGGGTGTGGCCACAGGCGGCGGCTCGGCGTGGCGGGTCGTCGTCGGGTTCGGCGTGGTGAGCCTGGCCGCCGACATGGTGTACGAAGGCGCCCGCTCGGTGTACGGGCCGCTGCTGGCCTCACTGGGCGCCTCCGCTGTCGTCGTCGGGCTCGTCACCGGCGCCGGTGAGGCGGCGGCACTGCTGCTGCGGCTGGTGTCCGGGCCGCTTGCGGACCGGACCCGCCGGTACTGGTCGTTGACCCTCCTCGGGTACGGGCTGACCGCGGTCTGCGTACCGCTGCTCGCCTTCACGCCGCTGCTGGGCGGCGCTGGTCTGGCCGTCGCCGCCGCGTTGATCCTCGCCGAACGGCTGGGCAAGGCGGTCCGCAGCCCGGCCAAGTCGGCGCTGTTGGCCGACGCCGCCAGCCGCGTCGGGTTGGGCCGAGGTCTGGGCGTCCACAAGGCACTCGACCAGGTCGGCGCCTTCGCCGGTCCGCTGCTCGTCGCCGCGGTCGTCGCGATGGCCGCGGGGACCCTCTGGCCGGCGCTGGCCGTCCTTGCCCTGCCCGGCGTCGTCGCGATGCTCTTGCTGCTCGCCGTTCGGGCGCGTACCGACGTGCCGGCCGCGAGCAACGCACCGGCCGGCGGCACCCCCTCGGCGTCATCCGACCCGCCCGCCACCCGGGCGGCGCCCCGGACGCCGTTGCCGGCGGTGTTCCACTGGTTCGCGGCGGCGATGGCGCTGTGCACAGCCGGCCTGGTGACATTCGGGCTGATCGGCTTCCACCTCGTCCGTGCGGGCGTCGTCGCGACCGCGACGGTGCCGCTGATGTACGCGGCGGCGATGGCCGCCGGCGCGCTCGCCGCCCTCCTCACCGGCGCTCTCTACGACCGGACCGGCCCACGGGTGCTGATCGCGCTTCCGGTGCTGATCGCCGCCGTGCCCGCCCTGCTGTTCGGCGGTGGTCTGCCGCTGGCAGCGGCGGGGGTCCTGCTGTGGGGTGCCGCCGTGGGTGTGCAGGACTCCACCGTCAAGGCACTGGTCGCCGATCTCGTGCCACGGGACCGCAGAGCGACCGCGTACGGGGTGTTCGCCGCAGTGCAGGGCGCAGGGGCGCTGGCCGGCGGTGCCGCAGCCGGATTCCTGTACGAGCTCTCGCCGGCAAGTCTGACGACTGCGGTGGCCGTCACGCAGGTCATCGCCCTGGTCACGCTCGTAGGCGTCCTGACGAGCCTGACCAGGCGGTGACCCGTTTGTCGAGGCCCCGGAAGCAGCCCTGATACATCGAGCCAGAAATCTTCCCACTCCACGCCGAAAAAGACTTCCGTCGATTGAAATCGTGATTCCACGATGGAATCGGGCCACATATCGACTGTACGATCCAGCAAAACCGTCCGGACCATTCAATCGGCGCGTCGTACGCCCGCCGTAATGGCCGGAACAAAGGGAGGCTGGGAGATGAGGCTCCACCGCCACACGATCTTCGCCCGCGAGCGTCGAGCCGGAACGGCCGCCATGGCCACGCTCGCCACCACGGTCCTGCTCCTCACGGTGGCTGCCGGACCGGCCACTGCGACACCCGTCACCGAGGCGCGGTCCGGGACGACCGGCGAGATCCTCGGCACCGGCAACGCCACCGCCGTGCCCGGCAGCTACGTGGTCACCCTCAAGGACAGCGACGTTACGGTCACCGATCGGCAGGCTGGCGTGTCCCGCCTCGCCGACCGGTACGGCTTCCGCCCGGACCAGGTCTGGCGCGACGCGCTGAACGGCTTCTCCGTGCGGACCTCCGAGCTGGTGGCCCGCCGGCTGGCCGCCGACCCGGCGGTAGCGGTCGTGGAGCAGGACCGTCTGACCAGCTTGGCCACCACCCAGACGAACGCGCCGTGGAACCTCGACCGGATCGACGCACCGCTGGGACTCAGTGGCACCTACAACTTCACCAGTGTCGGGACCGGCGTCCGCGCGTACATCGTGGACAGCGGGATCCAGATCGGCCATGCCGACTTCGGCGGCCAGGCGGTGTACGGCTACGACGCCGTCGACGGCATGCTTCCGGCCAACGACTGCAGCGGGCACGGCACCCACGTCGCCGGCACCGTCGGCGGGACGACCTACGGGGCGGCCAAGAACGTCGTGCCGGTCGCGGTCAAGGTGTTCGACTGCGCCCTGCCGAGCACGCTGTCAATGTTGATCAACGGGATCAATTGGATGATCGCGAACCACCTCGCCGGGCAGCCGGCGGTGGCGAACATCGGCGTGCTGACCAGCCCCACCGTCGCGCTCAACACCGCAGTGACGAACGCGGTCGCCGACGGCATCACGGTAACTGTTCCGGCCGGCAACTCGAACGTGAGCGCCTGCACCGTCTCACCCGCCTCGGTGCCGGCCGCGCTGACCGTAGGCGCGACGTTGATGAACGACAACCGGGCAAGCTGGTCGAACTTCGGTCCCTGCCTGGACATCTTCGCTCCCGGCGATCGCATCACGTCGGCCTGGTGGAACTCGATGACCGCGACCCAGACGATCAGCGGTACGTCACACGCCGCACCGCTCGTCGCGGGCGTCGCCGCTCGGGTGCTCAGCAACAACCCGACCTGGACTCCGGCCCAGGTGGCCAGCTACCTGTTCAGCGTCGCCAACCCGGTAGTGATCAACCCGGGGGTCGGCTCGCCCAACCGTCTCCTGCACCTGTCCCCGGCGCTCTGACCCGGCCCTGACGTCCCGCCCCCGCTCGGCCCCCCTGCGCCGGCCCAGGTCGGCCGCGACATCCGGCTCCTGGGAGGCTCCCGCCCCAACCCGCAGAAGCGATCAAGGCCGTGACCAGCGTTCCGCTGGTCACGGCCTTGATCGTGTAGTGCGCCCGAAGGGACTCGCACCCCTAACCTTCTGATCCGTAGTCACGGGCCATGACAATCCCTCCGGGTTTAGCGGCGCTGCCAGAAACTCCGTTCGTCAACAAACTCTTGGATCTGTCCAGGTCCGCCGGAGTCTTCGCAGGTCCACGCCCTGCGGACCAGATTCATCCTCACTTGTCGATGGGCCATTACTCGTGCAGGACCAGCTCGGACAACGCCACCATCCAACTGACCGCCGACGTCTATCACCAGCGTCCTACCCGAATCCCAGCGTGAGGCGCGGAAGCCACCGCACGCCTGGTCCTCGACGCCGGCAAACCCGGCGAAGAGATCCGCCGTCAGTTGACCCATACCCGCGACGTATCGCACCAGCACTTGACGGAAAAGAACCCAGCAGCGACGGCACGCACCGCCACACCCGGTGGAAGCCCTCCTCAGCCACAAGCAGCGCCAAGGCCCACTCGAAACGCCGCCACGCGGGCCGCGCACGAAGGCCCCACTGACGATGTCCTATCTGAGCGGGGCCGGGCGGCATCCCGGCAAGCGGGGAAGGGCCCTGCCCTGCCACCGTGGCGCAGCGCTCACCAAGCATCCGCATGAGGTCCTGTATCGCCTCTTTGGCCGCGTGAAAGCCGTAGTCACCGCCCGATGTGTAGGCGGGTGGCTACCTCGGTTGCTGCGCGCTGGCCGGACAGGATTGCGCCGTTCATGCTGCCGGAGGTCTCGTCGGCTGTCTCGGTACCGGCCCAGTGCACGAGTCCTACCGGTTCGCGCAGCAGCTGTCCGAATGTTGTCCATGCCTTCGGTCCGACTGCCGGATTCGGCCCGCCAGGTGCGAATGCGTCGTTGCCCCAGGAGAAATCGGTGTAGTCGCTGGTGTGGCGTGCGGGCTCACCGTACAGGTGGACGAGGTGGCTGACGACGCGGCGGCGGCGCTCGTCCTCGTCGTATCCGTCGAATGCGCGTGCGTCGCAGAACACCATGAGGATGCCGGGGCCGTTGGCGTTGGGACTGACATCGAAGGTCAGGAAAACGGTCTCGTCGTCGGACATCGCTGTTCCTGAGAGGCTGCCGTCTCGCCAGAAAGGGCGGCTGTAGGCGACGAATGCCTTGCTGAGCGCTCCCAGCCGCCAGCTGCGGGAGAGGCCGTAGTGGCGCTGTGGGAGTTCCGGCGTGAACTCGATCGTCGAGCGGTGGGTCGGTGACGCCGTCACGATGACGTACCGGGCTTCGATCGTGTGGTTGCTGGTCTCGACCGTGACGCGTTCACCGACCGTGGTGATGCGTTCGGCGGGGGCGCCTACCAGCACACGGGAGCCCAGCGTGTCGGCGAGCCTCTCGACCAGCGTGTAGGTGGTGCCCAGCACCCGGTCCTGCTGGTCACCGCCTTCGACGGCGAGCATGTGTTCGATGCCGCCGAGGTTCTTGATGTATCGCAGCACGTTGAACAGGGACACGTCGCCGACGGGCGCGCCCCAGTGCACCAGGCTGAAGATGTTCATGAATTTTCGGGTGTTCTTCAAGGCGTGGTTCGCCGTCAGCCATTCTCCGAACGACATCGAGTCGAGCTGTGCGGCACGGGGGTGTTCCCAGGGGGACGAGACGGGAAGGGCGTCGACCGGCTTCTGTAGCTTGCTCGTGATTCGCCAGAGGTCGAGCATGACCCAGGGGGCCAGGGCGGTGATGCTTTCGATCCTGCGCCTGCCACCGAAGGAGATGATTCCCTTGCCCTGATGGAATTGGGGCACGAACTCGCAGCCGAGGCGGCTTGCAAGATCGCGTACCGCGGTGTGGCCTGGCGCCACCCAGGTCGCGCCGGCATCAACGCAGACACCCGCAACTTCGGTTCTGCGGATCCTTCCGCCGATCCGGTCGCGCCCTTCGAGGACGACGACGTCATGCCCCGCGCGGGCGAGTTGATCTGCCGCTGTGAGCCCTGCGAGCCCGGCACCGACGACGACGACGTCGGCGGATCGGGTGCTGGCGATGTTCATGGTCGTGCTCCTTCCGATGTCGCGATGTCTCTCGTCCAGTAGCGGGTCAACGCAGCCCTGCCCTGCCCGGCATGTGTCTGCTCTGAGTGCGGCGACGAACGCCAGGTGTCATCGCATCGATCAGGGGCGCGCGTCGGGTTCGGGTTCGGCCAGTTCGAGGAGTGCGGTGCGGGTGAGTGTGAGTTCGTCGTCGGTGATGTAGGAGACGTCGGTTGCGATGGCGGCGGCGACGCCTTCGGCGGCGAAGCGGACGGTGTGGGTCCGGCTGGCGGGTAGTCCGTCTTTGAGTAGGGTGGTGCGCCACCATTCGGCGTCGGCGCGCAGCAGTGTGGCGATCTCGGGGATTTCCTCGATGCCGGCCCAGTGGGTGAAGGGAGCGAAGGTCCGGACGGCTTCTTCGCTGCCGCCGCAGAGTGCGCGGACGTAGCCGCGCAGCAGCTTGCCGGCGCGGTTTTCGGAGATGTCGGTGTGGTGCATGACCTCGCTGCGGAAGCGGGCGATGGCATGCTCGACCACCGCGACGAGGAGCGCGTCTCGGTTGGGGAAGTGGTAGAGCACCCCGCCCTTGGAGATCTCGGCGGCGGCGGCGACGTCGGCGATGCTGAACCGCATTCCGCGCTCTTGCAGCAGCTGTTCGGTCGCGGCGATGACGGCCTGGCGGGTGCGTTCCCGGTCGCGGGTCGCTGGTCGTCTAGTGGTGTCGGCCATGCAGGGTCTCCACTTCCTTGGTCGAGGGAATCAATCGCCACGCGACGGCGGATGCCAACAGCAGGAGCACCGCAGCGACCAGGGAGGTGACCTGCATGCTCTCGGTGAAGGCGTGTTGCGCCGCGTTCATGGTGGCGGCCAGTTCGTCACCAGTTTGCGCGGCGACGGCGGCGCCGGTGGCGAGGGAGTCGGTGAAAGCGTTACGCGCGACTTCGGGTAGCCCGGCGGGTAGGTCGAGGTCGGCCCGGTAGAGGGCGTTGTGCAGCGATCCGAGCACGGCGATACCGAGGGCGACTCCCAGCTCGTAGGCGGTCTCCGACACCGATGACGCGGCGCCTGCCCGCTCCTTGGGAACGGCGCCGACGACGGCGTCAGTGGACAGCGTCATGCTCAGACCGGCGCCCAGGCCGCAGATGGACAGCGCGGCGCACAGCAGCCAGTAGCCGGAAGCATTCTCGGCGGCAGCCAGCAGGGCGAGTCCGGACGCCGAGACGATCATCGACACGGCAATGGCGCGGCCGCGACCCAGGCGGGTGAGCACGGTCGCGGCGATCGCGATGACGAGCATCGACGCAATCGTCGCGGGCAACTCCACCAGGCCCGCTTGCAGCGGGCCGAGGCCGCGGACGAGCTGCAGGTACTGCGAGAAGAAGAACAACAGACCGATGAAGCCGAAGACCGCGATCGTCTCCGCCATGACCGCTCCGGCGAACGCGGGGACCCTGAACAGGGAGATGTCCACCAGCGGATGCTCGATCCGGCGCTGCCGGCGTACGAACATTGCGCCCGCCGCGAGGCCGATCGCCGCAGTGACCGCGACGGCGGCATCGAAGCCGTCACTGGCGGCGTGCTTGATGGCATACACGATCGCGACGATCGTCACCACTGACAGCACTGCCGAGGCCAGGTCGATGCTCTTGCCCGCAGGGCCTTTCGACTCCGGCAGCAACGCGATGCCACACACCAGGACGAGCAGCATCACCGGCACGTTGATCAGGAACACCGAGCCCCACCAAAAGTTCTCCAGCAGCGCCCCGCCCACGAGCGGGCCCACCGCCGCGCCACCGGTCGCGCCGGCCGCCCACACCGCGATCGCGCTGGCCCGCTGTTTGGGGTCCTCGAACATGTTGCGCAGGATCGACAGGGTCGACGGCATGATCGTCGCGCCGAACAGGCCCAGCAGCGCTCGCGCGAGGATCAGCATCTCCGGGTTCGGCGCGAACGCGGCGGCCACCGAGGCGAGCCCGAACCCGACCGATCCGATCAGCAGCAGCTTCTTGCGCCCGATCCGGTCGGCGAGGTTACCCATCGTCACCAGCAGGCCGGCGAGCATGAACGAGTAGATGTCGCCGGTCCACAGCACCTGCGTCGAGGTGGGCAGCAGGTCCGCGGTCAGCGCCGGGATCGCCAGGACGAGCACCGTGCCGTCGACCGCCAGCAGCACGACGGCGAGCGTGAGCACCACCAGGGAGAGCCATTCGCGTCGGCCGGCGCGGCTTCGGGCGGGGGTTGCGGTCATAGCAAGAGACTATACCATCTGAACTGTTGAACCGACCGGATGGTCAGTTAAGGGTGCGGTAAGCGTGTGCTGGTAGTCGGAGCGGGGATCGCCGGGAGCGTGGCGGCGTTGTCCATGCGCCGGGTCGGGCACAAGGTGACGGTCGTCGACGCGGTCGCCGAGCCCTACCGCGAGGGCTATCAGATCCAACTCGATCGCACGGCCCGGCAGCTGCTTGAAGGCTTGGGGGCCAGGGGACGTCATCGAGCGGGTGAGCGAAACTCCCCGGATATCCGCATCACGCGCGAAGGTCGCAACCTGGGCAAGCTACGCCCTGTGGGGTACCGGCTCGCGCGTCGCGGCGAGCTGGTGAGCGCTATCTACCGTTACGCCTCGACGGTCGTTCCCGTCCGCTTCGGGTGCCGCCTGACCGCGATCGGACAGTCGTCTATCTCAACGGTTACACCAGCGTCTGGATCGACGTGCCGGCCAGCGCCGCACGGCGCGACAGCGCAGACCCTCTACTCGGCGCCGGCAACATCAGACGTGCTCCGCGTAGCGGCCGGTCCAGCCGCCGGGTCAGCAGACCGGAGTTGATCCCTCCACCAGTGCCCCCGACCGCGCCTTCCACCTGCTGTCCCGGACCACCGAGCCAGCACAGCAGGCCCGCCCTGCCACAGCGCCCGCCGGACGTGACCGGGCCGCGACGGGTGCTGTGCTGGTTCTTCGCCTCCCACTGGCTCCCGCCAGGTCGTCGCCAGCCTTCGGTGTGACCCGGTCGTCGTTGTCGCGGCTCGGGTCTGTCGGGTCGAGGAAGACGACTTCGACGTCCCGCACCCGTGAAGGGGCGCCGCCGTCGCCATACCGCTCGCTGCGAACGAGATCCCGGATAACGCCCGCGCCGATCCAGGCATTCGGCAAGCCGGAATCCCGCACGACACCGGCCAACGGCTGCGCCGGGCCAGGTCACGCAGCTCTCTTTCCCGCACAGACCCAGGCCAATACCGCATCGGGTGTGTGGACTCGTCGACGGCCGCCGCGTCGCGCTCACCCTCGGAGACCACTCCTTTCAGGTCTGGAGCATGGACGACCATCAGCAGATGGGCGACCCGTTCACCGTCCCGGACGTTGGTTCGGTGTGGGGAGGCATCGCCTACGGGGTGATGAGGAAGCGCCCGGTGGCGGTCGTTGTCGGCGGTGGTCTACGGGTGTGGGACCTGGTGGAGCGACGGCAGCTCAGCCACACCAGCGTCAACCTGGGTCTTTGTGATGTCGCCTGCACACAGCTCAACGGCGAGCTAATCGCGGTAACCGGTGGTTACGATCAGACCGTACAGGTCTGGCATGCGGCAACCGGAAGGCGGCTCAGCGGCCCGATGCGCGGCCACACCTCCGTCATCAGATCCGTGGCCTGTGGGGCGATGCACGGCCGCCCGATCGCCGTTACCGCCAGCGAGGACCACACCGTTCGAATCTGGGACCTAGACCGGTGCCAGCAGATTGGCCAGCCGCTCCGCGGCCACGACTCCGAGGTCGAGGCGGTCGCATACGGAGTCCTCGGCAGCCGGCCGATCGCCGTTTCCGGCGGCAGGGATGGCACCGTCCGGCTATGGAATCTCGACGATCCCGACCGACCGGCGGCGACGTTGGTCGGTCACGACAGCAGGGTGCATGCCGTCGCACTCGCCAAGGTATCCGGGCAGATCATCGCGATCAGCGGCGGCAAGGACGTGCGGGTGTGGGACGTCCGACGACGCCTACAGCTCGGAGCACCGCTGTTCGACGGCCGCGACATCGGCATCATCTCCTCGATCGCCTGCGGCACCCGGCATGGCGGCACGATCGTGCTCGCGGCGAGTGCCAGCGAGCGGGTCCGGGTCTGGGACCTGAACGTCCACCGGGACCTGGGCTCAGTCACACCGGACAGGTACCCCTCCGAACTCCCCACGAGCTGGACCGATCCCACCACCGGCGATGTCTACGATCTGACCTGCGAGCTCGTCGACGCCTACGGCAGCGCCTGGGAACTCGTCGACTACGACGGCGGAGGCATCAGATCGCAGCATCGGTCATGGCACAAACAACCGTCATCGACGCTCAAGGGATCGCAACCGTGCACCAGGTCGTTAGATTGTGGGGGTGACGACTGCACCCCGAGAGGCGGAGACGCGCATTGGTCCGATCGGCGCACTGCTTTGCCGAGTGATGTTCTTGGCGATCTGTCTGCCCGGACCGGCCCTGCTGTTCGTCGTCGTGTCGCAGGGCCGGAGCCTGGCTGCCGCAGACTTCTGGGGCCTGCTCGTCGGGGGCCTACTGGCGACGATCGTCGGTGGCGGCTTCGGAGTTTGGGGCTTGCGGCTGGTCACTCGCTCGCGCCGCGACGCGCGCCAGCTCGCCGCTACCGGTGTCGCCGCAACGGCGGAGATCCTCACCGTGTCCAATTACCTTGGTGGGGAGGATCCCGGGTTGAAGCTCCGCCTGCGGATCAGTGGTACTGGGTTCGCCACCTTCGAGGCCGAGACAATCCGCGCTGATGACCCGGCCCTCGCGCCTGGAGCGGTTCTGGCTGCGGTCGTGGACCCGGAGGAACGTGTCTTCTCGTTCGTGTAGCCGTCCTGCCTCTGCTGGCGAGACAGCCCTCACGGCGGAGAAGCCGACAGCCACCGCCATCACGGCCCTCCGGAACCGGGTCACCGCCGAGCAGGCGAAACACAAATTTGCTCGTCGCCGATCCCCAAGCGCGCACCGACGGTCATCTCGCCCAACAGCCCGGCCCCCACCACCTAAGGCAGTCTTCACGACTGGGGCCTGATACCAGCCTCGACGATCCCGTCAGCAATGACGGCCTCGATCGGTAACCACCTCGAGGGGTCGCGCCGTCGACGGCCAAGTCAGCCGCACGCTGGTATCCCGTCTGCACGATTAGGAAGCGGCAATCGAAATCCTCCTCGCTTAGCGTCGAGGTGGCCTTCGCGATGTTCTTCCTATGCTCGTTGAGACGGTCGAACAGGCTGGTTCCCTGGCTGACCGCGTCCTTCGCCGCGACGTCCTTAGGGTCGGCCTTGCCGACGTAGATCGGTTGTTCCGTGCCGGAGAGCAGTGAGTAAGCGTCGAAGGGGCTCCTGTAGTAGAGCGCGTAGACGCCGACACCGTAGAAGGGCTGAAGTGAGACCAGCGGATGCCGCCGCTGGGCGATCGTCGTGAGTGCGACGATGCGACCAGTCGTGGCCGGCGCGCTGGGATCGAAAAGGCTGCTCGGTTTCAAGACTGGATCAAGACGGCCTACTGCCTGTTCGAGTCGGCTCACCTCGGCGTCGTACGGGAGCATCTCACGTCGTGCGCCCTAGCTTGCTCTACGTACACTCTGTCCTGCGAGGAGCCGGATCACCTAGCCCGCGCGCTGCTGTGGAATCGGTGCTGTCTGTTAGAACGGGGAGCTGCGTGGGCTACGAGGGCGAAGAGAAAGTCGAGGCGGCCGTTCCCGGTCCCGGAGCGGAGGCGTACGAGGGCAACGAGCTGCTGCACATAGCGTCCACGATGCCGGACACGGACATCGACGTGGTGCGTCGGCGCATCGGGGAGATGGACAACTTCAGGGAACTTGCCACTGACGCGCTCGACGTTCTGGAACGGCATCACCACGCCACGCTCGAGGCCAACAGCCAAAGTCAGGAGTCGTTCCACCATGCCTGCCAGGACACTCGGGACATTTTCCGGGATGTGCTCGCGCAAGACCTGGAATGGGAGCAGCAGCGGCACGTGCTCGACCTACTGATGCAGCTTGTGCAGATGGAAGGCGCAAAGGACACCGAGAGCAGGAACATGCTCAGCTCGCTCTCCGACAGGCTGTCCAACAAGATGGTGGTGATCGGCGGTATCGCCATCACCGCAACTGCTGTAGCCGTGACGGTCGTCGCTCCCAAGGCGGCGCGGCAGATCGCACAGGCCCTACGCAGAGGCTGACCTCGAACACGATCTTGGTCAGCCAGCGGGCCGCGCTACAAGCCGAAACTTGATCGCCGTACATGCCGACATCGGCTGATTCACCGGTGCGCGTGCCCGGCGGTGAGCTGACACGCCCCGCTACCCGCCGCTTCGCAGCGGCGACGGCTGGGCAAAATCCCCTTCCGACCGACGCTCGCCGCGCGGACAACTCGGAAGGGTCGCCCCCACCGCACGACCGCATGACGGCCCCCGACCGAACAGCCCGCCCGGACCCGCCGTACACCAGCAGACCGTTACCGGCAGTTGTGGCATAGAACGGAAAATACCCCCGCCGAAACAGAGGAGCACCAACGGAGTACCAGACGTCCGCATCGCGGAAGATCAAGGCACATGCTGGGAAACGATCGAGGGCCGTGACCAGCGTTTCCGCTGGTCACGGCCCTCGATCGTGACGTGCGCCCGAAGGGACTCGAACCCCTAACCTTCTGATCCGTAGTCCGAACCCGTCAGATTCTCTCTACTCTGCGTAATCATCACTTCGTACGTATCGCTCAGTGCTGTTGCGTGCCGAAACAAGCGGCTGAGTATCTGCTGGTTAGGGCGTTACCGCGAGTGGAGTGCGACGTCCTGCGGGGCGACGATCGGCCGTGCAGGACATGCTGTGCTGGTTTTGTTCCGCGCGTGCTGGTCATGCGCCGAACATCCGAGCACCAACGGAGCACCATCACAGTTGGTAACCACCGGCAGCGGGCCATCGTCGTGCTACAGCGGAGCGATCCGCTCGTCTTCGGCGGCCTTCTGAGCTCGGCCTCGTCCATCCGAGCCACTGGTAGATCGGTCACGTTTGGCCCGGCGGTAATGATCGCGCGGTCGGTGGATCCGGGGTACGAGGCGCAGCGGTCCGCCAGCCTGGTCGGGCTGGGTGGGGACGGGTACCACAAGTCGAGCTGCGTGGTAAACGATTCGACGACTGGTTGGGGGCTGGCATCCTAGTTCCGGCCCCCCGTCCCTAGGAGGGCGTTGTTCGTGTCGATGATCATCAGTCTGACGAGGCTGGAGCGGTGGCTGCGGGAACAGGCCCCAACGACCTGCGAGTCACTACGCCCGTCCGCCACGATCGAAGCCATCGACTCGATGGCCCACCAACTTGGCGTGCGAGTCCTGCCCGATCTCAAACGCCTCTGGTTATGGCACGACGGCAGCGCAGGCCCCCTCGTACCCTGCAGCCCGGCCACTACTTCCTCGGCGTCGACAATGCTCTGGGTGAGTGGCGCAGCCGCACCGAGATCATCGGTGATCGCAACGATCTTCGATCGTGGAACCCACAGTGGGTACCCATCACCTCGGACACGGCAGGCAACCACATTGTCGTTGATCACCGACCCGGTCCGGAGCTCGGAAGCCTGTTCCTGGCCGATCTACAGAACGGTCCGATGCAGCAACGTGGATGGCCATCGCTCACCGACCTGATCGACAACCTCTACGACGCGTTAACCCAAGGCGCGACGGTCGATGGACATCGCCCACACATCACCGAGGAGAGGCGATTGGCGTGGACCTTCTCCCCGAGCTGAACCAGGCGCTGTGCCGGTCCGGCTCCAACGTCGGAACCCTCGCCGAACCGATCACCGCCAACACCCATCCCGGCCTCGGATAACTCACTGCCACCCCCGCAGCACTGTGGGTCTTGGACAAACTTAACCGCCTCATCGACAGGTGACAGCTGCGGAGACAGGCTTGGACTCGCCGAGCCCGAGCAGCCACCGAGCAGCCACGATCGCCATACGGGGCGGATGACCCACGCGGACCGGGAGGATCGCCGGGCGCTATCGCGTAGCTGGCAGTAGATCCCGCGATGGGGTCGCACCATGCTGCGTCAGGGGTGGCCCAAGCAGTCTGGCCGTCGATTCGGTCAATCCAGGTCAGCGGCCCATCAGTCCACACGTCACCGCCGGAAGTCGCGGCCCGCATCCGACACTAGTGGTGATTCACCTCCGACTGACGCGCCAGGGCGCTGCTGGCGGTCACGGTCGTGGCCGGATCTGCCAGCATCAACTTCCAAAGGTTGCACAGAGACAACCCGAATAGCGGACGTGCTGCGGCCGTCCGTGATCCGTTCAGCTGCGATCATGGGCCTCCTGACTAGCGGGAGCCTTCATGTTTGTTTCCGATATCATGATCAACAATTATCGATCGTGTCGGCAGGTCCGGGTCCGACTTCGCCCCGAAGTCACCGTTCTCGCTGGTGAGAACAACGCCGGCAAGACCACGGTAATCGACAGCCTGCGCCAACTCACGGATGCCCTTGATGGGCGGCGTGGCTCGTCACTGACCGAAGGCGACCTGTTCGACGGCTGCGCACCTGGCGACCAGTTGCAGGTGCGAGCCATTCTTGCCGACATCGACCCCAATCATGCCGGCACCTATCGCGAGGCGTTCCTTTCTGGTGCCACAGCCGATGGGAAACGGTCGGCTTGCTGGTCACTGACCTACACCCGGCCGCCGCTCGGTCGTCGGCGGGGCACCACGACATGGCACATAGGCGAAGGCAGGGAATCCGGCAGCGAACCCGTCCTACGCAGCGCGATCCGGCACGTGCACCTGCCCGCGCTACGGGACGCCGTCCGTGACCTCGGCGTCGCCGGCGGAGCCCGGATCCGGGTGATGCTGGAGGCATTACTTGGTGGGCAGGGACAGGTTGACGAGTTCGTAGAACGTGCTGGCGGCCACCTCACCGCGATCGCGCAAGACGAGGCGGTCCGGGCCGTCGGGTCCGCGGTCAGCGTGCCGCTTGGCGCGATCACATCAGGAGCGCACCGCCAGCAAGCCGGTCTGACGGTTACCGACGCCAGCCTGGCCTCGATCTCCCGGGCGCTGCGGATGCTGCTCGGCGACGCCGAGTTGCCGCTGACTGCCTCGATCGATAACTCCGGGCTGGGATACGCAAACGCGCTCTACATCGCCACAGTGTTGGCAGAACTTGAGACCGCACGTGAGTCCGACCTGACGCTGCTGTTGATTGAGGAGCCCGAGGCTCACCTGCATCCGCAGTTGCAGACCCTTTTGCTGCGCTACTTGAAACGACGGGCGGCTGCGTCCCGCCAGCGTGCCGGGGACGATCCGTCTCAGCCGGCAGGGCACATCCAGGTCGTACTGACCACTCACTCGCCAGTGCTGTCCGCGGCGGTGAGCGTCGAGGATCTTGTCGTGATGACCCGCGGCCCTCGCTCGGAGGCCTCGGGGTGGCATGCCCGGGCCGTGGCAGTCGCCGACATGGGTTTGAGGCCCAAGCAAATTAAGCAGCTCGATCGGTACCTCGATGTCACCAAGAGCGCGATGCTCTACGCGGCGCGAACCATTCTCGTCGAAGGACTGTCCGAGGCGCTGCTACTGCCCGCGCTCGCCAACCTAGTGCTCGCCGCTCCAGCCAATGCCGACCAACCGCAACGGCAGGCAGCCCAGGATGCGATCGACCGATTCCACGGCTCGACGATGATCTTGGTCGACGGCGTGGGGTTCGGCTCCTACATGAAGGTTCTGCTGACCTCCGTTGGCGGGGTCCGGGTCGGCCAACGGATTGCGGTGATCACCGACACCGACAAGCCTACCGGCGACGAGGAACCGACCCGGGTCAAGGACGCCCGCGCGTTGGCCATGCGGCTCGGCGCCGGAACCGACGTCATCGATTGGTTCCTGGCACCGCACACCCTCGAGCCGACTCTGATGTGTCCGGAGAACGAGGATCTTCTACACCAGGCGTTCCTGGAGTGTGCGCCGCTTTCGGAACACCGGTGGAAGGCAATTGCCGAAGCCCCCGTCGGACAGCGGCCGGAGCTGTTCCGGCGGCTGTTCCTCTCCAAGGATGAGGATCCGGCGGCCAGGGGCACACCGATCTCCAAACCCGAGTTCGCGCATTGCCTGGCGGACCGGTTGGTGCCGGGATGCGGCTTTGTCGTGCCTGACAATCTGGTGCGAGCGATCCGATACGTCGCCGACGCGTCGCAGCCAATCGCGCCGCCCGCAGCCCGATGACCTCCATCCTCGAGCAGGCCGTCGCGGCGCAGGAAGAGGCGATCACCGCAGCGGCGCCATTGTTCGTCCGCGCATGCCCGGGTGCCGGTAAGACACACGTTATCGTCTCCCGGCATCTACGTGGTCCAACCGTTGCGCTGCGTCACGGACGGGCGCTGCTTTCCTTCACCCGCGCGGCCTCCACGCAGATGCGCCGCCGCTGTCACCGCGAGGGTCGGCCCGAGGCGACCGCCTTTCCCCACTACATCGGTACCCTCGACGCCTTCATTTGGGATGTCCTAGTGTCCCCACACCTGACGGCAAGCAAGCCACTGCGTCTGCTCGACACATGGGACCGCGTCCAAGCCGAGGTAAGACTCGATCGCACGATGCCGCTGAGCGGGTTTACTTTCCAGCGCAATCCGGTCAATAAGCAAGATTCAGTCCGTCGGGACCTGCTCTCGCGGGACCACGAGCGGGTCGTGAATGACAGCAGCTATTCCTGGGATATCTGGGAAAAGGCGGCGCTCGACGCCCGAAGGGAGCAGTATCAGGCTGGCTACGTTACCGGTCATGAAAGCCGGATTCTGGCGCTGATGCATCTTGACGCCGGGGAGAATGTTGCCGGTCCGCTGCGTTCACGGTTCACGGAAATTGTCGTCGACGAAGCCCAGGACTGCTCCATTACGGATCTCGCGATCCTCGAAAAGCTGCACAGCATTGGCATCCCTCTGGTAGTCGTCGCCGATCCCGACCAGTCGATCTACGGATGGCGTGACGCCGACCTGTCACACCTGCACGCCCTCGAAGCCGAACTCGGCCGGACCGTCGAACTAAACGGCAACTGGCGAAGCTCCCCCACAATCTGCCGATTCGCTGCCACCCTGCGCTCAGGCAACCGACCGCCCGACGACGCGGTCCGGCCGCCACAGATCGATTCGCCCGTGATCCTGCTGCCCACCACCTTCCCGAAAGGGGGCATGCCGCGGCACGTGCCCACCGACCGGCCGGTCGTCAACGTGTTTCTCGACCACGCACGAGACTACGAAGTCGATGCCTCAGACTGCCTCATCACCGCATACAAGCGGACACATCTGCCGGTAAAGAACCGGCGCCCGGACGGGAACACCGCGACCATGCTCGCCCATGCCAGACGCATCGTGCATTCAGCAACCGCTGACCAGGCCCTCGCCGATGACGCCTGCCGGATTGGGGCAAGGCTGCTGCTGCGGTACTGGTTTCCGGACGCCCCTTCGCAGGGGAGCATAGAGGCCCGCTGTGCAGCGGCTAACGTCGACTACGGCGACATTGTCCGACGCGCATACGGGTTCCTGTACGCGCTACCCGAACCGAACGCCAACTGGTTCAAGGACGTAAACTTGAAACTCAAGGCCTGGCGCCGGCCGCCTGGAGCGGCTCCCCGCGGCGTGATCGGCCAGCTGCGTGGTAAGGCGGAGGGCCCGCGTGCTACCAGCACGGCGGCCGTGCTGTTCCGGTCCGACAACATCCATCAGGTCAAAGGCGATGAACACTCAGGAGTATTGCTGCTCGTGCCGGACGATGACGCGAGCGTCCGCTGGATCGGCGGCGATCCGGCTGCAGACGAATTGCTGCGCAACTGGTACGTGGCGGTGACCAGAGCACAGCGATTAATTGCCGTCGGCATTCCGCAGGATCACCTCGACGCGCTCGCCCGGCACTTGCATGCCCGACAGATACCGGTCCTGATTGGATGATCAGCATCGGACAAACAACATGACGATCGGGCTGCCGCAGAGTGAATGCGACGATATCCGTGGGCGGGCCGGGCTACGAAACGGTTGCACGTATGCCCGGGTACCCGGTACCGGCTTATGCCCGCTGGGCCGCCAGTTGCCGGATAGCGGTGGGATCGGATTCCGCCACGTATCGGTAGCTTTGCGGGGGGTGGAAGGCTCGGTTGCTTCTCAGGTCGTGTAGTGGCAGCGGTGCGCCTAGGGGTGATGCTTTGGCGAGGAAGAGCAGGCAGGCGGTGTCAGTCCCGGCCAGGTAGTCATCGAACTCGTGTCGGTTGATGCCCATAGCGTGTCCGTGGCTGGTCCAGGCGTCCTGCACGTTGAGTGTTTCGGATCGTTCGAGCTGTGCGGTTCCCACGACGGCCATTACCGGTGAGCTGGCGTACAGGACGACGGGTGATCCCTCACGGGCGGCGACGCGGCGGCGTCGCACCTCGACTGTTTTTTGTCCTGAGAGGATGGCTTCGGCGAAGCGCGGCCGTACGGACAGCAGTAGGGCTGGTGGCTCTTCACGCATTTTGATCGAAGCCTTCCCGGTAGATTTGAGCGAACAGTTCAGGTTCGATCTTGCGTGGTGATAGCGGAAAGAGCAGGCCGGTTCGTGACCCGCTGAGTGCCTTCAGTCGCGGAAGCGGTATGGGGTGGGGGAAGATCTCGGTGTTGGTGACGCGCAGGGCTTGGCGTCGTTGGCTTCCCCCGGTGCCTTCGATTTGCGACAGTTCCCACACGCCGAGGTGTTGGAATCGGTTGTGCAGGTCCGCTGGTGTGCCGATGACATCCAGCTCTAGCTGGGAGCAGCCGATGATGCCGGGTGCGGCTGGCGTGGTGCCGCTCATGTACCACAGGATGCGGGCGGGAGCGGCGGGGCCGCCTGTGGCGGCGCGGTAGTAGACGTGTTCGCGGCTGAGACCGAGGTCGTCGCGCCACAGTGGTGTGGGTACGCCGAACAGTTGGTTGGACCACCGCTGCTGGATCGACACGACGTAGGTGGGCAGCGGGGTGTCGATGATCTTCGCCGGCCACCAGTTGCGCTCTAGCTGAGCGACGACAGCGGCGGGCATAGTTGATCTTAACGGGGTTGGCTCGGGTAAGTCGAGATGACGCGCTACCGCGTTGACGTCGCGTTCGACGTCGGCTGCTGTGCCGCAGGTGTCGATGACGAACCCTATCCACCTGCCGTTGACCTGCTGGAAGCCGTCGTCGAGCAGTGCGCGTTGTGTCCCGGGTGACAGGTGAGGGTCGTCGACCACGATCGCTGCGAGCTTGTTGGCGCGACACTGGTTGCGCAGGATCAGCAACAGTTGACGTGCCATGGTGTCGGCCAAGGGCTGGTCGGCCACCCGCAGCAGCGAGACGGTAAGCGCGAAGCCATGCTGGTCGGTCACATACAGGGCGGCGACGGCGCCGTCAGGGGTGATCACGGCGCGACGTTGGGTGCGTGCGACGGCCAGGGCATGAACTCGGCGGAGAAACTCCTGGCGGCTCTCGCCACTGGCTGTTGCGGCCAGGTGCTCGACTGCCTGGTCCTGCTCCGATCCCAGGGCTTTGAGCTGATAGCCGGTGCCGAGCAACGCCACGGGTTGGTACGCCTCGGCTCGTGTGAGTTCGTCGAGGTGCACGACGACGTCGGCTGGCGCGAGGATGCGCAGCCCAAGCGCCCGGGCTGGCTTTCTCAGGACGTTGATCAGTCGGGTGTCGTGTGTGACGAAGACTCCGACCTTGGCCGCTACAGCCGAGGCGACGTGGCGCAGGTCGTATTCATCTCGACGGCCGTCGGGATATGGACGGTGTTCGGCGTCGATCCGGTCCAGGAGGAACTTCTTGGCGGCCTGGACGGCTTGTGAGACAGGCGCCGCGGGTGTGCATCTGCTCATCGCCTCCTCGCAGGCGTCCCTTGTCGCGCCGGGATCCAGATCGGAGATCTCTCGGCGGACCGAGGTGGTGACCACCAACTCGAGTTGGTCGGCGAGGTGGTCGGCGAGGAGAGCCAGCGATTCGTTGGCGCCGGGTCGGCTCTGGGCCGGGCCCAGGTCACGGATGATGTTGTTGTCCAGGGCGGCGCGCAGGAGAGGCGGGTCCTGCCGGGAGAAGAGGTCCGGGTGCCCGTGGTCACGCCACCAGACGTCGAGCAGGTGGCCGGTGTGGCTTCGCCCCCGCACCTGTGATCTCTTGTGAAATCCCAGATCGATCCACAGCTTGTCGATCCCGTAGTCCTGGCGGCACTTGACGCTTATGCCCGCCAGATCGTGATGCTTCGCCGAGAGGTGTTCCACGAACATGGTGGCGATTCCGCTGCGACGGTGCTCGGTACTCACGCAGAGATAGGCAAGGCGGACGCGCTGGTAGGCGGTGCCGTAGAGCGCGAACCCGATGACTTTGCCATCTTGTTTGGCTACCAGCAGGTGCCCGTCCCCGGCGGCTTGCTCGTAGGCCCCACGCATCTGCATACCGAGTCGAGCCTTGAACTGGCAGCCGAGCTCGAATGCCTGCGTGACCGCGTCGCTGTCGCCAGGTCGCACCGTCTCTAGCTGGACAGGTCTGGGCGAGGTCGAAGTCGACATGCACGCAGTGTGCCGGTTCGATCGCTCCAGTGACATCACCCGCGTGTCCTAAAGATCGACACTCAACTGGCGGGTGAATGAATCGGGCTACCAAAATCGTCCGGACTTGGCCCGCTTCGCGGCTGCGCGTTGGGCCACGATCCGCGCCCCGTTCCGTTCATGCGCCAACGGGCAACCGGAAGGCTGGCGTCGAAGAGGTCGGCGACTTGCTATCGAGGCCCGCAGCTCCTCGTCCGCCGACGCCACCGCCCACCTCGTCCTGGCCGCCATCCCATGGTCGGCGGTCCGTCGATGGGTCAGGGGCTGTGGGAACTCGCTATCGGCGACGGTAACGGCCAGCCCGCCCCACCCGTTCGCCTGACCGAGATGCTCGCGCTGCTCTGGGAAGGCCAGTCCCGACACCGCGGGGAGCCCGAACTCCCGCCGCCAGACCCAGAAAGAGGCCGAGGTCGCTGTACATCTGGCACCCCTGCACCCCGGCTACCTCACCCAACGCCTGCGGCTGCTCGTCGACCGCGCCGGACTCCCACCGATCCGGCTGCATGACCTCCGACATGGCGCAGCCTCACTCGCGCACTCCGCCGGCGCGGACATCAAGACCGTCCAGGACCAACTCGGACACGCCAACATCCGCGTCACCGGCGACATCTACACCACCATCCTGCCGCCGGCCGCGCACAAGGCCGCCGAGATCACGGCCTCCTACCTCATCGAGGCCGGCAAACCCGGTGCGGAGATCAAACGACAGATCGACCGCACCCGAGACACCGACGACGGCACCGCCCCAGCGCCGACCAAGCCACACCCTGAACCGGACATCACCGGGGCAGGAGCCCGAAAGCCACCGAAGCACACACCCCAACTGAGGGTGTCGCGGCGCCGCACCCAACAGCGCGCGAAAGCGCAACGAGTGCTCACCAGCCGACAGCTCACCAACCCACAGGAGTTCGCCGGACAACCCGCTCCCAGAAGTCGCTAGGTCCAGGTGCGCACAGAGTCCCAGCCACAGGTTCTCCTGCGGCTGGGACTACTGCACCGCTGACACGGCGACGGCGTCGGCGAAACGCGATCCGGCCCCACGACCATGCCGCCAACAGACCATCCCCACGACGCGACCAGGCCACCGACACGGTTCCTGCCCCGCCTCGCCGACTCCCTGAGCAGACGTAACACGTCTTCAGGCCCGCTGGAGTCTTCGCAGGTCCACAACCCTCGCGGCGCCGGAACTGGACTTGCTACCGGCGCGCCTGGCCCACCAACGGGCCGACGCCCCGGCGGCTGACGCATTGATAACGGCCGCCCTCGACAGGTTGCCCGGGTTACCAGGAGATGCTGGACCTCGCGGTAGGCATCAACGCGCCGCTGCCGACCCTCACCCGGAAGATCCTAAGGAGCGTTCCTACCGAACGTAGTGCCTCCGGTCTCACCACCCGATGGGGGTTGGCTAGCTAGGCAAGGCCAGCGATTGAACGCAGCGCATCGCTGTCTCGTACGACAATCTCGCGGTAGCCCGTGGCGACGATGCCGTCCGCACGAAGTCCACCGAGCGCCTTCTGCAGGCTGATCTCGGCGGCGCCGCAGAGGGTAGCCAGCTCGTCCTGTGTCAGTCGGATGTCGATCACCAAGCCGCGAGGGCTGCGTCGTCCGTAGGCGGCTGCCAGTTCCCACAGCACTCGGGCCAGACGAACTCGCAGAGGGTAGGAGGTGAAATCGATCCGTCGCCGGTTGGCCCACCGAAGACGGTCGGCGACGATCCCGGCCACCTCTAGGGCGGCTTCAGGGTAGTCGCGGAGAAAGGCTCTGAATGCGTTGCGGTGGATGATACGGATGGTCGATGGACGGCAGGCGGTGATCGTCGCCGTCCTCGGTGTGCCGTTCAGGGCGGAGATCTCTCCAACGATGTCACCGGATACACGGATTGCCAGTAGGGCGTGCCGGCCGTCGGATAGCGCGACCGTGACCTTGACGAGCGCGTCATGGAGCAGGACCACGTGGGACTCCAAGGCGCCCTCGCGGAGAAGCACTTGGGCCTCTTGCACCGACCGCCTGACTCCCACCATCACAAGTTGCTCTCGTGTCGACGGTTGGAGCCGGCCGAGAAACGTACTGGGTGGCCAGAGCACTTCCTCCATGTTCACCTCCTCATGCCCAGAGGTCATCTTTCATGTTCGGCGTCAAGGTCGCTACACCCCGCAGTAGTTCGTCAGGTGATCGCGCCCGCTAAGGCCTCGAGGGTCACCAAGCTGACGGCTGCGCCCAGCGACATCAGAAACCAGGGCAAACACCGCCGAATACGCAGATGCTTCGCCATCGCGATGCGGGCAAGCACTACCACGAAGTCCCAGGCCTCGTTCCTATGCCGACTGGCTGGGGCGATCGATGGTCGGCTGCCAAGCGCGACGAGATCCGGAAACCCGAATCGATTGGCACCTCCGGCGCCCGCCAGACGGGGCCAAAGCGACAGCGCTAGCTGACAGGTGGTCGCCGTCATGGCTATCGCCATGACGGCCGTGAGGAGCACCGTAAGCGCGGCAACGGTCGGGTTGCCCTCCAGCGTCGCCGGCAGGGCTTGATCGACAACTGTCGCTGCCACGCTTCCTTCGGCAGTCAGCAGCGCCAGGGCTTTCGCGTCCGCATGTCTGATCGAGGCTTGTAGTGATGCCGCCGTGGCCAGGCCAACGTGAAGATCCCGCCACGTGTCCTCGCTGCTGCTCGCTCTCCGGCTTTTTCCCATGTCTGGAGTCAACGCCAGATCGGCGGAAGCTATGGGATCGAAGTACCACTTGTCGACGACTCGACAGTGGACCTTGTTTCTGTATTTGTATGGGATCTTCAGCACCGCCGGCCTGTAGAGATAAGTCTCGAACGATTCATCACTTAGTGAGGGATGGAGAGCATGGCTTACGTCACGGACCCGGACCGGCGTGTGCTGGTCGCTGTGGACATGGAGTCCTACAGCGGCCGAGACAACGTCCTACAACATCGAGCGCAGATGGCCTTCCGGGAGGTCATGGCGACGGCATGCGACGAGTTGGTCTTCGATCGCGCCAACTGGTTGATCCAACAGGGAGGTGACGGTGAGCTGGCCATCCTCCCGCCAGGGGCCAGCGAGCGGGCGGTTGTGACGCGGCTTACGCCGGTCCTCGATCGGTTGTTGCGCGAGCACAACCGTGGTCTTAGATCTGAGGCGCGTATCCGCTTGCGCGTCGGTGTTCACGAAGGGCCGGTTCATCTCGACGGGGCGAACGGCTACCCAGGCGACGCTGTCGTGACAGTCTGCCGGCTGGTGGACTCGCCCCAACTCAAGGCCGCGTTACGGCAGTTCCCGGGCGCTGCGGTCGCACTAATTGTGTCGGATCGGCTTTACCAGGACATCGTCCGGCAGTACCAGGATCTTCGGCCTGATCACTTCCAGCAGGTGACGGCACGGCTCCCTGAGAAGCACTTCGAGGCCACCGCCTGGATCTACGTTCCGGGCGAGAGCATTCCCGCAACCGATGAGCGTCCTGGTCCCCAAGGTTCCGCCTCTGGCCAGCCGAACGACGGGAGCGGCGGTGAGAGCGTTGATCGTCAGGACCGTAGGCCTCGCCCTCAGCCGGCTGGGGGTCGGCAGGTATTCCAGGACATCCGGTCGCGGGGAATCGGCGCGATCGGCAACGGCAATTCGATCTCCGTTACGGGCCGTTCAGAAGACCTCGACTCGTGGGGGTCGCCTCGATGAGCGACACGACTCCTGACGGAGATCCGTCGCCGCCCAGGACATCCTCTGGAGATGCGGGGCCCGGCGACGCGGCCCTGCCGGAGCTGCGGATAGATGAGCCGGGTGGTCGAGAGGAGGAGACCGCGGCGGAGCCAACAGCCGATTCGCAGGAGGAGATTGTTCCGGGGTCCTTGCGGATGGACCCGCGCGTGGGCGAGGAGCTGTACGGCACCCAGTTCTCCGCCGCCTACTCGGGGATCAACGCCCGCGGTGTGAACGCTGTCGGCAACAACAACACGATCCACGTCGTGAACAACACGGGTCAACCGGCGGCGAAACCCGTCATCAGGGACCTGGTGGGAGTGCCTGATCTGCTCGGGGTATACGCGGAGACGGCCGCAGACGAGGAGCTCAGGGAAAAGCTCGGCCAGCGATCCACGGCTTGTCTGGCGGGTAGGCCGCACACCGGGCGGTTCAGCACCGCGTGCGTGGCGCTAGCTCGGCGCCACGGCCCGGACCGGATACATGAGGTCCTACTACCGGAGGATGTCGCGCCGGAAGTGCTGAACCGAGCAAATGACAGCATCAAGGAGGATCACGGGTACGTGCTCCGGCTGCCGGGCAACAGCCACAGCCAGGCGATGCGCCTGCTGGCAGACCTCTTCCGGCGACGGTCCGCGAGCCTGGTGCTGATCAGGCACGACGACTCGCGTTCCGGTGTTCGGCACAGCGCCGAGGTGCGGCACCGCCGACCCGCGCCACTCGCTGTCTTCCGCGCTCATCTCGGCCATCACCTACGCGACAGGCTGACGCTGACCGATGAGGAGAGCGCCGAACTCGTTCGCGGGTATCTCCACCACAGCGACCTCGTCGACGCTCTGCACGGCGCCTACGGGCCTCGAGAGGTGGTGCCAATCGCCGAGGCCATCGGGCGGAGTCATCCAGCCGACGACAACACGCTGGCCGAAATCCTCCGTAGCTCGCAACCGCGGCGCAGGGCCCGCGCAGCGGAGATCCTGCGTTCCGACGCAGGCGGCGGCCGGCGGCCCCGGCGGGCCGACCAGCACGAGCGGGCTTTCCGGATCGCGTACGCCGTCTTCGCCTGGCAGCCACTGCACTACGTCTTCGAATCCGCCGGTCTCCTGCTTGAGGAGATCGACGGGCAGGCCAAGCGGGTGGACTGGGGCCGGCTGGCATTGCAGTACCCGGTGTCGGAGCTGCTCGGACCGCTCGACATGGACTGGCAGGAGGGCCGGGAAGCCACGCGGTCACGGGGCGGATCGTCGCGCTCAGCCTGGCTGCACGATGGCGCCATGCGCGGCGTCATCATCGATGAGGCATGGCACGAGTTCGACAGCACCCGGCCAGCCCTACTCAAGTGGCTGGACACCCTGGTCTCGAAGGATGACGAGCCGATGCAGCGAGCGGCCGCCGAGGCGGCCGGCCTGCTCGCGCACCACGACTTCGCGCGAGTCTGCGCCGACATCATCGACGACTGGGCGGCCTCACCCAAACGTCGACTCCGACAGGCAGCAGCCTGGGCGATGGTCGCGGCGGACATGGGCGGCCAGGTGGGCCATCTGGTCCGTCGGCAGGTTCGGGACTGGGCCAGTGGTCATCGGAACTTTCAGAGAGACGCAGCCGCCCGCGTCTATGCCAGTGGGCTGCAACAACCAGACCTCAGCTGGAGCCTGGCCGACCTTCGCCGCATCGCCCAGGACCCGATGCAGCAGCACACGTACACGGTCGCCGAGGGCGTGTACCAGCTCTACGCCTCGCACAGGGCGGACCGAATCATCTTCGAACTAGCAAGGTGGTCTGACGACCGACAGCTACAACTGCACGCCGGCGGTGCCCTTGTCAGTCTGGCCGGCATACCGGCCGACAACTCCCCAGTCGGCGTTCCCGAACTCATGGTCAGAGCCGCGTCACATGAGGTCGACAGCCATGAGCTTGTACGCCTCTGGCAGGTGGCGCTACTGACAGCCGACCTGTCCCGACGGGCATGGAACACCTTCGAACATTGGCTGATTAGCGCTGACTCCGACGACACCCTGCGTAAGGCGACCGCCGCGTTGGTCACCGACCTCACCGCCCTACCGACCCTGCGTCGCCGGATGACGTTTCATCTCGCACGGCTGCCGCAGTTTCAGGACGGGCTACCGGAATGGCTCGACGCCGCGATGAGGAAGTGACGACATGACCGACACCATCAACACGGCCAGTTCTCCCGCTGCCTGGCGGCGGTTCGGATCGTGGCTGCTGACGCTCTGGCACCGTCTCGTCGCGGCGCTGCGCGGGCCCGAACCCGTCCCCATGCCACCACCGCCTCCGCCACCACCGACCCCAGGCCGGCTGACCGAACGCCGAGACGCACAGGCACCGATCATCGTTCCGGCGCGCGGTTACGTATTCACATTCCGCGTCCACTCCACCTTCGTCTGGTCCTCCGAAGGCATACCGCGGGAAATCCTCAACGGATCCGCGCAGTACTTCATGCCGTACGCCATCCGGGCGCTAACACGCCTCGCCGCCGCCCGTGCCCGCAATGTCGTCGCACATCGCGCGAGAGAACTCGAGGTAGAACTGCAGCGAGCCATCACCGAGTCCGGCCCGTGGAGGTACGAGCGCAACGGAGTGCGAGTAGCCTGCCAGCCGTACGTCTGGGTTGAACTCGACGACGGCGTGAAGCGGGCAGTCAAGCCGTACTGGGAACAGTTGATCAAGCTCGACTGCGAGTACGACGTGGACGTCAAGCGCGCACAGTACGTAGATCGGCTGAGCCGGCAATGGCTGACCATCCTCGAAAAACTCGTCGACAATCCCGTCTCCGGCGGTGCGGCCAAGATGACCAACGAAAATCTCGCCGCCGTCGTACGAGATCTTCTCGCGGAGCAAAGCGCCACCGCTCAACGGCTGGAAGAAATTCTCGCTGAACGACTGAGCAAAGGCGACGCTTTTGAGCAGGCCGCGTCATTCGACCTCCTAGCCGAACGACTAAACGCCCACGGGTCGAAGGCCGCGAGAACGCCAGCGTCCGGCTCGAACGGATCATCTCAGGGATGACACTTATGGGACCCGTCACACGCTCCTCGCACTGCGGTAGCACCTCCGCCATGAATCAAGCGGGCGTCAGCATGGGCCGGAATCGACCATCACCACCGCCCAACTGGTTGTCGCCGCCGCCCACGCACCCCCAGGGCGCGGACGAGCGTCCCATAGTGGCCCACGCCTGGGTCTATCCGGGCCGCAGCGACGTGAGCCTCGGCAGCCGCTACCAGGTCGCTAACGGGGTGGAGCACCGCAGTCGTGAAGACCATCGGCTGATGTAAACGCGAAGCTGATCCGGTGCCCGAGGACCCAGCGCACTCGGGCACCGGATCCTCCGGGCGTGGCAACCCATGATGACGGCGGCTGGTCAGCAGAGCGTGATCGACGCGAGCGGCGAGGGACGGCCGAAGCCGTCGTTCGCCTGGTCATCGACGCCGGCAAGCTCGGCAAGGGAATCACCGCCACCGACGGGCTCCAAGACGCCCGGCCGACAACCCGAGCGGCGCCTCGAACACCGCCAGCATTCGTGTTCACACCGGTAGGCGCCCTGCCGGGTCGCCTCGATCGAGGCTGTCCCATCGAACAAGCATCTGTTGAGTAATCAGATGGGTCGGGCTGCAGGGGTGCCGCCAGCGCACGCCGGACTTAGGCCGCTACCTGCGAAAACACGCGACCCGCCTCCCGGTCTTCCCATTTTCGCCACCATACATCCCACATATCGAGACCGTGGTGCTCCGATGCTGCTCGGCTGCTCAGGAGCCGCTCGAGCGGCGCGACGACGAACCAAAGTGCCTCTGAGCTGCTCAAACGTGGGTCACAGCCGCGGCCCACACACGACCCATACGAAGGCAGGGAATATAGCCGATCGGCTATATTCCCTGCTCAGGTGGTGCGCCCGAAGGGACTCGAACCCCTAACCTTCTGATCCGTAGTCAGATGCTCTATCCGTTGAGCTACGGGCGCTCGGTGCTTGGCCAGTCTACACACCCGGCTTTCGCGCGGAGACTCCGGGATTCGAACCCGGGAGGGGCTTTAAGACCCCAACCGCATTAGCAGTGCGGCGCCATAGACCAGACTAGGCGAAGTCTCCCTGGTGGCCCTGCAGACCACCGCGCCCGAGGATACAGGGCCGCACCCATCAGGAGCAAAGCGACTTCCCCGGTCCACCCCTCCGCCCGCGCTACGGGCTTTCCCGAACCAGCCCGGGACTCCCCCCGGCCTCGGCTTTCCCTGCTGTGCACGGGCGTGATCAGGACTACGCTCCATCGATATGCAGGAGCAGCCGCCGCGCGAGCCGACCCGCCGAGAGCCTGCTGAGGGAGCGCGCCGACGCTCCCCGAAGGCGACCTTCAGTCCGCCCCCCGCGCCGCCGGAGCCGGCCGGGCCGGAGGATTCCGGGAAGCGTCCCCGGCGGGCGAAGTCGGCGCCTGCGGTGCTCTTCCAACCGCCCTCGGCCGATCCGCCGCTGCCCCGCCAGGCAGACCGCACGACCGAACGGGCACCACAAGAGCAGCCCGACCAGGCCGGCCGCGCGGCCGAACGAACGCCACGAGACCAGCCCGTCCAAGCGGACCGCGCGGCCGAACGAACGCCACGAGACCAGCCCGTCCAAGCGGACCGCGCGGCCGAACGAACGCCACGAGACCGGCCAGGCGAGGCCGACCACGCGGCCGATCGGGTGCCACGAGAGCGGTCCAGCCAGGCGGACGAGACCGGCGGGAGTGATGTCGCGCACACCGGCGGCGGCGCGGCCGCCGCTGCCGGCGATCAGCCGGGACCCGCCACCGCTGTGGGCCCGGCCGCCTCCGGCAGGCAGACCACTGGCGGTAACGCCGCCCCCGCGCGCAAGGCACCCGGGAAGACGGTGGTCGCGAAGAAGGCCGCGCCGAAGCGAACGACAACAGCAAAGGCGGCAGACCAGACCGAGGCGACGACGGCGGAGGAGGCCGCAGGGCCGGAAACAGCGGCGGCCGGGCCGGCGACGACGACGGCGGAGCCCGCAGTGCCGGGAACGGCGGAAGGCGCGGCGCCCCAGGCGGCGACGAAGGACGCACCCGCTCGGAAGACCACAGCCGCCCGGAAGGCCACGCCCGTGAAGAAGGCCACGCCCACGAAGAAGGCCGCGCCCACGAAGAAGGCCGCGCCCGCGAAGAAGGCCACACCGGCCGCGAGGGCCGAGCCTGCCCGGAAGGCGACGCCCGCTAAGAAGGCCGCCCCGGCGACGCTCACCCCGGCGACGGTCGCTGCCGAGGCCCCGGTCCAGGCTCCGGCCGCCGCGCCCCCGCATGTGGTCGAGCGGCACGCCGGCGACGGGGCGGCGGGGACACCGCCGGGGCGTACGCCGGAGACGGTCCTTCGGCTGGCCGCCGCGCGGGTGCTGGAGCATCCCGCGTTCGCGCCGGAGTTGCTGGCCCTGGCCGCCGTCGAGGCGTTCGGGCCGCGTGCCCGCGACTGGGCGCAGCGGCTGCGTGACGCGTACCCCGATGCGGGAGCGGACGGCTTGGCGCGGCTCGCGACCCGGCGGTTCGTCCGGCAGGCCGGGGTGGGCGGGGCGACCGCCGCGCTGGCGGGGGTCTTCGCGCCGGTGGCCGAGCTGGTGGCCGTGCTGTGGGCGCAGGCCAACCTGGTGCTGCACCTGGCGGCGGCGTACGGCCGGGATCCGGCGGATCCGGACCGGGCGGTGGAGCTGCTGGTGCTGACCCGCGTGCATCCGGACGCGGAGAGCGCGCGGGCCGCGTTGGCGGCGGCCCGGGCGGCGGACGCGCCCGACGAGGCGGGCTGGCCCCGGGCGGCGGAGGCGGCGTGGCGGCTGGCGGCGCCGTTGGCCGCCCAGGCGGGCGGGTGGCTGGCGCTGCGGGTGGCGTCCCGGCTGCTGCCCGGCGCGGCGGTGCTCGTGGCTGCGGCCGGGGACGCGGCGGCGGCCGAGCGACTCGCCGCCCGCGCGATCACCGCCTACCGGCGACCCACACCCCGCTGATCACGGGCGGCCTGCGCTCGGCCCAGCGGAGCGCGGCCCAGGAAGACGGGCCGCTGGCAGATCTTGGTAGGAAATGGCCCCCGGAGGGGCACTTTCCTACCAAGATCTGCCGGGACGGCGCCCCGGTGGCGGCCCCGGCGGGGACGAGGCCGCGGAGGGATGAAGGGCTGGCGGCGTCAGAGCCAGTCGAACCATTCCTTCGGCAGCAGGGCGTAGCCGAGGAAGGCGACGATGTCGAGCAGTGTGTGCGCGACGACCAGCGGCATGACCCGGCGGGTGCGCAGGTAGAAGAGGCTGAACACGACGCCCATCACCACGTTGCCGACGAAGGCGCCGAAGCCCTGGTAGAGGTGGTACGAGCCGCGCAGCAGGGCGCTCGTCGCCACGATCGCGCCGACCCGCCACTGGAGCTGGCGCAGCCGGGTCGTCAGGTAGCCGACGACGATCACCTCCTCCAGCACCGAGTTCTGCACGGCGGCGAGGATCAGCACCGGCACCGTCCACCAGAGGTCGGGCAGCGCGGCCGGCACCAGGGTGGCGTTGACGCCGAGCTGGGCCGCCGCCCAGAACAGCGCCAGGCCGGGCAGGCCGATCAGCGCGGCCAGGCCGGCGCCGCGGGCCAGGTCCTGACCGGGCCGCCGGGCGTCCAGGCCGAGCATCCGCGCCGGATCGCCGGGGTCCCGCGCCAGCAGGTGTACGGCGAGCAGCACCGGCAGCAGCGCGAAGACGATCCCGAGCAGCTGGTATGTCAGGTCCAGCCACGGCCGGGGTGACACCGACGTGTTGAGCGCGGCGGTCTGCTTCGACAGCGGCCCGTCGGCGGTCAGCTTCGCCACGATCGACACCGTCGCGTAGACGGCGGACTGGCCGAGCGAGAGGCCGAGCACGAGCAGCGTCTCGGTGCCGAGCATCCGGCGGGTCGCCGGGCGTTGCAGCTCAACGGTCACCGCACCACTCTGCCCGACGCCGAGGGCCGACGTCACCGGCCGACGTCACCGGCCAGCGGCACCGCCCGAAGGAGCCTCACGAGCCGATCGCACATTCTGTGCGACCGGCAGGCACGCTCCGTGGACATTCTATGGGTGCCCGATCCGCCGTCAGGAGAAGGAGCGCGCCTCGTGGACGACTTCGCAAGGCTGCTGAAGGAGAGCTGGACCCTGGTCGAGGAGCACCGGGAGCGGCTGAGCGGTCACTTCTACGCCCGGCTCTTCCTGCTCGACCCCGAGCTGCGCAAGCTCTTCCCGGTGGAGATGACCGGGCAGGGCGACCGGATCCTGGAGGCGATCGTCACCGCCGCCCAGACGGTCGGCGACCCGGAGAGCTTCGACGAGTACCTGCGCTCGCTGGGGCGGGACCACCGCAAGTACCACGTCGAGGCCGCGCACTACGAGACCATGGGCGTAGCGCTGCTGGACGCGCTGCGCAGCGTCGCCGGCGACGGCTGGAACCTGGAGTACGACCAGGCGTGGCGGGACGCGTACGCGGCGATCACGGAGAAGATGCTGGCCGGGGCGGCGGCCGACGACAACCCGCCGTTCTGGCACGCGGAGGTGCTGACCCACGAGCGGTACGGCAGGGACACGGCGGTGCTGACCTGCCGGGCGTTGCAGCATCCGCTGTCATGGCGGGCCGGCCA
The DNA here is from genome assembly GCF_004345505.1 of Micromonospora sp. CNZ303. Lineage (NCBI taxonomy): Bacteria > Bacillati > Actinomycetota > Actinomycetes > Micromonosporales > Micromonosporaceae > Micromonospora > Micromonospora sp. CNZ303. The sequence continues at coordinate 22,448 of NZ_SLVT01000030.1, read as the reverse complement.
GTACGTCAGCGTGGAGGTGCCCCGCCACCTCCCCCGGGTGTGGCGCACCTACTCGGTGGCGAACGCCCCGAACGACGACAACCTGCTGGAGTTCCACGTCCGTACGCCGGAGGGCGCCGGCTGGGTGTCCGGGGCGCTGGTCCGCCGGGTCAAGCCCGGCGACCTGCTCCGGGTGGCGGCGCCGATGGGGTCGATGACGCTGGACCGCTCCTCGGAGCGGGACATCCTCTGCGTGGCGGGCGGCGTCGGCCTGGCTCCGATCAAGGCACTGGTGGAGGAGTTGGCCAGCTACAACCGGACCCGCTGGGTGCACGTCTTCTACGGCGCCCGCACGGCGGCGGACCTGTACGGCCTGGCCGGGCTCCAGGAGTTGGTGGCCGCGCACCCGTGGCTGTCGGTCACTCCGGCGTGCAGCGAGGATCCCGACTTCGACGGCGAACTGGGTGACGTCCCCGACGTGGTCGGCCGGTACGGCCCGTGGACGGCGCACGACTGTTACGTCTCCGGTTCCGCCCGCATGGTCCGGGCCACCCTCCGGGTGCTCGCCGAGGACGGCGTCCCGCCGGAGAACACCCGCTACGACACCTTCGGCAACCTCTAGAAGCGTTCCTCCCCCGAACCGGGGCGCGTGCTCCTGCCCCCTGGGGCACGCGCCCCGGTCCCCCAATCGGGCGGACCGGCACCGCCCCGCACGACCACGTCCGCCCGGCCGTCCGTCCTTCCCACCCGGGCGGACGTGGTCGTGCCGCCGGGGGCGGGTGCGCTCAGGTCAGTAGCGCCAGGGCCGGCCGGTCTCGCGGTACTCCTCGACCGGCACCAGCGGCACCCCGGGCGTCATCCGGTCGACGTAGAGCCGCCCCTCCAGGTGGTCGATCTCGTGGGCGACGAGCCGGGCCATGCCGAACTCGAACGAGGTGATGATCCGGCTGCCGTCGTACTGGGCGTGCTCCACGTCGAGCCGGAGCGGTCGGGGCACCAGGCCACGGTGGTCGAAGAAGGAGAGGCACCCCTCGTACTGCTCGTCGCTGTCGGGAGAGGCGTCGACGACGCGGGGGTTGAGCAGCACGACGGGGTCGGCCGACCGGTCGGGGGGCCGGACCACCGCCACCGCCCGGCCGAGGCCGAGCTGCGGGGCGGCGATGCCCACCCCCTTGCGGAACGGGTGCAACTCGTCGAGGCGGACCAGGGTCGCCGCGAGGCGGTCGGCGACGTCCCGGGCCTCCCGTTCCTCGCGGGGCAGGTCGAACGGGCGGGCCGGCTGGCGGAGCAGGTCGGCGCCGCGCTGCACGATGCCGATGCCGCGCATCCGGTCGCTGGGCCGGATCCGCCCGGCCTCCTCGGGCTCGGCGTCGGGCCGGCTGCGGAACCGCCACTGCAACCGGTACCGCGCGTTGAGCGGCGGGTCCTCGGTCGCCCAGTCGAAGATCACCCGGTCGGCGTCCTCGCGCCTGGTCACGGGCGTGCGCAGCGGGCCCTCCTCCGCCGAGAGCGAGGTCTCCACGCCCCACACCTGGGGGTCGACCGCGGCCGGAAGGTCCAGGCGTACGGCCATCTGCCGGGTGGGCAGCCGGACCGCCCGCTGGAACCAGGGGCCCCACTTGTCGTGCCCGACGCAGTACGCGTACTCGATGGTGGCCCGGTCCCCGGGATAGAGGGGGAAGCGCCGGTCGGCGTTCTCGAAGAGCAGCCACAGCTCCTTGAAGGCGTCGCGGTCGTGCTTGGCCCGCCAGTGCATCGCCTCCCGCTCGTCCCCGTCCTCCCGGTACGCCCGAAGCCGCAGCTCGGCGAAGGTCAGCGGGTGTTCGCGGTGGTGCAGGTTGGAGCGCCCCGGGTCGTTGGGGTAGCGGTCGACGGCGATGCGCACCAGGTAGCGGGTGACCGGCTCGGTGCCGGCGTTGTACAGCTCGCGCCGGATGACGCAGCGGTAGGCGTCGCCGAGGTGGGTGAGGGCGGCGAGTTCCCGCTCGACGATCAGTCCGGTGCCGGGCGGCATCCACTGCCCGGGTACGGGCGGGTCCCGGTGTGCCCGCTCGGCCCGGGCGTGCCGCAGCTCGTCGTACTCCTTGAAGCGCTGCCAGATCGCGCCGCCGGCCTCCAGCACGGCCTCGGCGCGACGCGCGAAGTCCTCGGTGGGGCGGTGCCGGCGCCCCTCGACGTGGCTGACGTACGACGGGTCGAAGCCCATCAGGGTGGCGAGCTGCTTCTTGGACAGCCCCCGCCCCGTGCGGTGCCGGGCGATCTCGGCGGCGAAGGAGTCGGCAGCCCGATCGAGCGGTGAGGTCATCAGCTTCCTCGTGGCCGGGAGTATCAGTTTCACGTTCTGTGGCGACGCGCACACGGAACTGGCACCTTGCCGACACGAGCCTTGACAGATAGCGATGGCTGTCGATACTGATGCGACGTTTTCCGCCCCGATGACCGGGTAGTACGCCGCGCGGGCGAAGTGACCGACCCCTCCGGATCCAAGGCAGGCGAGCCTTCCCTTATCTCGCGAGATGTGGTTAGGCTAGCCTTAGCTCAGCGACGGGCGGGTGCCCGCCGACGGCGACGACGGGGTGGGTGAGTCCAGTGACAGCGGTGATGCCGGAGCGCCACACCGCCGCCGCGCCGCTGGCCCCGGTCACCGCCGCCATGCGCGCGATGTTCGGCACCGACGACGTGCCCGGTCTCGCGCCCGGCCTGCTGGTGCACGACGAGTTCGGCTGGCGCCCGGCGACCGCCCTGGTCGACGGCACCCTCCTGCCGGAGTTCCTGCGCTCGGCCAGCTCGCGTTGGGGCGGCACCCCGCACGCCTGCGCCGCGCTGGCCTGGAAGTCGTACAGCTACTGGACGGCGCTGCCCGTGGCGCTCGGCTGGGCCTCGGCCCGACGGGTGCCGCTGCTCGACCCGGCCGACGTGCTGATCCACTTCGAGGACCACCGACCGCTGCTCACCATGGGCCTGCGCCGCTCGACCACGGTCGCGGTGCTGCCGAGCGACCCGCTGGCGCTCGCCGGGCTGCCCGAGGTGCGGGTCGTCGCGGACGAGGCGGAACTGCTCCGGGTGCTCCGGGCCTCGCTGCTCGACGCCCACCTGGCCCCGATGGTCGCCGCGATCCAGGCCGAGGTCCGCATCGGCGCGCGCACCCTGCTCGGGTCGGTGGCCTCGGGCATCGCCCACGGCGTCCTCCGGGCCGCCGACGGCCTGCCCGGCTCGTCGGTCGAGACGATCGAGACGCTGCTCGGCGCGCTCGACCTCGCCGACCTGGTGGAGCTGGTCCCGGGCCCGAACGGCGAGCCGACCGTGCAGCGGCGCACCTGCTGCCTCGCGTTCACCCTGCCCAAGCCCAAGATCTGCCAGGGCTGCTGCGTCCGCCAGGCCTGACCGGCGTCAGTCGGTGAGCGGGCGGACGTCCCAGAGCCAGACCCCACCGGTGTACGTGGGGCGGACGCCGGTCAGCTCGGTCATGCCCCGGCGCAGCGCGTCGGCCTGCCGGTGCGGCCCGAGGACGACCGCGCCCGCCCGCCAGTACCGCAGGTCCCCGACCGCGTCGACCCGCGCCTGCGGGGTGATCGGTGGCACCGCGCCGGTCCGCCGGATCTCGGCGAAGAACTCGCTGGTGGGGCGGGGCGGCGCGGAGAACAGGGCGATCCGGTCCCGACCGGGGCGGGTGTCCGGGCCGAGGAAGTAGCCGCGGGCGATGGGCATGTCCAGGCCGGTCCGCGCCGACCAGCGCAGCGGATCGGCGTAGTGGGTGTCGGGCAGCGGGAGGGTCACGATGCTCCGCCCGCCGTCCGCGTACGGCCGCCAGGCGCCCGAGGTGACGAAGGCGGGCACGGGGTCGAGCCGGGTGGTGGGCAGCGGGGTCGGCAGGATCGGCAGCAGGGCCATGACCAGCACCGTGGCGGTGGCGAAACGGATCTGCGGGCGTGCCCGCGGGTGCCGGTCGGCCAGGGCGCGCGCGTGGTCCGCCCCGTAGGCGAGCAGCACCCCGACGATCGGGGTGATCGCCAGCGCCCACCGGGTCGGCACCACCGAGTGCAGGACGGGCAGGTTCTCCAACGCCGCCCACGGGCCGGGTATCCCGGTCCCCCTGCCGTTCAGTTGCACCTCCCGCCCGAGGGAGAGCAGGCCGAAGAAGAGCGCGAGGACGGCGAGGCCGCGGACCACGACGTGCCGGCGCAGCCACCAGACCAGGGCGACGACGAGCACCACCAGCGGCCAGCCGAAAAAGGCGTTCTCCTCGGTGGGGTTCTTCGCCAGCCCCTGCGCGCTGCGCGCGTCACCGGCCAGGGACTCCCGCGAGTACGCCACGAACGACGCGAGGTCCGTCGAGTAGCCCCGGATCAGCCAGGACAGCCCGTTGTACGCCCCCGGGCCGAAGAACTGGACGTGGAGCGGGTACGCGAGCACCACCAGCGCCGCGGCGGCGGCCACCGCCAGACCCGCGAGGAACGGCCGGACCCGCCGGCGCAGCTCGGGTCGGCCGAGGGCGAGCGCCCCGACCACCACGCCCAGCCCGATGGCGGTCATCAGCAGCACCTCGAGGTTGAGGAAGGCCTGCCACACGATGACCGCCGCGAGCAGCAGCCCGTTGCGCAGCCAGCGCCCCGGCTCGGCGAGTCGCAGGGTGCGCCAGACGATCAGGGGCACCACGTACTGCGAGACGATGTTGGGGTGCGCGTTTGCGTGCGAGACCATCGCCGGGGCGTACGCGCAGAACGCGGCACCGAGCCAGGCCGGCCCGCGGGCGCCGACGACCACCCGGGACAGCAGGAAGTACCAGGCCGTCGCCGTGGCGATCATGCCCAGGGTGAGAAAGAGCAGAAAGGAGGCGCGGGTACCGAGCAGGAGCGTGACGGGCGTCATTGGCAGAGATACGGATAATACGGACGTATTTGCCATCAGATTGACGGTCTCCGGCACGTTCATCCGGCCCGAGGTGAATGGATCAACAAAATCGGTCACCACGCGCGCGCCGTGCGCCATCATCCACTCGAACTGCGACTGGTCGGTGCGGTTGTCCCGGATGCCGTGCGACGGGCGCAGCCAGAGCCGCGCGGTCACCCAGAAGCCCAACGCGGCGAAACTCGCCACCGCGGCGGCGTCCGTCCACCACCCCTTCCAGGGCCGTACGCCCCGGTCGGGCCCGCCCACCGACGCCCCGGGCCCTGACTCGCCAGCGGGGAGGCCCGATTCAGGAGTAGTCATGACGATTCGTAGAGTAGTCAGGCTATGACGCCAAGGTGACATGTTTCGGGGTACTGGCGTACCATGTGCCGGGTTCGCCGACCGCCGATCACGTGCCCACCCCCGACCGCATTTCGGCCACCACGGGTGCCCCGATTTCTCTGTTGCCAGTGCGGATGATTCACTCTGTCGGTCCAGGCGCGGGTCGAGTTCATATCGTGAGGAATCGACGCATGGCAGAAATCACTGGGGATCAGCGCGTGCAGTCCGAGGTCCTGGAGGGTCTCGCGACGGCGGTCAACCACCGTCGCTGGTTCGTCGAGCTGGCCCTGCCGCACCTCGGTGACAACCCGATCGAGATCGGCAGCGGGCTCGGCGACTACGCGCTGGAGTGGGCGGAGCACCTGCCGCGCTTCACCGCCACCGAGGCCGACCCGGACCGGCTGATCCTGCTGAAGGAGCGGCTGGCCGACCAGCCCCGCATCGAGGTCCGGCAGATGCTGCTGCCGCACTCCGACCGGGGCGACTACAGCGCCGCCGTGTCGTACAACGTGCTGGAGCACATCGAGGACCACGTGGACGCGCTGCGCAGCATGCGCGACCTGGTCCGGCCGGGCGGCAACGTCATCATCATCGTGCCCGCCTTCCAGTTCGCGATGAGCCCGGCGGACATCGCCACCGGCCACGTGCGGCGCTACACGAAGAAGACCCTGGCCGCCGCGATGACCGACGCCGGCCTGACGGTGGAGAAGATCCACTACGCGAACGCGCTCGGCCTGATCGGCTACTTCATGGCGACCAAGGTCTTCCGGCTGATGCCGAAGGAGGGACCGATGGTCAAGGTCTACGACACCCTCGTGCTCCCCGCCACCAAGGCGGCGGAACAGCGCGTCCTCCCCCCGTTCGGCCAGTCGGTCTTCGCGGTGGCCCGGGTCCCCTCCTGAGGCCGGGCCCGGTCCGGGTTACTCCTTGACCTGGTAGGTGGGACGGATCACGGCGCGGGCCAGGGTGTGGAAGGCCAGGTTGAAGCCGACGACGGCGGGGGTCGCGGCGGGGTTGACGTCGAGGCGCTCCACGTCCAGGGCGTGCACCGCGAACACGTAACGGTGCGGCCGGTCGCCGGCCGGTGGGGCGGCGCCGCCGTAGCCCCGGTCGCCGTAGTCGTTGCGGACCGTGAAGGCGCCGCCGAGGTCGTCGCCGGCCGCGCCGCGCGGCAGCCGCGTCACGTCGGCCGGCAGGTTGACCAGGACCCAGTGCCAGAAGCCGCTGCCCGTCGGCGCGTCCGGGTCGAGGCAGGTCACCACGAAGCCCTTGGTCTCGGCCGGGAAGCCGGACCAGGCGAGCTGCGGCGAGATGTTGTCGCCCCCGACGCTGCCGTGGGCGTACGCGGCGTCCATCGGCTCGCCGTTCTGCACGTCGTCACTGGTCAGCGTGAACGACGCAACGGTCGGCAGCAGGTCGTACGGGTCCGGGGCGATCGGTCGTTCCAGGGTCATCGGGGGTCCTTCCGGTGAGCGGTTGTTCCTCCGCACCTTCTTACCCCGTCGGCACCCGCGATCGAACCGGCAGCGCCGCGTCCCTGCGGCCCGACCGTCCGCCCCGGGCAGCGGACGCCTACCTCAACGGCGTACGCACCTCGGACCGCAGCCGGGCCAGGCCCTCCTCGTCCCGGTCGTCAGCCGGTGCCTCGGCCCAGGCGATGACGTTCACCACTTCCCTGACGGTCAGGCCGAACTCCCGTCGCAGGGCCCGCCGGCCCAGATGCGAGACCCGGATCCCGCGCCGGCCCTCATGGCGCGCGCGATGGGCGAACCGGTCCGGCGCGCCGGAGGTCAGCTCCCGTACAGGCCGTGCCGTTCCCAGCGGCGCAACATCTCGTAACTCCGCTCGACCTCGGCCGGGTCCTCCGCGGCGAGATAGAGGTAGCCGGGCGAGCTGAACAGGTCGACGGTCTGCGGCAGTTCGGTCCCGGGGGAGCAGCGCGCGGCGACCGCCACGGCCGCCGGCAGCTCCGACAGCCGGGCGTGCCAGTCCCCCGCCTGCGCGGCGACGGGGACCGGGTTGATCAGCGACACGTTCCGGACGGCGGCGCCCCAGCCCGGCGTACGGTCGTCGAACTGGTCGAGCGACGCCGGATCGACGAGATGCTGGGCCTGTAGGAAGGTCTGCGACACGCCGCAGAACTTCGCCACGACGTCGGGCAGGGTCGCTCCCCCGAGGCGGGCCCCGGCCTCGATCAGCACCGGCCCCCGGTCGGTGAGCATGAGCTCGGTGTGTGCCGCCGAGGACCGGACACCGAGCGCGTCGAGCACCCCGAAGACGAACTCACGGAGCTGCCGGGCCAGGGCCGAGCCCCGGTCGACCGGCTCCTCGTAGTCGTAGATGGGACCGCCGCCAGGACCCGGCCGTTTCGTGTACCGCCAGATCTCAGCGACCCGGTGCGCGCCCGCGTACGAGACCGTGTTGACGTAGAACTCCGTCCCGACGAGCCGCTCCTGGACCAGCACCCGTCGATTGGGTACGCCGTACAGGTTGGCCGAGGCCAGGACCGTGGCGCAGGCGAGGCGCACCTCGTCGAGACTCTCGCAGAACCGCACGTTGTCGGTGCCTGCGCCGTCCACGGGCTTGACGACGGCCGGGCCGGACAGGCTGGCCGCGTACCAGGTGACCGCCTCGTCCACGGACTCGAAGCACCGGCCGGCGGGCACGGCGAGACCGGCGGCGGCCACGGTCTCCGCCATCGCCGACTTGTCGCGCCGCGCGGTGACCGTGGCGATGTCGTTGCCGGGCGTACCGAGCAGGTGGTTGAGCGTGTCGGCGAGGAGCACCCCCGGCTCGGTGCCCGCGACGACCCGGTCGACGCCGAGCGCCCGCAGCCGGTCGACGAGGCGGTCCTCGTCGGCGACGAAGCCCAGGTCGACCGCGTAGTCGCCGGGGCGGAACGTCTTCAGGTAGTAGTCGTACAGGGACTCGGCGCTGCGTACGTGGATGCAGGTCACGCCCCGCTCGGCAAGCGCCCGGCTCAGCGCGCTGCCCGTGGAGTATCCGTCGACGATGGCTATGGTCGGCACGCTCTCCTCATCTCCGTACGGCCCGCCGGAGGGTGGCGGGCATCAGAAGACCTTGCCGGGGTTGAGCAGGCCGGCCGGGTCCAGGGCGGCCTTGATCGCCTGGTGCACCCGCAGGCTCACCGGGCCGATCTCGCGGGCCAGCCAGTCGCGCTTGAGCAGGCCCACGCCGTGCTCGCCGGTGCAGGTGCCGCCCAGGTCCAGGCCGAGGCGCATGATCTCGTCGAACGCGCGCCGGCCGCGTTCGAGGCTCGCCGGGTCGGCCCGGTCCACCACGATGTTCGGGTGCATGTTGCCGTCGCCGGCGTGGCCGACCACGCCGATGGTCACGTCGCACTCGGCCGCGATCCGGGCCACCCCGTCGAGCAGCGCCGCCAACGCCGCCCGGGGCACCGCCACGTCGTCGATCACCATCCCACCGTTGCCGCTGGGGAACGACTCCCTGGCGAACTTCTCCATCGCCGCGTGCCCCAGCCGGCGGGCCTGCAACAGGGCCGCCGCCTCCACGGCGTCGGTGGCCGTGTGGATCTCGTCGGCGCCGGCCGCCTCGCACAGCTCGGCGAGCCGCGCCAGGTCCCCCGCGGCCTGGGGTCCGGTGTCCGCCGACGCCAGCAGCAGCGCCTCGACGTCGGTGCGCAGGCCCATCGGCCGGTACGCCTCGATCGCCCGCAGGTACGTGCGGTCGATCAGTTCGAGCAGGCTGGGGGTGAGTCCGTGTTCGGCGATCCGGGCGACCGCCCGACCGGCGGCGGCGGTGGTCGGGAAGACCGCCACCATGGTCAGCGACTCCGCCGGGGCGGGCCGCAGCGCCACCGTCACCTCCGTGATCACCCCGAGCGTGCCCTCGGAACCCACGAAGAGCCGGGTGAGGTCGTACCCCGCCACCCCCTTGGCGGTACGCCGACCGGTACGCAACACCTCCCCGGAAGCCAACACGACCTCCAGGCCCAACACGTACTCCGTGGTCACGCCGTACTTGACGCAGCACATGCCACCCGCGTTGGTGGAGACGTTCCCACCGATCGTCGACATCTCCCACGATCCCGGATCCGGCGGATACCACAACCCCTGTTTCGCCACCTCCGCCGACAACGCCGCGTTGACCACCCCTGGCTGCACCACGGCGATCCGGCTCACCGGGTCGATCTCCAGCACCGCGTCCATCGCGACCATGCTGATCACCACCGCGCCGTCGACCGCGTTCGCCGCGCCCGCCAGTCCCGTACGCGCCCCCTGCGGCACCACCGGCACGCCGTACCGCCCGGCGATCGTCACCGCCTCGACCACATCGGCCGTGCCACGTGGACGAACGACGACCAGCGGAGTGCCGGCCTCGCACAGATCGGCCTCGTCCTTGCGGTGCATCCGGAGCAGGTCGGGGTCGGTCAGGACGGCGTCGCCGAGCGCCGCACGCAGGTCGTCGACGAGGGGGGAACCAGACATGGCAGAGAGGGTACAGATCCGCGTCATCCACTCCGGAGCGCGAACGTGGGCGCCCCCGATCCGGCATCGGTGCTGGTGAGAGCGGTGTGAGCGGGCCCGGTCGCTCGAACCCCTGTCCTATCGGAAGATCCTTCCGGGGTTGATCGAAGTTTGTTACCGTCTACCGCCAACGAGGGCACCCCTCCTCCAGCCAACGTCCCCCGGCCTGCCACCTCACCGCTCTTCCACCCCAAGATCCGCAGCAGGACGCGCTGTCCGGCCGGGCACGGTGTCGAAACCGGGACCTGGTTCAGCTCGTGTTGCGGCAAAGGATCGTTGCCCATGACAGAGGGATTGACAGAGTGAAGCGAACCGAGCTGCACATCGTGATCGGCGGAGGTATCGCGGGCTGCCTTGCCGCGATCATGCGTAGCCGCGCGGGATACCGGGTCCTTCTGCTGGAGCGGGCCGAGGCTCGCTCGCCCGAGGCCTACCCGATCTGCACGGGGGCCAGCAACATCGTCAGCGAGAACCACAGCGGTGCCGAGTATCCGTTCGATCCGCAGAGCGCCCGGGACTGCTTCGACGGGCGCCTGGTCAACGAACGCTTCTTCCCCGACCTCGTCTTCGGTGGCAAGGACCACAGCCGGGTCATCGCCTCCCGGGCCATGCAGGACAGCGGCACCGACATCATGGGCCAGTGCCGGGAGAACATGCAGGTCATCCAGGACCGTTACGCGCAGCTCTGCGCCGAGGACCCGGCCAACGCGTTGTTCGGCGCGCCGGAGCAGGTCTGCCGCGAGATCCCCGCACCGGACGGCGTCGCCGACGTCGGCGCCGCCTTCGTCACTCCGCAACGGGGCATCAACCCGGTCGTCGTCACCGCGCTGCTCGACCAGGAGCTGCGCCGCAGCGGCGTCGAGGTACGCGGCGGCGCCGACGTGACCGGGGTGAGCCGCCGCCCGGACGGCACCTACGAGGTGGAGTACGTCGAGGACGGCGCGCGGCAGACGGTCGTCGGCGACCAGGTCGCCCTCTGCGCCGCCACCGAGACCCCGGCGATCGCGCGCCGTCTCAACCCGTCGCTCGCGCTGCCCCCCATCTACATGGCGCTGCGCCAGATCCTCTTCGTCGAGCTGCCCGAGCGCACCACGAAGAACTACACGTGCCTGAAGCTCGAGGACGAGTACGGCGGCATGTTCAGTCCCTTCAGTCAGGACACCGCGCTCGTCTACTACCCGCCGGCGGCGCACATCGCGGTGCACCGCGTCGACCCGACGACCTACGCGCTGCCCGACGACTTCCGGCACTTCCTGCGCAACGGCCACCCCGAGGCGACTGAGCGCGCCCAACTGGCGCTCCGTCAGCTCAGCCAGTGGTATCCGGAGGTGCGCGGCGCGGAGGTGGTGTCCGCCCACCTCAAGGTGGCGATCAACACCACCGACTCGTCGCGGCTACGGCGCAACGCCGGGGTGCTCGACGTCGCGCCCGGGTGCACCGCGACCGTCCTGCTCAAGTGGACGATGTGCGTCGTCAACGCCCAGCGCGACCTGGAGGCGGCCCTCCGGCACTCGATCGCCACCGGCAACGCGGATCGCGACGAGTACGCCGAGCTCGTCGCCCGCGGCACCGTGCCGATCGCGCCGCCGTCGGATGTGTCCGCCTGGCAGCGCCGGCTCGGGATCTTCGCGCGCAACATGGGCGTGCCGGAGCGACTGGCGGCGCCGTTCGTGGATGCCGGCGAGCCGGACAGCGGTCTGGCCCGCGCCGTACCGTCGCTCGCGTCGAGTTGACGCTGGTCACGCTGAACTGGCGGGGATTATCCGCCCCCTGAGGCACCGCGCGAGGGGATGCACCCCGCTTAGGGGGCAGCACAGGGGTTCAGTCGTCTTCCCGTTGCGCGATACACCGTATTCGATGATCATAGGCCCGCGTCGACTCGATGACCTTCGTCGACACTGGCCTGTCCTGGCGGGCTTCGGGGAGCGTTCCGCCCGGTCCCTATAAGCGAGGAGGGCACGATGACCACCGCACTCGACCTGACCGACCTCCGTGTGCAGGCCGACGCCACCATCGATCGACTGATCGACGAGGCAGGCCTCACCCGACGCAACAACCGGTTCTTCGCGGGCGCGAAGGAGGCCACCTCGGTGAGCCCCGCCGGTGCGCTGCGGATCGCGGAGAAGTGGCAGCGGACCACTCAGGCGTTCATGTTCACCACCATCTCCAGCCTCGGTGCACACGGGCGACGTCTGGCTCGCGACTACACAGTGAGTCGAGAAGTACTCGGAGCGTATCAGATGGCCTACCGCGTCATCGGGGACGATCTGGACAATCGGGCGGCGGCGTTCGCGGAGGTCGCACCGGAGGGTGTGGACGGTGTCCACTACCTGTGGTGGGCGGACACGATCTGCGCGCCGCTGCGCTCGGCCCTGGGCAGCGCGGACGCGCCCGCCGAATCCGCCGCGCTGACCCGCATCCTCGACGTCATGGACGCCATGGCGGCCGAGGAGCTGGGTGGCGCGGTCCAGCTCCGTGTCGTGGAGACCATCGCCCTCGACATCGCGGTCGCGTTCCGGCGTCTGTACGGCAAGGTCACCGTGGACGGTCGCCAGGTCCTTCCCGAGCAGCGCGACTACGCCTGGATCGACTCGCACATCCGGGCGGAGACGGGCCATGCCGCGTCCGTCAGCGACGACGAGGCCGGCATGAGCCACCTGGTCTCCACCCCGGCCGAGGCGCAGCACTTCGTCGCGCTCGCCGAGTCGTACGTCCCGGCGTGGGCGGACCTGCTGGACGACTTCGCCCGGGACCTGGCGTAGCGCGACCAACCGAGAACGGCACTGACGGCCGCCACCGACGACGCCCCGGGCCCGTGGTGGCGACCGCCGGAGTCATCCGGTTCCGAGGAAAGGAGCTGCCATGCGATCGTCCCTGCCAACAGTGGAAACAGACGCCGTCGTCAACGAAGTGAACGAGCTGCGCGCCCGCTACCAGCGCGAGACCGAGCCCGGATCGCCGGAGGCGCTGCGCCGGCTGGCCGGTTGGATCGCCGACTCGGCGTCGCTCGGTGCCCAGCCCGCGGCCCGGGCACTCGTCGAGGACCTGTCCGGCGCACACGACACGCCGCAGCTCACGGCGACGAAGCGGCACATCAACTCGCGGGCCGACAACACGCTCCTGTCCGTGTTCTCGGCCGCGTACTTCCCGACCCTCGGTCTGGACTACCTGGAGTACGAGCCCATCCCGTCCGACCCCGTGCTGGTGGAGCGCTACCCGAGCCCGACGATGCCGGTCAACCTGCTCCGGCACAGTGCCGGTTTCGACAGTCGGGTCGTCGTGGCGCTCTTCCCGGAGAACCACATCGACGGTCGCCAGGAACCGGACGACCTTATCTTCTACTTCATCGACAAGTTCGTCACCCGGCACGGCCTCACCCGCCGGCTCATCGACGCCGCCATGGTCCCGGGCTCGTTCCCGCTGCTCACCGGCGTCGACGACAGCGGCGTCGAGCGGGCCGCCGGCTCCTGGGTCCGGCTGCACGAGTTCCACCACCGCACGGGCAGCATGCCGATCCCGCAGTTCCTGTCCGCGAAGAGCTACAAGCCGCTCGCCGGCCTGGAGGAGATGCGGGTCGACGTCAAGTCGATGCTGGTCTGTCTCGACGACGCGGACATCGATCGTGAGCTCGCCGCGCTGACCTTCGAGTTCGTCCTGGCCGAGCGGCTGCTGCGCTACTCGGTCGAGGGGATCCCGAAGCCGAACTACGACGCGATCGCGTCACAACTGCTCTTCAACTACCTGCGCGAACAGGGCGCCCTGACGATCGACGAGGGGCGGATCCGGCTCCTGCCGAGCCTGCCCGAGGCGCTGAGCACGCTCGTCACCGAGATCACCGAGCTGGAGGACGTGGTCCTGACCGAGGGGGTCGAGGCCGCCCGCGCGGGCTTGATCGACTTCACCCGCCGGTACACCCGGTACGACGAGGAGAAGCGGGAGTTCCTCCACGTGCCCTTCTTCGCCGAGCTCAAGGAGCGACTCGGCGTGTGAGTCACGCCGGCCGCCCTCCCGACGACGTGCGGCTCCGCCCCTCACCCCGCTGGAAGGTACCGACCATGACCACCGTTATGAACTCGACCGAAACCGGCATCCTCGGCACGTGCGACATCGACGCCGACAGCCTCGCCACGGACCTCGACACCATGGCGTCGTTTCCCTACACGGACAAGTACAGCGACTTCGTCTGCGGCGCCTGGAAGAGTTGCGCGGTGTGGAACGGCACGGGCCTCGGCCTCGACGCGGGACTCGACCCGTTCGAGGGCCCGGCCGTCGTCACCGACCTGGGCCAGCGCCTGCCGTACGTGCGGCACCTGGTGGGTGAGCTGTTCGACATGTCCCGCCTCAAGTACGGCCGGCTCGCCCGGCTGACCCCCGGCAGCGCGCTCGTGCCGCACCGGGACTACCTCGAACTCGACAGCAACCTGATCCGGATCCACCTTCCGCTGGAGACCCACGAGTCCTGCGTCAGCTCGCACAACTCGACGCTCTACCACATGAACGTCGGTGAGATCTGGTTCCTCGACGCCACCCAGGCCCACAGCGCGGTCTCCGGCTGGACGAAGGACCGCACCCACCTCGTGCTCGACTTCCAGGCCGACTCGCTCGCCGCCTGCTTCACCGGCGAGGTCCAGTCGCCCCGCATCCCGAGCACGCACCAGGTCGCGCGGCAGCCGATCGACCAGGACGAACTCGCCGCGTTCGAGCGCGCCGGGGTGCTCATGGACACCACCAACTACCGGGACTTCCTGAAGATCGCCATCAAGACGATGTTCACCCGGGACATCACCCCGGACAACGTGTTCGACCTGCTGGAGGGGGCGGCCCGGCACTCACCCGTCGCCGACCGGCTCGACATGATCCCCCCGATGCGGACGTACTTCCTGCTGGCCCGAGAGTCCTGAGGCGGATCATGCGACACGCCAGCCAAGTCTGTGTCGTCGTGGACGGGTACTCGACGGCCAACGCGCTCGCGCCGGCCCTCGCCGGTTACGGCTTCGGCGCGGTGCACGTGCAGAGCGACCCGGACCTGCCGCAGTTCCTCCTGCGTACCGGCGTCGACCACGCCTATCTCGACAACTACCTCCACGACGGCGACGTCAGCACCATCGTCGACCGGCTCGACCGGGCGGGCCTGCGCCCGCGCAGCGTGGTGGCCGGCGCCGAGACCGGGGTCGAGCTGGGTGACCAGCTGGCCAGGGCGCTCGGCGTGCCCGGCAACGATCCGGCGACGACCCGGTGCCGCCGCGACAAGCACCACATGGCACGCGCCGCGGCGGCCGGGGGCGTCGCCGTCATCCCGCACCTGAGCACCGCCTCCCGCGACGAGGCGGCGGAGTGGCTGCGCGCGGGGGGCTGGCTCGGCGACGCCGTCGTCAAGCCCCGGGCCAGTTCCGGCAGCTTCGGCTTCCTGCGGTGCCGCTCCGAGGCGGACCTCGACAGCGCGTTCAAGAGCTGGCTGGGCGCACCCGACGTATTCGGCGATCCCATCGGGGAACTCCTCGTCCAGCCGTTCATGACCGGCGACGAGTACGCCGTCAACACCGTGTCGGCGGGGGGCGGGTACGTCGTCTCGGACATCTGGCACACCAGGAAGCGCCACGAGGGCGGTACGGCGCTCTACGACCTGGAACGGCTCGTCGATTCCCGCGATGCCGTCTTCGACCAGCTGCACGGCTTCGTCGGGACCGTGCTCGACGCCCTGGACATCCGCGAGGGGACGGCGCACACGGAGGTCATGATGATCGCCGGTGAGCCGGTGCTCGTCGAGACCGGCGCCCGGTTCATGGGCTCGATCGACATCTCGCAGCTGACCGAGGCGACGGGCACCAACGCGGTGCAGTTGGTGGCCGAGACGATCGTGGCCCCGGACCGCTTCGCCGCCCGGGTCCGCGAGGGCTGGCGTCCCGCCCTCCGCCGGCACGCCGCCATGGTGCAGTTGCTGTCCCGCCACTCGGGGACCCTCGCCGGCTACGACCTGCCCCTGCTGCGCGGGCTGCCGTCCTTCCACACCGTCGACACCTACCTGGAGACCGGCGACCCGTTGCAGGTCACCGTCAACTCGTACACGACCCCGGGCCTGGTCTTCCTGGTCCACGAGAGCCCGGAGACGATCTCGGATGACTACCGCCAGATACGCGAACTGGAGGCAGCGGGTGCCCTGTTCTTGTCGGCCTGACCAGCGCACGCCACGGCTGACCGTCGGCGGCACCGCACGCGCCCGCCGGCGGGCCGCCGCCACGCGGGAGGCGGCCGCATGAGCGCGCCGCACCGGTCGGCGTCGCAGGACCCGGCGACGGACTACCTGCGGGCGGTACGCGACGGCGAGCTGCCACCGGACCTGCCGGCGCGCACCGCCGGGCGGGTGCTGGGGCCGGACATCGAGGCACAGAGCTTCCACCGGGTGATGTTCGTCGACGAGCGGGAGCTCACGTCGTTCTACGCCGACTTCACGGTGCTGCTCGACGTCGTGGGGCGGCTGCCGCACCTGCTCGCGGGTGGCAGTGCGGCCGCGTTCGGCGCGCTGACCGACGTGCCGGAGGTGCTGCGCCCGCTGTTGGCCGGGACCGACCTGCCCGCCCTGGTGCCGTACGGCCGCGCCGACCTGATCCACGACGGGACCGGGTTCAAGGTCCTGGAGCTGGGCCTGAGCCCCGCCGTCGGCGGTGCCGAGCGCGCCGCCTGGCTCCCCGCCGTCATGGCGGAGCCGGCCTTCCGACCCTTCGCCGAGCGGCACGGGCTGCGACACCTCGATTCCATCACCGCCCTGCTCGACCTGCTGCGCACGGTGGAGACCACCCGTACGGGGCACGACGCCGAGGCGCCCGGGCAGGCGGAGGTGCTGATGGTCGAGGCGACCGGCGCCCTCGCGGAGTGGGCCGGCGACTGGCGTCCCCTGGGCGAGTGCCTGGAGGCGTACTCCGATCGTCCGCTGCGGACCCGCCTGGCGGAGGTCGCGGACCTGCACGAGCCGGACGGCAGCGTCGCCGACCACGTCGCCGGGGTGACCCATCTGCTGCGGTTGTTCAACCTGACGGAACTCGCGGAGGAGCCGGACCCCGTGGCGGCCTGGCAGCGGCTGCATCCGGAGCCGGGCTCCGCCCTGCCGCCGATGGCCACCTCGCCGGTGCACGACATGTACAACAGCAAGGCGTGCCTCGCCCTGGTGTGGCTCCCCGAGGTGCAGGACGCGCTGACCGACGACGAACGCGCCGCGTTGCGGCGCATCCTTCCCGAGACGACCCACGTCGACGCGGCCACCGACCTGACCGGCTTCGTCCGCGACCGGGCGGACACCATCCTGAAGCCCACCACCCTGGCCCGTGGCGAGGGCACGGTGGCCGGCTGGACGGTCGACGACGAGACGTGGCGGGCGGCGCTCGCCTCGGCGGCCGGGAGCGGTCGCCACATCCTGCAACGGAGGGTCGTCCAGCGGGCGGAGCCGGGCTTCGACACCGACGGCGTCACGGAACGGGACTGGTACGCGGTGTGGGGGATGCACTACGGGCCCGGTGGACACACCGGCTTCACCTGCCGCCTGACCACCGTGCCGGGGACCGTGGTCCGCGGCATCTCGAACGTCCTGCTGGCACCGGTGCTGCTGCACCCGGGGGCCTGAACATCGCCGCCGGTCACGGGTAGGAGATCACCCTGAAGAAGAACTTCCGCCTGCTGTGGAGCGCCGAGACCGTCAGCCAGTTCGGCTTCGAGGTGGCGACGGTCGTCATCCCGCTGTTCGCCGTGAAGACCCTGAACGCCACACCGGCGCAGGTCGGTTTCCTGGTGACCTGCGAGTTCCTGGGCTTCCTGCTCCTCGGACTACCGGCCGGCGCGTGGATCGACCGCCGGCGCGGGGAACGGGTCCTGGTGTTCTCCAGCCTGGGCCGTACGGCCGTGTTCGGGGTCGTCGCGGCACTGGCGCTGGCCGGCAACCTCACCATGCCCGCGCTGTACGCGTTGATGTTCGCGGGGAGCCTGTGCACGGTCTTCCTGGGGATCTCCTACCAGAGCGTCCTGCCGCGGATCGTTGACCGGCAGCTGCTGCCCGGCGCCAACTCGCGGGTGGAGTTCACCCTCTCGCTGGCGGAGATCACCGGCCCGGCCATCGCCGGCTTCCTGCTGGCGGTGGCCACGTCGTCGTACGTCCTCGGCGCCACGGCCGTCTGCTTCGGCATCGCCACGCTGCTGCTCAGCCGGATCCGGGTGACCGGGGCGGCTGCGGCAGTTCCGCCGCCGCGCACCACCACGCTGTTCCGGGACGTACGCGACGGCGTCAGGTACGTGCTGCGGGTGCCGATGTTCCGGGTGATGGCGCTCCGCAGCTCGACGTACAACTTCTGCAACATCGCGACCACCACCATGTTCCTGCTGCTGCTGGCGTCGGTGCTGCGGCTGCCCTCGGCGTACATCGGGATCATCTTCTCCGGGGCCGGTGCCGGCGCGACCCTCGGCGCGCTCTCGGCGGTCCGGCTGTCCCGGCGCTTCGGCGTCGGGCCGACGGTCCTCGGCGCGTGCGTGCTGGCGGGGATCGCCTCGATTCCGCTGCCGTTCGCGCGCAGCGGCACCTGGCTGATCGTCGCCGGCATCGGCTACGGCATCGCCTCGGGATGCATCGTCGTCTCCAACATCCTGCAACTGTCGGTCCGGCAGGCGCTGTGCGCGCCGGGCATGCAGGCCCGGTTGAGCGCGACGATGCGGTTCCTGGTCTGGGGCGTGATCCCGCTGGGCGCGTCGGTCGCGGGACTGGTCGCGAACGTCATCGGCGTCCGCCAGACCCTCGCGCTCGCGGTCGCCGGCGAACTCGTCTCCATCGTTCCGCTGTACTTCTCGCCGCTGCGTCGGGTGATGGAGATGCCCACCGAGCCCGAGTCCGGACCCGAGCCGGCCCCGGAGCCGCCGCCCGGAGGGGCGGCGGCCGACGGGGCACGGCCGGAGGCACGACAGCTCAGCGACTGAGCCGGGCGACCTCGTCGTCGTCCAGCGTGATGACGCCGGCGAGGTACTGGCGCGTCGACCCGCCCAGGATGACCCGGTCGCCGCGCAGCTCGCAGTTGGCGTGGATGGTCAGCGTCTTGCCGAGCCGGGGAGAGAACTGGCGGGAGGTCAGGCTGTTTTTGCCGAGTTCCTCCGCCCAGTAGGGGACCAGCATGCAGTGGGCCGACCCGGTGAACTGGTCCTCCGGGATCGACTGCTTGGGGCCGAAGAAGCGGGCGACGAAGTCAGAGGAGATGCCGGGGGCCGTCACGACCACCGCGCGCCGGTCGAGGGTGCCGAGCATCCGCTGGTCGGGTTCGATCGCGCGCAGGTCCTCCTCGTTGTCGTAGACCGCCATGTAGTCCATGCCGCCGTACACGGCGGTGGGCGCGATCGACAGCCCGGCGAGCAGGGCCTCCGGCGGGTCGACCCGCTCGCGCGGCAACGCGGGGAAGGACATCGAGAACTGCCCCTCGGGCGTACGGCTGACGACGAGGGGACCCGTGTTGGAGTGGAAGGTGACCTCGTCCCACTCGGGCCGCAGGTGGTTCAGCACCACGTGGGCCGCGGCGAGCGTGGCGTGCCCGCACAGGTCGACCTCCATCGACGGCGTGAACCAGCGCAGCGCGAAGCTGTCGCCCCGGTCGATGATGAACGCGGTCTCCGCGAGGTTGTTCTCCAGGCCGATCGCCTGCATCACCTCGTCGCTGAGCCACTCGTCCAGGGGGCAGACCGCGGCCGGATTGCCGAAGAACACCCGGTCGGTGAACGCGTCGACCTGGTACAGGGGAATTTCCATCGTGCCTCCAACTGGTGTCAGTGTCGTTCGCGGGCCGCCGGCCCGATCGCCTGCACGCGCTCGATGAGCTGTCGCCGTTCGTCGGCGTCCATGGGGATGGCCCAGCCGCTGGCCGCCGACTGGTGGATGTTGACCACGGCCGAGCCCCGGTCGGCGCGGATGTTCATGCCGGAGCACTCGCCGCCGAGCACGTAGAGCCCGAGCACCACGTGGTGGGGCACCGGCTCGGCATCGGCCTCGGGGGCGAACCGGCACTCGGCGAGCTGCACGCGGCGCTGGGCGAGCCAGCCGTCGGGGCCGCGTTCGGCCAGCCGGGCGGCGATCGTGTCCGCGTCGTGGTCGGCCCCGAGCAGCACGTCGTGCCCGCCGGACGAGTGCCCGAACTTGAACACGTACTCGGCGCGGTCCGCCAGCAGGCGGTCACGGTTCTCCGGGGTCACCGAGACGGTGTGGGGCACGTAGCGGGCGACCATGTCGCGTACGCCTTCGGGCAGCAGGCTGGCGAAGCGCTCCTCCCAGAACATTGCCATCCAGCGCTTGTGCGTGCGGATCTCGGCCTCGAAGAGGTTGATCACGGAGGCGCCGCTGCCGACCAGCCGGGTGATGAAGTCGTAGTCGTCGTCCATGTCCTCGTGCATGAAGCCGCGATAGACCAGGGTGCGCTTTCCGGCCGCCGGATCGAGCCACCGCTGCGGATAGTCCGCGTGGAAGACCAGCTCGACCGGCACGTCGGGCAGGCGCCGGCGCAGCGTCTCGGTCAGCAACTCGAAGCCGAAGTAGCCGACCCCGATGCGGCTCGACCAGTCACACACCACCACCCGGTCGAAACTGCCCTGGTGGAAAGCCCTGATGACGACGTCCGCGATCTGTTCCTCGGGTCGGGGCGTGCCGGCGAGCCACGGAACGTCGACCGACTCACCCATCACCTGATAGCAGTCGTGGAACTCGAATCCGGAAATCGACGAGTCGATGTTGAATTCACAGAACTGGTATCCGGACGGGGTCGGCAGCACGTCGACGCGGGCGAAGACCTGCTCGACCGAATCCAGTTGCTCCCAATTGACGAAGGGCGCGATCTCGGCGGGCAGGCCGAATTCCGTCAACAGTTTCTCGGGAGGCCCCGACCGGAGGAACTCGCGGATCACCGCCGTCTGCGCCTCGATCATGGCGCAGGCCGCCTGCGCCATCCGGTCGAACTCGTCCCGGTCGATGACCAGCGGATAGGGGATGAACCGCATCCGGGTGGCGCCGAGATCGTCCATGAAACGCCGTACCGACGGCGCGGCCGCGACGAGCGCGGACCGCGCCGGCTCGGCCTGAAGCGCGGCCACCAGCGGCGCGTTCAATTCCGCGAAATTGCAGTCCGAATTGTCGTGTCGCACCGTGAACCGCACCCCTTCGCCCGACTCGCTATTGAATCGGATGCGAGTGTACGGCACGAGCGGCTTGGCGGGCAGGGGCGAACTCGCGGTATTGATTGCGGACACGGTTAGTGTCGAACATTTCAGGGGTCGACCGGTCCGGGGTCGCCGAGTACAGTGACCGGCCGTCGGCTGGTCCCGCTTCACACGCGACGGCGACGACATCGGCCGTTGCAATGCCGTTTTCGTCGCGTGACCCGTACCGGATACGTGGCGGAGCCATTACGGGGAATCATCACCCGAAGATCCGCACCCGGATTCGGCCCGGTACGCATCCGTCATCCCCGCAGAGACAGGATCACCGCCATGACCGCACTCCTGGACGCCGTCGCCGCAGGCGTCACCATCCACGACCTCAGCCAGCCGTTCGAGGAGGGGATGCCCTGCGCGCCGAACCACCCGGGGTTCCGCCTGGCCCTGCTCCGCCGGCACGGCGACGTGGTGCGTGCCGACGGCGGTTCGTCGGCCGGCGAGCTGATCGTCACCGGCGGGCACGTCGGGACCCACGTCGACGCGCTGTCGCACATCTCGCAGGACGGGCTGCTGCACGGTGGCCACGACGCGGCCGAGGCGCAGTCGGGTGGCCGGTTCCGCGTACACGGCGCCGAGACCATTCCGCCGCTCGTCCGGCGGGGGGTGCTGTTGGACGTCGCCTCGGCCCACGAAGTCGACGTCCTTCCCGGCGGGTACGGCGTGACCGCCGACGACCTCGAACGGTGCCTGCGGCGGACGGGTGTGCGGCTGGCCGAGGGTGACGTGGCGCTGGTGCGTACCGGCTGGGCCCGGCACTGGTCGGATCCGGCCGCCTACCTCGGTCTCGACACGGGGGTGCCCGGCGTCGACCCCTCCGGCGCGGCCTGGCTCGCGGAGCACGGGGTCGCCCTGACGGGCGCGGACACCACCGCCTACGAGCAGATCCCTCCCGGCGCGGGGTTCCGGGTGCTGCCGGTCCACCGGCTGCTGCTGGTGGAGGCGGGCATCTACATCGTCGAGCACCTGCGGCTGGATTCGCTGGCCGAGGCCGGCGTGAGCGAGTTCCTGTTCGTCCTCGCCCCGCTGCCGATCGTCGGCGGCACGGGCTCGCCCGTGCGCCCGCTGGCCGTCGTGTGACACGTGCTCGGCCGCCTCGCGCCCCCGCCCGTCGTCGCTCGGGCACGTAGTCTCGCCCGGTGATCGAGACGCCTCTCACCGCCCGGCAGTGGCGTCGCCGGGTGACGGTCGCCGCCGCCGTCGCCGTCGCGGTGGCCTGCATCGGTGCGCCCGTCAGGCAGGCGGTGACGAGGGCGGTCGAGGCGGGGCGGGGCGAGAAGACGCCGGCTGCGGCGGCCGAGGCGTACCTCCTGGCGGTCTTCCAACCGGACGAGCACCCCGACATCAACCGGTGCCTGTGCGGCGACAACCGGGACGAGCTGTTCCGCCAGGCCCGCGACCTGCGCAAACAGGCCGAATCGCAGGTCACGTTCGGCGTACGGGTCGAGACGACCAACTGGCAGACCGACCCGGACGGCACGGTCTCGGCGATGGTGGACCTCCGGTTCA
>NZ_SLVT01000029.1:0-86695 GCF_004345505.1 Micromonospora sp. CNZ303 | reverse complement strand
GGACCTCCCCTTCGAACACGTCGTCGAAGCCGTCAACCCCACCCGCAACCTCGCCCACACCCCCCTCTTCCAGGTCATGTTCGCCTGGCAGAACACCGACGACGGCGAGCTGACCCTCCCGGGCCTGCGGGTCACCGCCCTGCCACCGCCCCACAGCACGGCCAAGTTCGACCTCACCCTCTCCCTCACCGAGCACGACGGCCGCATCACCGGCAGCCTCGAGTACGCCACCGCGCTCTTCGACACCGCCACCGCCCAGCGGCACATCCGCTACCTACGCCACGTCCTCACCCAACTCGTCGCCCACCCCGACCAGCCCATCGACCGGCTGACCCTGCTCGACCCGGCGGAGCGCCGCGAACTCCTCGCCGCCTGGGACGACGCGACCGCGTACCCGGCCGGGCGGACGATCCCCGGGCTGTTCGCGGAGCGGGTCGCCGCGGCCCCCGACGCGGTGGCGGTCACCTTCGAGGGCACGTCGCTGACCTACCGCGACCTCGACGCGCGCGCCAACCGGCTCGCCCACCACCTGCGCGCGCACGGCGTCGGCCCCGACGCCCTCGTCGCGGTCTGCCTGCGCAGGTCGCCGGAGCTGATCGTCGCGCTCCTGGCCGTCGCCCGGGCCGGCGGCGCGTACCTGCCCCTGGACCCGGCCCACCCCGCCGAACGCCTGCGGCACCTGCTGGCCGACGGCGCCCCGGTCGCCGTCCTCACCCACGCCGCGACCCGCGCCACCCTCGACGGCCTCACCGACGCGCCCCTCGTCGACCTCGACACCGACGCACACCGCTGGGCCGAGCACCCCACCACCAGCCCCGACCCCGGCACCCGGCCCGACCACCTCGCCTACGTCATCCACACCTCCGGCTCCACCGGCCGGCCCAAGGGCGTGGCGCAGACCTGGCGGTGCCTGGACAACCTGATCGACTGGCAGCTCCGCTACGCCGCCCCGGGCAGCCCCGCGCCGCAGCGGGTGCTCCAGTTCGCCTCGATCGGCTTCGACGTCTCCGCGCAGGAGATCTGGAGCACCCTCTGCCAGGGCGGCACGCTGGTGCTGATCGGCGAGGAGGGCGGCCGGGACCTGGCCCGGCTGCGCCACGTCCTGGCCGAGCAGGGCGTACGGCGGGCGTTCCTGCCGGCGGCCGTGCTGCACCAGCTGGCCGGTCTCACCGGGGCCGTCGCCCCGCTCGCGCCCGGCTGCGAGATCGTCACCGCCGGCGAGGCGCTGCGGGTCAACGACGACGTCCGGGCCCTGGTGGTGGGGCTGGGCGGCCGGTACCTCTACAACCAGTACGGCCCGACCGAGACCCACGTGGTCAGCCAGTTCACGCTGGCCACCGAGGCGGCGGCCGACTGGCCGGCCCTGCCGCCGATCGGCCGGCCGATCGCCAACGCCCGGCTCTACGTGCTCGACGAGCGGTGCGAGCCGGTGCCGGCGGGCGTGCTCGGCGAGCTCTACATCGGCGGGTCCGGCCTGGCGCGCGGCTACCTCAACCGGCCGGCGGCGACCGCGGCGCGGTTCCTGCCGGACCCGTTCGCCGGGCCTGGCGAGCGGATGTACCGCAGCGGCGACCTGGTCCGCCGCCGGGCCGACGGGACCATCGAATTCGTCGGGCGCGCCGACGACCAGGTCAAGGTGCGCGGCTTCCGGGTCGAGCCGGGCGAGGTGGAGGCCGCCCTGCGGCACGTTCCCGGCGTCCGCGAGGCGGCCGTGCTGCTGCGCGAGGACACCCCCGGCGATCCGCACCTGGTCGGCTACCTGGTCGGTGACGTCACCGCCGAGGCGGCCCGCGAGCAGTTGCGGCGCCGGCTGCCCGAGCACCTGGTGCCGACCCGCTGGGTGGTGCTGGAGCGGCTGCCGCTGACAGCCAACGGCAAGCTGGACCGGCGGGCCCTGCGCGCGCCGGAGCAGGCCGACGTCGCCACCGCCTACGTCGCGCCGCGCGACGACCGGGAGGCCCGGATGGCCGCCATCTGGGCCGAGGTGCTGCGCCGCGACCGGGTCGGCGCGCACGACGACTTCTTCGCGCTGGGCGGCCACTCGCTGCTGGCGACCCGGCTCGTGCACGCGATCAACGAGCGGATGTCGGCGCGGCTGTCGCTGCGTACCCTCTTCCAGAAGCCGGTCCTGGCCGACCTGGCGGCCGAGCTGGCGGGGCCCGACTCCCCCGCCGTCGACGCCCTGCCGTCGCTCGTCACAGATCCCGCCGGCCGGTACGAGCCGTTCCCGCTCACCGACATCCAGGAGGCCTACTGGGTGGGCCGCGGGTCCACCATCGAACTCGGTGGCGTCGGCGCGCACGGCTACAGCGAGCTGCGGCTGCGCGACTTCGACGAGGAGCGCTTCACCCGGGCGCTGCACCGGCTGGTCGACCGCCACGACATGCTCCGCGCGGTCTTCCACGACGGCGTCCAGCGGGTCCTGCCGAGCGTGCCGCGCTACGCGATGGCCCGGCAGGACCTGCGCGGGCTCGACCCGCACACCGCCGACCGTCGGCTGGGCGAGACCCGGGAGCGGATGTCGCACCAGGTGTTCGACGCCGGCCGCTGGCCGCTGTTCGAGTTCGCGGTGACGCTGCTCGACGGCGAGGCGCGGCTGCACGTCAGCCTCGACGCGCTGATCCTCGACGCGGCCAGCGGGCAGATCCTGGAACACGAGCTGGCGCTGCTCTACGCCGACCCGGACGTCCACCTGCCACCGCTCGCGGTGACCTTCCGCGACTACGTCCTGGCCGAACGGGCCCTGCGGCGCACGCCGCGCTACGAGCGGGCCCTCGGCTACTGGCGGGAGCGGGTCGGCACGCTGGCCCCCGCGCCGCAGCTCCCGCTGGAACGGCAGCCGGAGAGCGTCGAACGGCCGCGCTTCACCCGCTACGACGAGGTGGTGCCGGCAGAGCGTTGGAGCCGGCTGAAGGCGCTCGCCGGCCGGCACCAGGTGACCCCGTCGGTGCTGCTGGTGACCGCGTTCGCGCAGGTGCTGGCCCGGTGGAGCCGCCAGTCGCGCTTCACGCTGAGCCTGCCGCTGTTCAACCGGCTGCCGCTGCATCCCGGCATCAACGCGGTGATCGGCGACTTCACCTCGCTGGTGCTGCTGGAGGTCGACGTGGCGGCCGGGGTCGACTTCGTGACCCGGGCCCGTGCGGTGCAGGAGCAGCTCTGGCAGGACATCGACCACTCGGCGGTCAGCGGCGTACGGGTCAACCGCGAACTCGCCCGCGCCCGGGGCACCCGCCACGCGGCCCTGCCGGTCGTCTTCAACAGCACGCTCACCGAATCGGCCCCCGACGTCGGCGACAGCGGCCTCGCGGCGGCGCTCGGCGGCGAGGTGCTGCACGGCATCACCCAGACCCCGCAGGTGTGGATCGACCACACGGTCCTGGAGGCCGGCGGGCGGCTGCACGTCAACTGGGACAGCATCGACGAACTCTTCCCCGCCGGCCTGGTCGCCGAGATGTTCGCGGCGTACCGGGAGCTGCTCGGGCGGCTGGCGGAGCCGGACGCCTGGTACGGCACGCTGGACGGGCCGCTCGCCCCGCCCGTGCCGGCGACCCCGCCGGCCGATCGCGGGCTCCTGCACGAGCTGGTCGACCGGCAGGCGCTGGCGACCCCCGCCGCGCCCGCCGTGCTCGCCCCGGACCGGCACCTGGACCACGCCACCGTACGCGTCGAGGCACGGCGGCTGGCCGGGCGGCTCCAGGACCACGGCGTCGGACCCGGCCAGCTCGTCGCGGTGCTGCTCGACCGGGGCTGGAAGCAGGTCGTCGCCACCCTCGCGGTCCTGCACGCCGGGGGCGCGTACCTGCCGCTCGACCCCGACTGGCCGGCCGAGCGGGTGGCCCGGGTGCTCCAGCGGGCCGGGGCGGGGCTGGTCCTGACCGGGTCGGACCGGGTGGCCCTGCCCGAGGGCGTCGCGCGCCTGGTGGTGGACGCGGACGCCGTCGGTGCGGGCGGGCCGGCGCTGCGGCCGGTCGACCTGGCGGAGACCGACGTCGCGTACGTGATCTACACGTCCGGGTCCACCGGCACGCCGAAGGGGGTGACGATCGACCATCGCGGTGCGGTGAACACGCTGCTCGACGTCAACACGCGCTTCGGTGTCGGGCCGGCCGACCGGGTCCTGGCCGTCAGCGCGCTCAGCTTCGACCTCTCCGTCTTCGACATCTTCGGCACCCTCGCGGCCGGCGCGGCGGTCGTGACGCTCGACCCGGAGCTGGCCCGCGATCCGGCCCGCTGGCGGGAGGTGGCCCACGCCCACCGGGTCAGCGTCTGGAACTCGGTGCCGGCGCTGGCCGGCATGCTGCTCGACGACGCCGACGCCGGCCATCCGCTGCCGGCGTCGCTGCGGCTGGCCATGCTCTCCGGGGACTGGATCCCGCTCACCCTCCCCGACCGGCTGCGCAAGGCGCTGCCGGGGATCCGGGTCGAGAGCCTCGGTGGCGCCACCGAGGCGTCGATCTGGTCCATCCACCACCCGGTCGACGAGGTCGATCCGGCCTGGCGCAGCATCCCGTACGGCCGGGCGCTGGCCCACCAGGGGGTCCACGTGCTGGACGACGTCCTGCGTCCCCGGCCCACCTGGGCCACCGGCGACCTCTGGATCAGCGGCGCCGGGCTGGCGCGGGGCTACTGGCGCGACGAGGCGGCGACGGCGGCCAGCTTCGTCGTCCACCCGGTCAGCGGGGAGCGGCTCTACCGCACCGGCGACCTGGGCCGGCTGCGCCCGGACGGCACGATCGAGTTCCTCGGCCGCGAGGACGGCCAGGTGAAGGTCCACGGCTACCGCATCGAGCTGGGTGAGATCGAGGCGGCGTTGGAGGGCCACCCGGGCGTACGCGCCGCCGCGCTGCGGCTGCTCGGTCAGGCGCAGGGCGAGAAGCGGCTGGCCGCGTACGTGGTGCCGGACGGTCGCGCGCCCGGGCCCGCCGCCCTCGTCGCGTACCTGGAGCAGCGGCTGCCGGCGTACATGGTGCCGTCGTCGTTCACCGTCCTCGACGCGCTGCCGCTGTCGGCCAACGGCAAGGTCGACCGGGCCCTGCTGCCCGAGCCGAAGCCGTCGGCCGAGCCCCCGGTCGAGGCGCCGGTGCTCACCGACCCGGCCGAGAACCGGCTGGTGGGGATCGTCACCGGGATCCTCGACCTGCCCGTCGTCGCGCCCGACGCCAACCTGCTGATGCTCGGCGCCACGTCGATCGACGTCGTCCGGATCGCGAACGCCCTCGCCGGCGAGTTGGGCTTCCGGCCGAAGCTGGCCCGGCTGATGCGCCAGCCGACCCTCGCCGACCTGCTGCGGATGTTCCGCGAACACACCGCCGAGCGGGCCGTCGTCGCGACCGCGCAGCGGGCCGCCACGGTGGTCGAGGACCCGGCCGCGCGCGCCGCGTTCACCTCCGACGGGCGGGGCCGTCGCGGCTTCGCGCCCGACACCCCGGCGGTCGCGCTGACCGCGCCGGCCGACCCGGCGTACGACCGGCGTTACACCGGCTACCGCACGGTGCGCCGCTTCGCCGCGGACCCGCTGCCGGCGGAGGCGCTCGGCGGGTTGCTGGCCACCCTCGCCCAGCGGGAGGTCGACGGTCGGGCCAAGTTCCAGTACGGCTCGGCCGGCGGCACCTACGCCGTACAGACGTACGTCCTGGTCAAGGCGGGACGCGTCGACGGGGTGCCGGGCGGGGCGTACTACCACGACCCGACGGCGCACCGGCTGCTGGCGCTCGGCCGCGACCGTGAGCTGAGCCCGGACGCCTTCGACTACTTCGTCAACCGGCCGGTCTTCGAGGCCGCCGCGTTCGCGCTGTTCCTCGTGGCGCAGCGCGCGGCCATCGAGCCCCTCTACCAGGAGCAGAGTGCGACCTTCACCGCGATCGAGGCGGGCGCCATGGCCCAGCTGCTGACGATGGCCGCCCCCGAGCACGGTCTCGGCCTGTGCGGCGTCGGCGCCCTGGATACGGCGGAGCTGCCCGCCCTGTTCGACCTGGACCCCTCGCACCGGCTGGTCTACGCGCTGCTCGGCGGCGGCCGTCCCGGGGCGGAGCCGGCCGCGCCCGACGCCTCCGCCACCGACACGATCACGGTCGAGCTGTGAACGCCTACGAGCTGCTCGACACGCTCAACCGGCACGCGGTCGGGTTGCGGGTCGACGGCGACCGGCTGCGCCTCACGGGCTCCCGCGAGGTCCTCACGCCCGACCTGCTGGCCGACCTCAAGGCGCACAAGGAGGAGCTGGTCGCGATCCTGACCGGCGCCGACGCGGACACGATCCCCCGCCGGCCGCGACCGGACGCACCGGTGCCGGTCGCGTTCGCCCAACGGCAGCTCTGGTTCCTCGACCAGCTCTCCCCCGGCAACCCCTTCTACAACAACCCGGTCGCGTTCGACGTCGTGGGCGCCCTGGACGTGCCGGCGCTGGCCCGCGCCCTGACCGAGGTGGTGCGCCGGCACGAGGCGTTGCGTACCGTCTTCGCGCTCGTCGACGAGGAGCCCTGCCAGGTGGTGCGGCCCGCCGGGCCGGTCGCCCTGCCGGTCGCGGACCTCACCGCGCTCCCCCGCCCGGAGCGCTTCCGCCGGGCCGACGAGGCCGCCGAGGCCGAGGCGCGGGCGCCGTTCGACCTGGCCGCCGGCCCGCTGCTCCGCACCGCCCTGCTGCGGCTGGCGCCCGACGAGCACCGCTGGCTGCTCACCGTGCACCACATGGTGGCCGACGGCTGGTCCGTCGGCATCCTGATCGGCGAGGTCACCGCCCTCTACGCCGCGTACGCACGGGGCGAGGCTCCCGCGCTGGCCGAGCTGCCCGTGCAGTACCCGGACTACACGCTGTGGCAGCGTCGGCACCTCGGCGGCGGCGAGCTGGAGCGCCAGCTCGGCTACTGGACGCGGACCCTGGCCGGTGCGCCCGCGCTGCTGGCCCTGCCGACCGACCGGCCCCGCCCGGCAGTGCAGCGCTACCGGGGCGAGACCCACGGCACGACTGTGGACGCCGCGGTGCTGCGGGGCCTGCGGGAGGTGGGCCGGGCCGGCGACGCGACGCTCTTCATGACGCTCATGGCCACCCTGTCGGTGCTGCTGTGGCGCTACAGCGGGCAGGACGACGTCTGCGTCGGCACCCCGTTCGCCAACCGCAACCACCGTGACGTCGAGGGCCTGATCGGCCACTTCGTGAACACGGTGGTGATCCGCAACCGGCTGGACCCGGAGCAGTCCTTCGCGGCGCTGCTGGCCGACGTCCGCCGGCACCTGCTCGACGCGTACGCCCATCCCGATCTGCCGTTCGAGCAGCTCGTGGACGCGCTCAACCCGGAGCGGCACACCAGCTACTCGCCGCTGTTCCAGGTGATGCTGGTGCTCCAGAACATCCCGCGCGGCCGGCTGGAGCTGCCCGGCCTGGTGCTGCGGCCCCTGTCGAGCAGCACCGGCGCGGCCAAGTTCGACCTGTCGGTCGAGGTGATGGAGCACGCCGACGAGCTGCACGTCATCTTCGAGTACAACACCGACCTCTTCGACGCCGCGACGATCGCCCGGCTGGCCGGGCACTTCGTGCGCCTGCTCGCCCAGGTGGCGGCCGATCCGTCGGCCCCGGTCGGCGCGCTGCGGCTGCTCGGTGCGGACGAGCGGCACCGCCTGCTGGTCGAGTGGAACCGCACCGCGCGACCGCTCGCCGACCCGGCGGACGTGGTGCGGCGGATCGCGGCGCAGGCGCGGCGGCACCCCGACTCCCTCGCCGTGGCCGACGACGACGAGCGGCTGGACTACGCCACGCTGGAGCGGCGGGCCAACCGCCTGGCGCACGCGCTGATCGCCCGGGGCGTACGCCGCGACCAGGTGGTGGGCCTGCACGCGCGGCGCTCGGCCGGGCTGATCGTCGCCATCCTGGGCGTGCTCAAGGCCGGGGCCGCCTACCTGCCGCTGGACCCGGCCCTGCCGCCGGAGCGGCTCGCCGGCATGGTCGCCGACGCGGCGCCGGCCCTGGTGCTCGGCGAGGACGACCTGGCCGCCGTCGAGGCCGAGGGGCGCCACGACGGTCCGCCCGGCGTCGTCGTGCACCCCGCCAACCTGGCGTACGTGATCTTCACGTCGGGCTCGACGGGCCGCCCCAAGGGCGTCGCGGTCGCCCACGGCGGCGTCGTGAACCTGCTCGACCACTGGGTGTCGCGGCTCGGCGCCGCCGAGGGGGAGGCGGCGGCGCTCTGGTCGAGCGTCGGCTTCGACGTCTCGGTGCAGGAGATCTTCCTGCCGCTGACCACGGGCGGGGCCCTGCACCTCGTACCGGAGAAGTTGCGCGGGGACCCGGCGGCGCTGATGGGCTGGCTGCGCGAGCACCGCGTCGTGCAGGCCTACCTGCCGCCGGCCTTCGTCCGGTGGATCGACGAGAATCCGGCGGCCCGCCTGGCCGGGTCGGCGCTGCGCCAACTGCTGGTCGGGGTCGAACCGCTGCCGGAGCAGGGCCTGCACCGGATGCAGGAGGCCCTGCCCGGGCTGCGGGTCCTCAACGGGTACGGGCCGACGGAGACCACCGTCTACAGCACCGCCTACCTCGACCCGCAGCCGTCCGCCCGGCGGTGCCCGATCGGCCGGCCGATCGCCAACACCCGCGTCCACCTGCTCGACGAGCGGCGGGAGCCGGTGCCCGTCGGGGTCACCGGCGAGATCCACATCGGTGGCGCCGGGGTGGCCCGCGGCTACCTGGGCCGGCCGGGGGCGACCGCCGAGCGGTTCGTTCCCGACCCGTTCGTGCCCGGGGAACGGCTCTACCGCACCGGCGACCTGGCCCGGCTGCTGCCCGACGGGAACATCGAGTACCTCGGCCGCCGCGACAACCAGGTCAAGATCCGGGGCTTCCGCATCGAACTGGGCGAGATCGAGGCCGCGCTGCGGGACCGGCCGGACGTACGCGAGGCGGCGGTGCTGGTCGACTCGGACGCGGCCGGGGAGCCGAGGCTGGTCGTCGGGGTGGCCCGGGGCGGGGCGGCGCCCTTGCTGGTCAGCGAGTGGCGCGAGGCGCTGTCGCGACGGTTGCCCGGCTACATGATCCCGTCGCTCTTCGTGGAGCTGCCGCAACTGCCGCTGACCGCCAACGGCAAGCTCGACCGCGACGAGGTGCTGCGGCTGGCCCGTACCGGCGCGCCCTGGCAGGTCAACCTGGCCAGCCCGCGCGACCAGATCGAGCTGACCCTCTACCAGATCTGGAAGCGTCTGCTGCTGCACCCGGAGATCGGCATCGGCGACCGGTTCTTCGACGTGGGCGGCACCTCGATCTCGGCGATCAAGCTGGCCCACGCGATCGGCGAGGCGTTCGGCGAGCCGCTGCCGGTCCACGAGATCATGCTGCACCCGACGATCGAGGCGCTGGGCGGCCGGCTGCGGCGGGGCGCGTCGGGCCGGCCGCCGAGCAACCTGATCGAGTTCCGGGCGGGCGACGGCGCCGGCCGGGTCATCTGCGTGCACCCGGCTGGCGGCACCGCGTTCTGCTACCTGTCGCTGGCCAAGGCGCTGCCGGAGTCCCTCGGCGTGTACGGGATCCAGTCGCCGGGGGTGAACCCGGGCGAGGAGTTCCTGCCCACCGTGGAGGCGATGGCCGAGGCCTACCTGGGGCAGGTCGCGCACCTGCTGGACGGGCCGGTGGTGCTCACCGGGCTCTCCTACGGCGGGCTGGTCGCGTACGAGATGGGACGCCGGCTGGCCCTCGCCGGGCATCGGGGGCTGAGCGTGGTCCTGCTGGACACCCTGGGCACCGACGACCCGGCCCATCGGGGCGCGATCGAGCCGGTGGACATGGCCGAGTTCCGCGACAAGCTCATCAAGTTCAACGGGATGTACCCGGGCATCGACGACGAGCAGATCGACCAGTACCACCGCGTCTACAACCACAACCGGTCCACCATGCGCGACTATCCGACCCCCGCGTCGCCGGCCCGGCTGGTGCTGTTGCAGGCCACCGCCGGGCGCGACGATGCCTTCCTGCGCGAGGTGCGCGCCTTCTGGCACCGGCGCGGCGAGGCCGACTTCCTGCTGGAACAGGTCCACTGCGACCACTGGGACATCCTGGAGAGCGCCGTGGTGCTGCGGGTCGCCGCGCTGCTGCGCGGCGAGATGGACCGGCTCTGCGACGCCCGTCCGACGACGCCGGCCGTACGGGAGGCGTGATGGTCCAGGGTCCCGGTCTCGCGCACGCCGTGCTCGCCCAGGCCAGCCGTACCCCCGACGCGGTCGCGGTGGCCGACGGCGAGCGGCGCCTCAGCTACGCCGAGCTGGACGCCGCCAGCGCCGCCGTCGCCCGGTCCCTGCACCGGGCCGGGGCCCGCCCGGGTCAGGCGGTCGCGGTGCACCTGCCGCGCGGCTGGCGGCTGGTCTGCGTCATGCTCGGCATCCTGCGGCTCGGCGCGACCGTGGTGCCGCTGGACCGGCAGAGCCCGCCCGCGCGGCGGGACCACATGCTGCGCGACTCGGGCGCCGTGGCGGTGGTCCACGGCCCGGACGCGCCCGGCGACCTGCCCGACGGGATCCGCCCGCTGCCGGCGGAGGCCCTGCTCGCGGGAGACCCGGCGACCGGGTCGGACGGGCCGCCCGCGCCGGTCGCGTTCGTCTTCTACACCTCGGGCACCACCGGCCGCCCCAAGGGCGTGGAGGTGCGCGACGCGGGCGTCCTGCGGCTGGCCCGCCCCGGCTACGTCGCGCTGACCCCGGCGGCCCGCTACGCGAGCCTCGCCAACCCGGCGTTCGACGCGATCAGCTTCGAGGTCTGGGTGCCGCTGCTGACCGGCGGCTGCTGCGTCGTCCTCGACGACGAGACGGTGGCGACGCCGCACCTGCTCGACGCCGCGCTGCGCCGGGAACGGATCGACACGCTCTTCATCACCGTGGCGCTGTTCAACACGGTGGTCGACGAACGGCCGCACTGCTTCGCCGACGTCGGCCAGGTGCTCGTCGGCGGCGAGCAGCTCAACGCCCGACTGATCCGCCGCTGGTACCGCGACAACCCCGCCAGCCGCACCCGGCTGCACAACGTCTACGGGCCCACCGAGGCGACCACGTTCGCCCTGTGCCATCCGATCCCCCGCGACTTCGACGCCGAGGTGGTGCCGATCGGCCGGGTGCTGCCCGGCACCGACGCGCACCTGGTGGTCGACGGCGTCCGCGTCGCCGTGCCCGGCGAGGTCGCCGAGCTGTACCTGGGCGGCGCGGCGCTGGCGGCCGGCTACCGCAACCTGCCCGAGGAGACCGCCGAGCGTTTCGTCCGGCTGCCCTGGCTGGACGGCTCCGCCGGCCGCCACTACCGCACCGGTGACCTCGTGCGCGCCGACGCCGCCGGCCGCGTCGAGTACGTCGGCCGGGTCGACCGGCAGGTCAAGGTCCGGGGCTTCCGGGTCGAGCCCGGCGAGGTGGAGCGGCAGGTCCTCGCCCACCCGGGGGTCCGGCAGGCGTACGTGTGCACCCGGCGCGACCCGGCGCACGGCACGAACGAGCTGCTGGCGTACCTGGTGACGGCTCCCGATCTCTCGTTCGCGGAGTTCGACCGGCACCTGGCCGCGACCCTGCCGCCGTACCTGCGCCCGCACCGGGTCCACCGGGTCGGGGCGCTGCCGCTGACCCCGAACGGCAAGGTGGACGCCGACGCGCTGCTGCGGCGCGACGACCCGCCCTGGCGTGCTGGGCGGGACGACCCGCCCGGGCGTGGTGGGCGCGAGGACCCGCCCCGGCGTGGCGGGCGCGACGACCCGCACCCGCACGACGGGCGCGAGGAACGCCGCGACCCGCACGCGCGCGACGGGCGCGAGGAACGCCACGATCCGCCCGCGCACGACGGGCGCGACGGCGGCCCCGCCGAGGCGGCCGGCACGGCGTGGCAGCGGGCGGTGCTCGGGCTGGCCGGTGAGGTGCTGGGCGTGCCCGACCTGCGACCGGACGACCGGTGGATCGCCAGCGGCGGGGACTCTCTGAAGGCGCTGCGGCTGCGCTTCGAGATCCAGCGGCGCTGGAGCGCCGAGGTGCCGCAGGCGGTGGTGCTGGGCGGCGACCTCGCCGAGCTGGCCGCGGCGGTCGCGACGGCCGGCACCGTGACCGGCTCGCCGTACCCGGTGCCGGCTCCCCCGTCCGGGGCCCGGTCCGCACCGGCCACCTCGGAGCAGCAGCGGCTCTGGCTGTTGCAGCAACGGTCGCCGGCGTCCACCGCCTACCACGTGGGGCTCGCCTTCGAGCTGCGCGGCCGGGTCGACGTCGACGCGCTGCGGCACGCGCTGCGCCGGGTGGTGGCGCGTCACGCGGCGCTGCGGACCGCCTTCCGGGCCACGCCGGAGGGGCTGCGCCAGGAGGTCGGCGAACCCTACGACCCGTGGCGCGAGCCCACTCCCGCTCCCGACGCCGACGAGGCCGGAGCCGGAGCCGGAGCCGAGGCCGACGACCGAGCTGGGGCCGGGGCCGGCGACCGGGCCGGGACCGAGGCCGGCGACGGGGCCGGGTGGCGCGAGCGCGCCCGTGCCCTCTTCGCCGTCCCCTTCGACCTCGGGCAGCCGCGCATGCTGCGGGCGTACTGGCTGGCCCGCGACGGCGGCGGGGTGCTCCTGCTGCACCTGCACCACATCGCGGTCGACGGCTGGTCGCTCGACGTCCTGTTCCGCGAGCTGTCGGCCGCGTACGCGGCGGCGCTGGCCGGCACGACCGAGGACGAGGACGAGCCCGCCCCGACCCCGCTGGACTACGCCCGGTGGCAGGCCGAGTGGTTCGCCCAGCCGGCCTACCGGGCACGACGCGACGCCCTGCGCGGCCACTACGCCGACGTGGCGGAGGTCGCCGCGCCGCTGCGGCCGATCCGGGAGCACAGCGGCAGCGGGGACCACCTGCTCCACACCACGATCGGCCCGGAACGCCGCGCCGCCCTCGACCGGCTCGGCGCCGAGCTGGGACTGACCCGCTTCCCGCTGCTGCTGACGCTCTTCGGCTGGGCCGTGCACGGGGTGACCGGCCGCACCCATCCGCGCGTCGCCAGCCCGGTGGCGAACCGGCCCGTACGCGACTTCGAGGCCAGCGTCGGCATGTTCGCCAACACGGTGCTGCTGCCCCTGGCGCTGGCCCCCGCCGAGGAGCTGCGGGCGCAGCTGCGCCGACAGGCTGACGCCGTACGCGCGGTGCTCGACGCGCAGGACGTGGCGCTCGCGCACGCCGTCGCCGACCACGACTTCGGTGCCGACGCGCCGCTGTTCGACTTCCTCTTCGTCCTCGACAACACCGACTTCTCCGCGCTGGCACTGCCCGGCTGCGCCTCCCGGCCGGTCTGGCTGGCCCCGACCGAGGCCAAGTGTCCGCTCACCCTCTCGGTCGTCGCGCACGAGTCCGGCTTCGACTGCCTCTGGGAGTACGCCGACGAGCACTTCGACGCCGCTGACGTGGCGGCGGCGGCCGAGTTGTTCCGGCGCGGCCTCGACGCGTTGACCGGCACCGGCCCGCGCACGCTGGCCGAGCTGGTGCGGCCCTACCGCCGCGGCCTGCCCGAGCCCGGCCGGGGTTCGCGTACCCCGGTGGCCTTCCCCACCGTGGCCGAGGCCTTCGCCCGGCGGGTGCGGGCGGAGCCGACCGCGACCGCGCTGGTCGCCGGCGACCGTCGCCTCAGCTACGCCGACCTCGACGCGTACGCCTCGGGGCTCGCCGCCGAACTGCTGCGGGACCATCCGGTGTCGACCGGCGACCGGCACCGCGTCGCCCTGTTCTTCGCGCCGTCGGTGGAGCACGTGGTGGCGCTGCTCGCGGCGGCCCGGCTCAACCTGACCGTCGTGCCGCTCGACCGGGCCTACCCGCCGGCGCTGCTGCGCCAGGTCCTGGGCCAGGTCGACCCGCTCTGCGTGCTGCTGGCGCCCGGCGACGAGCCCGCCCTCGACGTGATCGACGAGGGCGCCCACCCCCGGCACCCGGTGGTGCTGTCCCGGTCGGCCACGCCCGTCGCGCCGTCGTACGTCGGCCGCCCGCTCTACACGCTCTTCACCTCGGG
Source organism: Micromonospora sp. CNZ303 (assembly GCF_004345505.1). NCBI lineage: Bacteria > Bacillati > Actinomycetota > Actinomycetes > Micromonosporales > Micromonosporaceae > Micromonospora > Micromonospora sp. CNZ303. Next base: position 72,723 of record NZ_SLVT01000029.1, on the reverse strand, counting down.
CTCGACCGGCACGCCCAAGGGGGTGCAGGTCGGCGACGCCCTGCTGGTCAACCTCCTGCACTGGCAGGGCGAGGCCGGCGGCCTGGCGGGCGCGGCAGCGACCCTGCAGTTCTCCATGCTCTCCTTCGACGTCTCCTTCCAGGAGATCTTCGGCACGCTCTGCGGCGGCGGCACCCTGCACCTGCCCCGGCCCGGGTGGCGGCAGGACATGCCGGCGCTGCTGGCGCACCTCGACGCCGCCGGCATCGAGCGGATCTTCCTGCCGTACGTCGCCCTGCAACTCCTGGCCGAGCACGGCGTACGCCTCGGCCGGTACCCGTCCCGGCTGCGGGAGGTCGTCACCGCCGGCGAGCAGCTCATCTGCACCGACAGCATCCGCCGCTGGTTCGCCGGCCTGCCCGGTGCGCGCCTGTTCAACCACTACGGCCCGACCGAGACCCACGTGGTCAGCAGCCTCTGCCTCGACGGCGACCCGGCCACCTGGCCGACCCGCCCCGCCATCGGCCGCCCGGTCGCCAACACGTGGCTGCGGGTGGTGGACTCCGCCGACGAGGTGGTGCCGCCGGGCTGCCCCGGGCAGCTGCTGATCGGCGGGGAGCTGGTGGCGCCCTGCTACCTGGACGATCCGGCGCTCGACCGGGCCCGCTTCGTCGAGCTGCCCGGTGACGGCTGGTTCTTCCGCAGCGGCGACCAGGCCCGGTTCGACCGGGACGGCCTGCTGCACTACCTGGGCCGCGACGACCAGCAGGTGAAGGTGAGCGGGCACCGGCTGGAGCTGGGCCAGGTGGAGGCGGCCCTGCTGACGCACCCGGCGATCGTCAACGCCGTGGTGGTCCGCGACGATCCGCACCTGGTCGCCTGTCTGGAGCTGCGGGCGGATCCACCGTCCCCGCAGGAGCTGACCGGTCATCTGGCGGGGCTCCTGCCCGGGTACGTGCGGGTGGACCGGTTCCGGCGGCTGCCGCAGCTGCCGCGTACCGCCAGCGGGAAGCTGGACCGCCGCCGCGCGTTGACCGCACCGGGCGAGGAGCTGCGGACGGACGTCGCCGCGCCGGCGCCGGTCATGTCGGTCCTGGAGTCTCGGCTGGCCGGGCTCTTCGAGGAGGTCGTCGGGACGCCGATCGCACCTGACCGGCGCTTCTTCGACCAAGGCGTGGGCAGCCTCGACCTGATGCGCTTCCACCTGCGCTGCGCCGCCGAGGGGCTGCCGCTGAGCATCCCCGACCTCTTCGAGCACGTCACCATCCGCCGCCTCGCCCGGTTCCTCACCGAGCGGGGGGCCACGGAGGTGGCGGTGGGCGGGCGGGACGGAGCCGTCGCCGGCCCAGCGGACGAGCCGGTCGCCGTGGTGGGGATGGCCGTCCGGCTGCCCGGCGCGGCCGACCTGGCCGCCTTCTGGGCGATGGTGGAGGCCGGCGACCGGGGCATCGAGCACTTCGACGCCGCCGACGGCCTGGTCGGCGCCCGCAGCCAGCTGGCCGGGGTGCTCGGCTTCGACCCGGGGCACTTCGGCATCAGCCGGCAGGAGGCGCGGCTGATGGATCCGCAGCAGCGGCACCTGCTGATGAGCTGCGTCGAGGCGTTGGCGCACGCCGGCATCGCCGATCCCGCCGGGCAGCGGGTCGGCCTGCTGGCCAGCTGCGGCGAGAACACGTACTTCCAGACGATGCTGCGCGAAGCCGATCCGGCGCGGCTGCCGGACTCCTTCCAGTTGGCGCTGCACCACGAGAAGGACTTCCTGGCCACGAAGGTCGCCTACCACCTGCGGCTGACCGGTCCGGCCTTCACCGTGCAGGCGGCCTGCGCCAGCTCGCTGGTGGCGGTCCACGTCGCGGCCGGGCTGCTGCGCCAGGGCGACAGCGACGTGATGCTGGTCGGCGGCGTGCTGGTGGACCCGCTGCTGACGGCCGGCTACCGCTACCAACCGCAGCACATCTTCTCCCCGGACGGGCACTGCCGGCCGTTCAGCGACGACGCGGGCGGCACCGTCGGCGCCAGCGGGGTGGGCGTGGTCGTGCTCAAGCCCCTGCGGCTGGCCCGGCGCGACGGCGACACCGTCTACGCCGTGATCGCCGGGTCGGCCGTCAACAACGACGGCGCGGAGAAGATCGGCTACGCCGCGCCGTCGGTCGCCGGCCAGCGTGAGGTGATCCGTACCGCGCTGCGTCGCAGCGGGCGTACCAGCGGTGACGTGGGCTACGTGGAGGCGCACGGCACCGGCACGGAGCTGGGCGATCCGGTGGAGGTGGCGGCGCTACGCCAGGCGTTCGACCTTGCCGAATCCGGTCGCGTCGCGCTGGCCTCGGTGAAGAGCCAGATCGGTCATCTCGGCGCGGCGGCCGGGGTGGTCGGCCTGGTCCGCGCCGTGCTGGCCGTGCACCACGGGCTGATCCCGCCGAACGTCGACTTCCGTCGCCTCAATCCACGGCTGGGCCCCGATCCGGCCCCGTTCCACATCCCCACGAAGGCCCGCCCCTGGCCCGTCGACCGGCCGCGCGTGGCGGCGGTGAGCAGCTTCGGCATCGGCGGCACCAACGCCCACCTGGTCTGCGAGGCGGTCGAGCAGGTCGACGCCGGGCCGGAGACCCCGCCGGGTCCCGGCGTACCGGTGGTGCTGCTCGCCAGCGGCAGCGCGGCCGGCCTGCGTGCCGACGCCGCCCGCGTCGCCGACTACCTGGCGGCCCGGCCCGAGGCCTACCACCGGGTGCTGCGCCACCTCCAGGCGGGCCGCCCGCCGGGCCGGTGGCGGGCGGCGGCCGTCTGCGCCGACACGGCCGCCGCCGTGGCCTGGCTGCGCACCGCGACCGCCGTCGAGGTCACCCCCGTCGAGGCGGCACCCGTCGCGGTCACCGGCCCGGCCGGTACGCCGCCGGCGGCCGACCTCGTCGCCGCCTGGCTGGCCGGTCGGCCGGTCCGGTGGCCGGCCGGGCCGGCGCAGCCGCCCTGGGACTTCCCCCCGCCGGCGTTCGTTCTCGTCGACCACGAGTTCGCCCGCGCCGCCCCACCGGCCGGGCCGACACTGCCAGCCGGGACGGCACCGCCCACCGGGGCGGCATCAGCCGGGGCGGCGTCGCCCGGGGTGGCACCGCCCGCCGACGTGGCGTCACCCGGGGCGGCAGCGGACGATCAGCCGTGGCCGGCGCGGCTGCCCGAGGCCGAGTGGTTGCACCAGCCGCACTGGGTGCGCTGGCGGCACGCGGGGGCCGACCCCGGTGCCCGCCGCCCGGAAACGCTCGTGATCATGGCCGCGGAACCGCCCCCGCCGGCCGCGCTCCGCGCCTTCGCGGCGTCCCACGCCCGGGTGGTGGCCGTCACCGCCGCGGACGGCTTCGCCCGGCTCGGACCGGACAGCTACCAGGCAGACCCGGCCGACCCCGGGTCGCTGGGCCGGCTGCTCGACGCGCTGACCGGCGCCGACGCCGGCTCGCCGGCCGCGCCCGGGCACGGCGGTGTCGACTGGCTCCACGCGCTGCCGCTGGCCGTCGACGGGCCGGTCGGCGCGGATGCGCTCGCCCACTCGTACCGGGCCTGCGTCGACACCCCGGCGGCGCTGCTCGCAGCCGTCGCCGCCCTGCCCCGCCGGCCCCGGCTGCGGGCCTGGTGGCTGTCGCAGCAGGCGCAACCCGTGCACGACGACGTACGCCGGCCGGAGCTGGGCCTGCTCGCCGGGGTCTGCGAGGTCGCACCCCAGGAGGGCGACGTCGCGAGCCACTGGGTGGACCTGCCGGGCCCCGATCCGGCCGACTGGGCGCCGGCGCTCGCGGCGCTGCTGGCGGAGGAGGCGCCACCACCCCGCCGACTCGCGCTGCGCGGGAGCTACTGGTGGGAGCAGGCGCTGCTGCCGGTCCGCCCGCCGGCCACGCATCCGCAGCCGGCCGTGCCGACCGCGCATCCGCTGCCGACCGGACCGGCCGTGTACGTGGTCCTGGGCGGCACCGGCGGCATCGGGCGGAGCATCGCCGCCTGGCTGCTGGAGCAGGGCGACTGCCGGGTGGTCCTGCTGGCACGGCGCGGGCCGCTGCCGGCCGGGCTGGCGCCGTGGGCCGACCGCGTCGACCTCGTCGAGGGCGACCTGGCCGAGACCGGACCCGACGAACTGCTGGCCCGGCTCGACGCCCGGACCCGACGGGTCGACGGGGTGGTCCACGCCGCGGGGATCGCGGCCGGCGGGCTGATCGGCCGGCGGGACGCGGCCGCGATGCGGCGGGCCACGGCCGGCAGGGCGTACGGCGCGCTGTTCGTGGAGCGGCTGGTCGCGCGCCACCGGCCGTCGTTCGTCGTCTACTGCTCGTCGATGTCGGCGCAGCTCGGCGGCGTCGGCCAGCTCGACTACGCCGCCACCAACGGGCTGCTCGACGGCTTCGCCCGGCACCGGGCGGGCGGGGCCGACGCCACGCTGCGGATCTCCGTGGGCTGGGACGTCTGGAGCGAGGTGGGCCTGGCCCGGGACGCCCTGCCCACCGACGCCCGGCACCGGGCGCACCTGGCGGTAGGACTTTCCGTGGACGAGGGGCGCCGGATCTTCGCGCAGGCCCTGCGGCTGCGGCTGCCGCAGGTGCTCGTCTGCACCACCGCGCTGGATCGGGTGCGGGAGTTCTACGCGCCGCCGGCCGGCGCGGCGGACGCGCCACCCGCCGTACTGGCCCGGTCGGCCGCCGAGCAGGTCGACGAGTGGCTCTGCGACTGGCTGGGCGTCGACGCGCTCGACCCGGCCGCGTCCCTCTACGACCTGGGGGCCGACTCGCTGCTACTGCTGGACCTGATCGACCGGGTCAAGGAGCACTTCGGCGTCAGCCTCGGCCTGTCCCAGCTGAGCCACCGGGTGAGCCTGGCCGAGGTGCTGGGGCTCCTCGGCGAGCCGGTCCGCGCCGCCGACCCCGCCGTGGCGGTGGAGGTCTGGCAGGCGGGCCGGGGGCGTACGGTGCTCTGCCTGGTCCATCCGGTCGGCGGCGACGTCCAGGCGTACCGGCCGCTGGTGTCGGCGCTCGACCCGGAGCTCACGGTCTGCGTGATCGCCGATCCCGCGCTGGCACGCCCCGGGCAGCCGGCCTGGTCGCTCGCGGAGCGGGCCGCGCGCTACCACGCCGCGCTGCGGGACCGCTTCCCCCGCGACGAGTGGCGCTGGCGGCTCGCCGGGTGGTCGTTCGGCGCCTGGGTGGCGCTCGGGATGGCGGCGGAGGCCGAGGCGACCGGGCAGCCGGCGGACGAGCTGTACCTGCTCGACCCGCCGCCGCCGGACGCCGCGCCGGCCTTCGGGGCGTACGACGAGGAACGGCTCGCCGCGCTCTTCGCCCACGAGCTGGGGGCGGCGACCGGCGGGAACACCGCGGCGACGGCGTACGCGGACGCGCTGGCGCGCTGCTGCCGGGCCAACCTGGCGAGCATGGCCCAGCACACCCTGCCCCGGCTGGCCGGGACGCCCGGGCGGCTCTGGCTCGCGGGCCGCCCGACGGCCGGGCTGCCGGCGCTCGGCGCGCCCCAGGAGCAGGCCCGCACGTGGCGGGGGCACCTGACCGGGCTCGCCTGGCACCTCGTCGACACCACCCACTACGGCATCGTCGGGGCCCCTCACGTGGACGCGGTGGCCGGGGCCATCAACGAGGCGGCGTCGGCCACCGACCCGAGGGCGGCGCGATGAACCCGTACCAGTCGTTGCCGTCGCGGTCGTTCTGGCGCACCGCCGTGGCCGAGCCGGAGATGCGGGACATCGACGAGGTGTGGACGCCGAAGTTCGGCCTCGACCCGGACGATCCGGTCCTCACCGCCGGTTCCTGCTTCGCCCGCCACCTCGGTCCCGCCCTGCGCGACGAGGGGATGAACTGGCATGAGGTCGAGCTGCCCCCGCCGGGGCTGACCGAGGCCGAGCGCCTGGCCCGCCACTACGGCGCGTTCTCCTTCCGCACCGGCGCCATCTACACCGCCGCCACCCTGCGGCAGTGGCTGACCTGGGCGCTGACGGACGACCCCGGGCCCGACGAGGTCTGGCGCGAGGGCGACCGGTTCTTCGACCCGTACCGCCCGTCGGTCGAACCCGACGGGTACGACTCGGCGGAGGCGACGCTGGCCGCCCGCCGGTCCACCCTGGCGGCGATGCGGGGGGCGGTCGCCGAGGCGGGCTGTCTCATCTTCACCCTCGGCCTGACCGAGGCCTGGCGGGACGTGCCGACCGACACCGTCCACCCGGTCTGCCCGGGCACCGTCCGGGGCACCTTCGACGCCGGGCGGCACGTCTTCCACAACTTCACCGTGGCCGAGGTGCACCGGGACCTCCGCGCCGTCGTCGCGCTGCTGCGCGCCGCCAACCCCCGGCTGACCGTCCTGCTGACCGTGTCGCCGGTGCCGCTCACCGCGACGGCGACCGGGGCGCACGCGTTGACCGCCACCACGTACTCCAAGTCCGTGCTGCGGGCCGCGGCGGGCCAACTGGCCCAGGAACACGACCACGTCGACTACTTCCCCTCGTACGAGCTGATCACCGGTTTCCCGTTCCGGGGGGTCTTCTTCGCGCCGAACCTGCGCGCCGTGACGCCGGCGGGGGTCGCCTTCGTCATGCGCCACTTCTTCGACGCCCTCGAACGCACCCGCGGCGGGGGCCGGCCGACGAATCCCACGGCCCCGGACCGCCGCGCCGACGCCGCCGACGGAGGTGACCTCTACTGTGACGACGCCGTCCTCGACCACTACCGCGCCGGCTAGGTTCCTGTTGCTGGGCGACTCGCACGCCGGGCCGATCGCCCGCGCGGCGACGGCGGCCGGGGTGCCCTTCGTCGGCGGGCCGGTCGGCTCGGGGCGCGACTTCAACGTCGGCTTCTTCGACGTCCGCGACGACGGCCTGGTGTTCCGCGACGCCGCCGTGCAGGAACGCCACCGCGGCTTCCTGGCCGAACTGGGCGTGGCCGACGTCGGGCAGCTCGCCGTCCCGCTGGTCTCGACGTTCGGGCTCAGCGCCCACTTCTTCGCCACCACCGGGAACTGGCGGATCTACCGGGCGGGCGACGGCGCCTTCCCGGCGGGCTTCCTCGCCAGCGGGCTCTTCGACGACATCGTGCGCGCCATGGCCCGTGACGCGCTGGCCTTCTACCGCCACGCCCTCGACCTGGGGCTGCGCGTCCTCGCGGTGCTGCCGCCGCAGCGGGTGCCGGGGATGTCCGACCCGCTGGTGTTCATGGCGGCCCAGGAGACGATCCGCCGCGCGCTCGTCGCGCTCGGCGTGGAGATCGTGGACCTGCGGGCCCGGGTCACCGACGGCGCGGGCCGGCAGCGGGCCGCGTTCTGCGAGCGGGACGACCCGATCCACGGCAACCTCGCCTTCGGCCGGCTGATCGTGGCCGACCTGCTGGCGCGGGGGCTGTGACACCGAATCCAGGAGGGAACGAATGGAAGAGCACGTCCTTGCCGCCGTCGAGCGGGCGACGACCCGCCCGCCGGAGCGCTACGACACCATCACCGTCCGGCCGATCTCTCCGGTCATCGGCGCGGAGGTCTCCGGCCTCGACCTCGCCACCGAACTGTCCGACGGGCAACTGGCCGAGGTCAGGCGCGCCTTCCTCGCCCACCACGTGCTGGTCTTCCGCGACCAGGTGCTCTCCGCCGAGGACCACAAGCGCTTCGCCGGCCAGTTCGGCGAGTTGCGCCGGCAGCCCCTCGCCGACCTCGACGGCGGCGACCCCGCCGTCCTCGAGATCAGCGCCGGCCGGGACTCGCGGTTCGTGGCCGGCGAGGACTGGCACACCGACGGCACCGCCGAGGCCGAGCCGTCGCTGGGCTCGATGCTCTACGTCACCAGGACGCCCGAGATCGGCGTCGGCGGCGACACCCTCTGGGCGAACATGCACCTGGCGTACGAGATGCTCTCCCCGCCGATGCGGGCCCTCCTCGACGGGCTGACCGCGGTCCACGACGGCCTGATCCCGTGGCAGGGTCACACCCCGCCGCCGGAGTACGTCGTGCCGAAGAGCGAGCACCCGGTCGTCGTACGCCACCCGGAGACCGGCCGCAAGCTGCTCTTCGTCAACGCCGGCTTCACGTCGCACATCGTGCAGCTCTCCCGCCACGAGAGCCGGGCGCTGCTGGACATGCTCTTCGGCTGGGTCGCCCAGCAGCCGATCCTGAGCTGCCGGGTCCGCTGGACGCCGAACACGCTGGTGTTCTGGGACAACCGCTGCACCCAGCACCACGCCGTCTGGGACTACTACCCGCACTCCCGCTACGGCCAGCGGGTGACCATCAACGGCAGCCGGCCGGTGGCGTAGCCGGTCGGGCCGACCCCCGCGCTGCCCCGGCGGCGGATCCGCTCGCGGGCCGGTGGAGGGCGCGTCGACCGGTGGCGGCGCGGGCCGGTGGAGGGCGCAGGCCGGTGGGGGGCGTCGGTCAGCCGCGCACGATCTGCTCGGTGTAGGCCCAGTCGTCGTCGAGGGCGGCGTCGCGCTCGTCGGTCAGACCCACCAGGTCCGCGCCCGCGACGCGGCCGGCGCCCGCGATCCGGTCCCGCAGGATCCGGGCCGTGACCACGGCGGCCCGGGTGCCCTGGGCCGTGACCGGGTCCAGGTGGTAGCCGGCGTCGCCGACCAGGCACCAGCCGGGCCCGCTCATCGGCCGGCGCAGCATGCGCATCCGCCCGGCGCCGCCGATCGAGGTGGTGCGACGCCCGGCGGCGACGGCCGGGCCGAGATGCGGGTCGTCGCGCACCATCCGCTCGTACGAGCGCGCCGGGTGTCGGCCGGTCTCGTCGATGAGGCTCTGGTGCAGGTCCACCGCCACGCACCACTGCTTGTCGCCGCACGGCGTCGAGATGAGGACGCTGCGGTCCTGCAACGAGAAGTAGGAGCGGTCGGTGGGCAGCGGCAGGTTCTCGTAGTAGGCCAGCAGCGCGAACCACGGTGACTCGACGACCCGGTAGGCGGTCGCCCCCACGCGCTCGGCGTTGCGGGACAGCCGGCCGTCGGCCAGCACCAGCAGGTCGCAGGTGACCTCGCTGTCGACGGCACCGTGCCGGACGGTCGCGCCGCGTACCCTGCCTCCGTCGATGGTGAGGTCCCGCACCCGGGCCGGGCGCCGGACGGTGACGTTGCCCCGGCCGCGCGCCGCGGCCAGCAGTGCCGGGTCCAGCACCTCGCGGGGCACGCTCATCCGGTACGAGTACGCGTCCTCGCGCGGGTAGACCCGCTCGACCACGTCCTCGCCGATGCGCTGGGTGTCGCCGTAGGTGGGCGGGGCACCGCAGGCCAGGACCGTCTCCAGCAGACCGAGCTCGGCCCAGGCGAGGTTGCCGGAGCGGTCCCAGGTGGACTGCTGCGGCCAGAACGCGGTGGGCCGTGAGGCGTCGAGGACGAGGACCCGCTCCGCGTACGGCGCGAGAGCCCAGGCGGTGCACGCTCCGGCGATCCGGCCGCCGACCACGACGACCTCCCAGTGGCCGGTGATCACGCCGGCACCGGCTCGACGCGGTGGTGCTCCGGCGGGCTCCCGAGGTCGTCACGCGCCACGACTCAGTCTCGCATCCGGATCCGACCCGGGGAAGGGAGCAGCCCGGCGAGGGGCGCGGTCCTCGTGGGCGACGAGGCCCGCGTTGCGCGACGGCCCTCAAGGTCGCCGCAACGGCGCACACCGTCGGAGGGGTCTTGTTATTACTGGCGGATTACCCAAGACCATTAAATTCACCCAGGTCAGCGGGCTCCCGTCTGGACGTGGGGTGGAATGTGAACAGTCGAACAATCGCGCGCCCGGAGCCCAGGCTCGAGGTCCGGGACCTCGGGTGGGGACAGCTGTGGGCGGGCTCCCGGCTGCTCGCCGAGGCGTACGAGAACGGCGCCATCTGGGCCGCCGCCGGCTCGCTCCCCCGGTGGCAGCGCCGGTCGGCGCTGACCGCCCTCTACCTGGCGGAACTGGTGATCGCCCAGCTGATGAGCTCGGGTATCACCCTCGCCGCGTACCGGGCCGACCGGCTCGACGGGATCCTCGTCCTCTACGGCGACGAGCGCACCACGCCGTGGTGGGGGTGGGCGCTGCGCTCGGTGGCGTGCCTGCTGGCCGGGCCGCGGGCCGTGGTGCACGCCGTCCGCATCTCCAACGCGCTGGACCGGATGCGCCCCGACAGCCCGCACGTGTGGTTCGCGGTGCTCGGCCGGAGGGTCGACTCGGTCGGCGTCGGCTACGTCCTCATGCGCGCCGGGCAGAAGCGGGCCGAGGCCCTCGGCCTACCGGGCTACCTGGAGACCTCGGCCGGCCCGGAGCAGGTGCAGATCAACGAGATGCTCGGCTGGACGTCCGTGGACGAGTACGTGCTGAGCACCGGAAGCGTCATCAAGACGATGTGGCGCGAACACCCGGGGCGGTCATGACGGCCGCCGGACTGGCCCGAGGGCTGGACACGCTCTTCGCGGTTCCGCCGGAGCACCGGCTCGGCGACGTCGACCGCGCCTCGGCGAGACAGGTCCTCGGCTGCGACGACCACACGCTCTCCACGTTGCTCGACCGTGGGCTGCCCGCGAGTGGCGACCCGGGCGAGGAGCGTTTCGACTCGCGCGACCTGTTCAACCTGGCGCTGTACTCCGGCACCGGCACGACCGTGCCGGAGCAGGCCTTCGCCTACTCGCTGCGGTGGATGCGCTCGTCGACCGAGGAGCTGCTCGCGCCCCGCGCCTCCCGGTTCGCGCTGCGGATCGCGTGTGCCGCCGACGCGTGCGGCCCGCAGCCGACCAGCATGCTGGCGCTGCCGCGCCCCGAACGCTGCGGCGGCGCGGTGCACGACCTGACGGTCGAGCCCGCCGACGGCGTCGCCGGGTCGGACGCCGAGCGCGGCGACACCGTCACCCGTACGGCGTCGCAGCTCGCCGTCACCGCCACCGTCCACACGACGGGCGAGCGGGCCGAGCTGCGCTCACCGGAGCTGCGGGCGATCGCCGCCGAGTTCGCCGCCATGGACCTGCGCTGGGTCAAGCTGCCCGAGGCCCTGCAGAACGACGTGGACCTGGTGACCACGCACGGCGTGGCGAGCTGCGACTCGGCGAGCCGGTACCTGGCCGAGCTCTGCCACCGGGCCGGCATCCCGGCGGTCACCCGGATCGGCTGGGTCGTCGGCATGCTCGACCTGGTCCACGCCTGGGTCGAGGTCGAGGACTCCGACGGGGCGACCAAGGTCATCGACCCGGTCTTCGCGCTGTTCTCCGCCACCGTGCGCGACACCAACCCGCTGCTGCGCGATCCGGCCGTCGCGCTGCGCACCAACCGACTCATCCCGACGGGCCTGTCCACGGGACGGGCCGTGGCCGCACACCGGTGCGCCGACGAGCCGTCGGCCGCCCGGCTCACCACGAAGATCCTCCCCGCACCGACACGCCCCCAGGAGGGGTCATGAGTACGACAGAGACGGTCCCGGAGTTCCTCACCACGTTCCTGCGCGCCAGATGCCCGGACATCGACTCGGTCGGGCTCGACGACGACCTCGTGGACACGGGCGTCCTGAACTCGATGCACTTCGTCGAGCTGCTCTACCTGATCGAGGCGGAGCTGGGCACGGAGATCTCCCTCGACGAGGTGAGCACGGACGACTTCCGCACCATCTCCCGGATCACGCGACGTTTCTTCACCCCGGGGCAGGGCCCCGGCGCGACACCCAAGGAGTAGCAATGTTGGAGACCCGCGTCCGCGAGGTGGTCGGCTCGGTGTTCGGTGTCGCACCGGACGAGCTGCCCGAGCGCCTGGAACCGGACACCGTCCCGGGCTGGACCTCGCTGCGCCAGATCCAGCTCATGATGGCGCTGGAGACTGCGTTCGGCATCGAGATCGACCCGAACCTGCTGCCGGCCCTCGCGTCCGGCCCGGCGATCGTGCAGTACCTCGAGGAGACGCTGGCGGTCCCGGACGGGACGGGCCGATGACGGCGTACCACCCGCAGTTGCGCACGGTGCACGACGTCGTCGCCTTCCACGCCGGGCAGCGGCCCGACCATCCGGCGGTGCACTGCGAGGACCGTACGGTCAGCTACGCGCAGCTGCACCGGTCGAGCAACCGGACGGCGCACGCCCTGCGGCGCGCCGGGGTCACGGCCGGGCACCGCGTCGCCTACCTGGGCAAGGAGTCCGAGCACTACTACGACGTCCTGTTCGCCTGCGCCAAGACCGGCACCGTGCTGGTCCCCATCAACTGGCGGCTGCGCGCCGGTGAGATCCGGCACATCATGCGCGACTCCGGCAGCACGGTCCTCTTCTGCGACGAGGATCTCCTGGACACCGTCGACGCGCTGCGGCCGGACCTGCCCGAGCTGCGTGAGGTCGTGCCGCTGGCCGGCTTCACCGGCTGGCAGGCCGACGAGGAGGGCGACCTGGACCCGTCCTGGTCCGAGGAGCAACCTCTGGCCCAGGTGTACACCAGCGGCACGACCGGCAACCCCAAGGGTGTCGTGCTGGCCCACCGCAGCTTCTTCGCGGTGCGGGACGCGCTCGCCTCCGAGGGCCTGGACTGGATCGACTGGCGGCCGGACGACGTGAGCCTGATCGGCATCCCGGGGTTCCACATCGGTGGGCTCTGGTGGTCGATCCAGGGGTTCAGCGCCGGCATCACCAACGTGTCGGTCCGGGTGTTCGCCGGGCACGAGGCGGTCCGCCTCATCCGGCGCCACGGCGTCACCACGGCGTGTGTCGTGCCGGCCCAGTTGCAGATGATGCTCGCGCCGCCCCGGCCGAAGCGGGAGGACTTCGTCTCGCTGCGGAAGATCGTCTACGGCGGATCGCCGATCTCCGAGGCGCTGCTCGGCCGCAGCATCGAGATGTTCGACTGCGAGTTCGCGCAGATCTACGGCCTGTCTGAGAGCGGCAACACCGCCGTCTGCCTGCCGCCGTCGGAGCACGTCGTCGGCGGGCCGCGCATGCAGGCGGCCGGCCGGCCGTACCCGGGCTTCGGCGTGAAGATCATCGACGGTACGGGCCGCGTGCTGCCGCCGTTCGAGGTCGGCGAGATCTGCCTGTCGACCCCGGCGCGGATGATCGAGTACCGGGGCCTGCCCGAGGCCACCGCCGCGACCCTGGTGGACGGCTGGCTGCACACCGGCGACGCCGGCTACCTGGACGACGAGGGCTTCCTCTTCGTACGCGACCGGATCAAGGACACGATCATCGTGGCCGGCGAGAACGTCTACCCGGCGGAGATCGAGAACGCGGTCTGCGCGTACCCGGGGGTGGTCGAGGCCGCCGCCGTCGCCGTGCCGCACGAGCACTGGGGCGAGGTCGTGCACTGCTTCGTGGTGACCCACCCCGACCAGCCCGCGACCGCCCGCGATCTCACCCCGTTCCTGCGGGGACGGATCGCCGACTTCAAGATCCCGGCGAGCTTCGAGTTCGTCGACCAACTGCCCCGCAACCCCAGCGGAAAACTCCTCCGGCGGGAGCTGCGCGAAAGGTTCTGGCAGCACCTCGACCGGCGCGTGGCCTGACAGCCGGCGCGGTCCCCGTCCGGCCCCCAACACCCACCCTTCGTGCAAAGGCGGATCGATGCACATTTTCCTGCGCCACAACAGCGACCGGATCGCGCTGTCGACAGGCAGCCCCAACCGGATCTCGCTCGGCTACTCGGAGGACCCGCGGGCGGTAGCGAGCCGGCTCCCCCGACGCGGTGCCGACGAGCCGAAGAACGTGCTCCTGCTGGGCGCGAACGGATACGTCGGCATGCACATGCTGCGTGAACTCCTCGGCGACGCCCGGGTGGCGACGGTCTACGCCCTGGTGCGCCGCAAGGGCGACAAGTCCGGCGAGGACCGCATCGCCCGGCAGCTGCGCAAGTACAAGATGGAGCTGCCCGACACCGGGAAGCTGTCGGTCCTGGAGGGCAGCTACCTGGAGCCGGCGATGGGGCTCGACCCCGCCGCCCACCACGAGCTGCTCACCGAGGTCGACGTGGTCATCGACGCCGCGGGGGCGACGACCCACGACTACCCCTACGCCCGGTACCGCGAGGAGAAGGTCCTGCCGACGCTCCGGCTCGCCGAGTTCTGCCTGCAGGAGCGGTTCAAGACCCTGCACGTGATCGGCTCGGTCGGCAGCGAGGTCTACCAGCAGCGGCGCGACTTCTACCGCAACAGCTTCTTCTACACCGGCTACAGCAGGATGAAGTGGGTCGTCAAGCACCTCAGCCTGCGGGCGAACCGTGACGGCGTGCCCATCCACATCTACCAGGCGCCGTTCGCGTTGGGCGGCGCGCCCACCGGGTTCAAGGACCCCGGCATGGAGTACTCGTTCTGGAACATGATCTCGCACATGCTCCAGCTGGGCCTGATCTGGGACTCGGAGGTCACCAGCCCGATCGTCGCCGGCGACGTGCTGGCCCGGTCGGTCGTGGACAACGCGTTGTCGGACGCGCCGCGGCCGATCAGCTACCCGGTGACCCCGGCGACCACCCGCGAGATCGCCGAGCGGTTCGACCTGAAGCTGGTGTCGTGGCAGGAGTTCCGGCGCGAACTGATGCGGCAGCACCGGTTCCGGCCGGGCCAGATCGACTGGTCGAAGCCGATCACCAGCATCAAGCGCGGCCGGCAGCAGTCCAAGTTCGTACGCTCGCTGTTCCCGCGGTCGTTCCACACGCTGCTGAGTAACATCCACCACGCCGCCGCCAACCCGACGACCGTGCGGCTCGACACCGACCTGCCGCCGATCGACGTCCTGGTCAACAACGCCAGGCGGATCCGCAAGCTCGGCAAGTACCTGCCCGAGGAGGCGGTGGCTCCCGTCGCCGTCGCCCCGTCGGTTCCCGCACCGGCCCCCGCCGCCGAGCCGGTGGCAGTCGGGGCCGTCTGACCCTCTCTCCTCGCGCGACAGCGACGCCGGCCGACCTGGCACCCGAGCCAGGTCGGCCGGCGTCGGCGCGTCGGCGCACAGGCAACCTGGTCGGCCACCCCCTCAGACTTTGACGGACCCGAATGCGTGGCCGGCCGCCGAATCGCCGGCAGGAATGCCCGGACAGCAATGGCCAAAGGCCCGCCGAGGCGATACGCCAGCCCGTGCACGAATGCCCCACCCGTGACCCATCGAGAGGGAATTCCTCACCACCCGGCGGCTTTGCCCGTCCCGGCACACGCGATTCCCCATCGCCGTTGAGCATCGCCCGACCGCCCGGCCTGCGCGGCGGCCCACCGGACCCGAGGAAGGTCCGACCACCCAGCCGGACGCCCGGCGAGCGCTCGTCGGCGGGCGCGGGTGCCGGTCGACACAGGGCGCCACCTGCGCGAACGCCCGCGCCGAGCCGCTGGCCGGCACGCCAGTTCCCGCCACCTGACCGCCGGCACGGCCGCCCCGTCGCGCCGTCGACCAGGTGCCCGGCGCCCCGGCCGCCGCCGGCCCTGGCGGTCGCCTCGCATCTCCATTGATTCTCGCTGTAAGACGGCCCGAGAAAGGCCGCCGACCCCTTGGCAGCGGGTCGACGCATTCGCTACCTTCTCTATTGCCGCAAGCGGGAACGGATGAAGGGAGTTGTCGTGACGGCGTGCCGCTCGGAGAATGTCTCCGATTTTCTGTCTCGGAGTCCCGGACGCCCGCCGCAGTCGACTTTCCTGCCTCGTCCGCCCGACCGATGCGCATCCTGACTGCGTTTCCGCGGCACCCAGGTTCCCCCGAACGCCCGTCCCGGCTGCAGCGGGGACGGTCCCGTCCAGGGGTGCACCGAGCCCACCGCGCCGGAGAGGAGGTACGAGCCATGGCCTTCGACATCGTGATCGTCGAGACGAACGACGTTGTGCTGAACCACGGCGCCGTCTGACGCGCCCGGTGCCGGACCCGCGTGCGGGTCCGGCACCATTCCGTTCGTCGTGCTTCGTCATGGAAAGGGCATCGGAATGCGGGTACGTCGCCGCGACCAGCTCGTCTGCCGCTGGGACAGCGATGCGCTGATGGTCGCCCTGCCCGGTCAACGGCGGTGGTTGCGGGTCACCCCCGACCTGCTGAGCCTGTTGCAGCGGCTCGACGACTTCACCGACGTCGACGAGGTCGCCGCCCAGTTCGAGGGCGAGGCCGCCGACGCCGCAGTCCAGGCGGTCCACAAGCTCCGCGAGGTCGGCATCCTCGTCGCCGACACCGACGACGCCTGCACCCCGCCCGTCTGGCAGCACTGGGGGCCGATCGCGTCGCGCATGCACACCGAGGCCCGCGACGCCAACTACCTCGTGGATTCGCCGCAACGCGACGCCACCGCCGCGCGGATCGCCGCCGACGGCGCACCTCCGGCACCGTTCAAGCGGTACCCGGACGCCCCGGCCGTGCACCTTCCCCGACGTGCCCTGCCGCTGCGTACGCCCGTGGAGGAGGTGTTCGCCGCTCGGCGCACCCACCGCGCGTTCGCCGGCACCCCGGTCGGCATCGACGCGCTCGCCACCGTCCTGTCCTGCACCTTCGCGCCCCAACGGTTCCTCGACGGCGGCGCGTTCGGCCCGCAGCAGGGACGCGTCAGCGCCTCCGCCGGTGGCCGGCACGAGGTCGAGTGCTACGTGGCCGTCCACGACGTCACCGGCGTCCCGGCCGGCCTCTACCACTACGCGCCCGAGGTGCACCGCCTCGAACTCCTCGACGCCACCGTCGACCGCGCGCGCATCGCCGCCCTGGCGTACGAGCAGGAACCCTCCTACCAGGGGGCCTTCACCTGCCTCACCACCACCGTCGCCGCCCGCCTGTCCTGGAAGTACCGCCACCCCCGGGCCTACCGGCTGTGGATGTTCGACGCCGGCCACTACGGTCAGACCTTCGCGCTGACCTGCACGGCGCTCGGCCTGGCGCCGTTCCAGACCGTGGCGTTCCACGACAGCGGCGTCGAGGCGATGCTCGGCGTGGATCCCGACCACGAGTTCGCCACCTACCTGCTCTCCGCCGGCAATCCCGCACCCGACGACGGCACCCGTCCCACCGGGCCGGGATATCCACCGCCGTTCCGCCTGGCCGCCAGCTCACACCGGTCACCTGCCGACCCGACCGCCGACCCGGAGTGAGCGCGCCCACCAGCCCCGCCACCGTCGCCGGGCGGAAGCTGAGCCAGCATCCGCTGTTCCTGCGGGTGTGGGCCAGCCAGTCCGCCGGGGCCGTCGCCGACCAGATCCTGCCGGTCGCGTTCGCGCTGTACGCCGTACAGCGCGGGGCCGGTGCCGGCACCATCGCCGTCATCCTCGCCGGCCGGGCGATCGCCCTGGTGGTCTGCCTGCTCGCCGGCGGCATCCTCGCCGACCGCGTCTCCCGGCCCCGGATCCTGTTCACCGCCGACCTGATGCGCACCGCCATCGTCCTCGGCACGCTGTTCGCCCTCGACGACCTGCCCCTGGCCGCGCTCGGCGTCGTCACCGCGCTGTCCGGCGTGGCCGAGTCCCTCTCCCGGCCGGCGATGCGCTCCCTGGTCCCGGCGCTGCTCCCCGCCGGCCTGCTGGAACGCGGCAACGCCATGGTCTCCGCCGTGCAGCGCTCCGCGACCCTTCTCGGTGCGCTCGCCGGGGCCGCGATCGTCACGGCCATCGGCATCCACGCCGCGCTGGGCCTGGCGGCCCTGCTGTTCGCGACGGGCGCCCTCGCGGTGCTGGGCGTGCGCGACGTCGCCGCCGGAGACCGGCCCCGGACCAGCGTCCTGGCCGACGCCGCGGCCGGCATCGCCACCGTCCGGCGCCGCCCCTGGGTCGCCGCCGTCATGGCTGCCGTGGCGGTCCAGCTCTTCGCCGGCACCGCACCCAGCCTGACGCTGCTGCCGCTGATCGCCGCGGACCGCCTCGGCGGCGAACTCGCCTACGGGCTCGTCCTCGCCGCTGCCGCCGCCGGCGCCCTGCCGGCCATCGTGCTGGCCGGCCGATGGCGGCCCCGGCGGCCCGGCACGGTCAGCATGCTCGCCCTCACCACCTACGCCGCCCTGCCCGCCAGCCTCGCCTTCGCCCTGCCGCTGCCCGTCACGGCGCTCTGCTTCGCGGTCGGCGGGTTCGTCGTGGAGATCTACTTCCTCTACTGGCTGTCCGCCCTGCAACGCGAGATCCCCGCCGAGGTGCTGGGCAAGACCCTCGCCCTGGACCAGCTCAGCGCGTTCGCCCTGCTGCCCGTCGGTTACGCCCTCACCGGGCCGGCGGTCGCGGCGTTCGGGATCCAGCCCACCCTCGTCGCGGCGGCCGCCCTGACCGCCGCGGCCAGCGCCGTCACGCTGCTCGTCCCCGGCGTCAGCACCTTCAGCGACCCCGCCCGTGCCCACGCCGCCGGCGCGGACCGTAGCGGATGATCCCATCGGGTACGCGGAACGGGCCGTGACCGCCTGGCGGCCACGGCCCGCTGCGCGTGCAGACCGCTGCCGGGTCAGCCCACCCGGGCCGCGGCGGCGGTGACGCCCGTGACGCCGCTGCCGGACTTCGTGACGTGGTAGGTGACGGTCGTGCCGCTCCAGAAGTGGAAGGTGAGGGTCACCCGGGCGCCGTCGTTGACCTCCGCGAAGAAGGCCTCGGTCAGCGTGATGCGGTTGCCGGCGTAGTCGGGGGCGAAGGCGACGTCGAACTCCTTGAACGACGTCCAGTTGTGCGGGCCGGCGTTGCTGCCGTCGGCGTACTTCGCCTCCATGGTGGCGAGCTGGTCGCCCCGGAACTGGGTCGGCACGGCGAACGAGGTGGTGCTTCCCGTCGCGTTCGACAGCACCGGCGGGTCGTACGTGATCACGTTGATCCGCCACGGCACCCCGGCGGAGAACCGCGCGTGCAGGGTGGCGTTCACGCCGTACGCCCGGCTGCCGACCAGCCTGGTCAGCGCGCTCGCGGTGAGCGTGAGCTGGCTGCCCGACACGGTGTAGTCGGTGCCCTGCGCCAGGGCGGTACCGCCCTGGTAGAGCCCCTGGAAGGTGGTGCCGTTCAGGTTCAGCGCGAGCGTCCTGGCGGTGATCGAGCCGGTACGCGGCACGTACACCTGGTCGGCGTAGGCCGTGCCGGAGCGAGTGGTCCAGCTCGACTTGATCTGCGTGAACAGCTCCGGGTCCTTCCACTGGAAGGTGAGCCGGTTGAAGTGCTGCCCGTTGTCCCAGAGCTGGGTGGTGATCTTCCTGGTCTTCGCGTACCAGCCGAGGAACTCGAAGAACTTGAGCTTCTCGCCCTGCTGGATGGTGCCGGTGTGCCGGTCGAAGCCGAGCAGGCCGTACTCGCCGATCACCACCGGGATGCCCTTGGCGACGAAGGCGTTGTGCACCCGGTCGAACGCGTCGGTCAGGTCCTTCTGGGTGGTGGCGTCGAACCGGGTGCCCCCGGCGACGTTCACGCTGAACGGCCAGTAGCCGTAGAAGTGCACGGTGGCGATCAGGTTGCGGTCGCCCAGCTGGGTGAAGGTGCTGGTCAGCTCGTCGATGCGGGCCTGGTCCGACGAGGTGTGCAGGGTGGGCAGGACGAGCATCCGGGTGGCGTTGTTGCCGCCGGAGCCCCGCACGATCCGGTGGAAGGACGTGTTCAGCTCGTGCAGCAGCTGGGCGTTCTGGGCGTCGCCGGAGCTGTTGGCGAACTGCGGCTCGTTGACGCTCTCGAAGTGCAGCTTCGGCGAGGCGTCCCGGAACGCGGCGGCGATCTGGGTCCACAGCGCGTTGTAGCGGTTGAGGACGGTGGTCCGGTCGGTCGGCATCGCGTTGATCCACTGCCACGAGTCGTGGTGGATGTTGATCATCACGTAGAAGCCGTCGTCCAGGGCCCAGCCGACGACCTCCTTGATCCGGTTGAGCCACGCCGCGTCGATCGTGTAAGCCGGCGCGGGGCCGTGGTGGTTGCTCCAGGTGACCGGGATCCGGATGCTGTTGAAGCCCTGCGCCCGGATGGCGTCCAGCTGCGCCTGGGTGACCCGCGGGTTGCCCCAGGCCGTCTCGTCGCTGCCGACCGCGTCGAAGGTGTTGCCGAGGTTCCAGCCGGGCTGCATCGCGGCCACGTAGGCCATCGGGTCACCGGTCGGCGGCGGCGTGGTGGGTGGCGGGGTCGTGGGTGGAGCGGTGGTCGGTGGCGCGGTGGTGGGGCCGACGCCACCGGTGCAGGTGACGCCGTTCAGCGCGAACGACGTGGGGGCGGTGTTCGCGCCCGACCAGGAGCCGTTGAAGCCGAAGGACACCGTGGCGTTGGTGCCGATGGCGGCGTTGTAGCCGACGTCGGTGGCGGTGACGTTGGCGCCGGCGGCGGTCACGTTGGCGTTCCACGCCGAGGTCACCTGCTGCCCGGAGGGGAACGTCCAGGTCAGCCGCCAACCGTTGATCGGGTCACCGAGGTTGGTCACGGCCACGTTCGCGGTGAAGCCGCCGGGCCACTGGTTGGCCGAGTACGCCACCCGGCAGCCGGCCGCCGCGTGCGCGCTGACCGCGAACGTCAGCCCGAGGCTCACCAACAGCAGGGTGAGGGCGCTGGTGAACAGGCTCAGCCGCCATCGGGGTCTTCTCGTCGTGCCTCGCATCTCGGCCATGACGCTCCTCGCCTGGGGTGCCGCTGGGACGGGCTCGCGGCGGGCGCCACCACGAACGCGGCCGCACCCGATCGCGAACCGCAGATTAAGTTTGGATTCCAAACTTTGTCAATCGGCGCACCTCTATCTGGACGAGGAGCGCGGAACGGCCGGAGGTCCGACCGCCCCGCGCCGTGCCTCACTGGTTGCGGCGGTACACCTCGATGTACGCCGCGGAGCGGTACTGCTGCTTCACGTCGTCGGCCAGCACGCCGATCCACAGCGGGCCGGTGCCGGTCTTCGAGCTGACCCTCGTGTGCGCCGGGTCCAGGGCGCCGCTGGGCAGGAACGCCGGCTGCTCCACCACGGCGGAGTGGTACGCGTCCGTGCCCCCCAGCCACCAGACCAGCACGTCCCTGGCCGCGACGTTGCGCGCGTTGTCGATCCGCCCGAGTGTCTGGTACTCGTCGGCCAGCACCTGCGGCAGGAAGTCGCCCCAGACGGTGTACCTGTGCGCCCCGAAGGTGCCCAGCGAGTAGCCGTGGCAGAAGAACCGCTGGTCACCGGTGACGGTGGGCGCCGCCCGCCACGCCTCCACGCGGGTGCCGAGATCGGTGCGTACGGAGAGGTTCATCCCGCTGACGTTGTTCGCCAGCGCGGGCTGGCGGAGGATCTGGTCGCCACTGGTCAGGTCGAACGGCTGCATGGGACTCCTCGGGCACACGTGGACGGATGTGAGCAGGGTTCGACCCTCGACCATCCGGTCACGCACGGCAAGCATGAGGTCACCAACCCGACCGGGGTCGGGACGGTCCGCGTCCCGTGGTGGTCCGACCGGCGCCACCCGACGTGGCCTCCCCGTACGGCGGGTCCTACCGGCCCACGACGGTCAGGCCGCGCCGGTCGACGATGTCCCGGGCGATCCGGCGGGCCGCGGCCGGGCCGTCGACGACGGTCACCGGACCGGCGATGGCCGTACGCCGGTGAGGTGTTTGGTGACGCGGAGCAGCACCCGGTCCGACGGCCCGGCGACGAAGGCGGCCGTATCGGCCAGCGCGGTGATCAGGGGCAGTCCGCGACCGCCGACGGTGAGCGGGGCGGGCAGTGCGGCGTCGAGCCCGGCGCCGTCGGGGATGCTGCCGCGGTTGCCGATCTCGAGCAGGCAGACGTCGTCGTCGATCACGATGGTGATGTCGACGGCGCTGTCAGGATCCGCGTGCAGTACCGCGTTGGTGCACGCCTCGGTGATCAGCACGGCGAGGTGACCACGGGAGTCCTCGGCGGCGTCGGTGAGGCTCAGCAGGGTGGTGAGTACGTGGCGGGCGCGGGTCACCGAGGACGGTCGACGCGGGAGTGACAACGTCGTGGTAACGCGCATCGCGCAGTTCCTCCTCCCCCTGGGTGACCGCGCCGGACTACTGTGCCACATCTCGGGGCGGGACGCTTCCGTGGTGATCAGCACTACCCGGAGTGGCCGCGGTGAAACGGCCGGGCGTGTCGGCGCGACGGACGCCGGCCGTCGGCGGTCCGTACCTGGGCAGCATAGGGTGAGCGGGGATCATCGGCGTGGGGAGGCTGTTGTGGCACTGCTGTTGTCGGTCCGGCCGGGCCGGGGTTGCACCGTGCTCGAGGTGCGCGGCGAGCTGGACCTGGCGACGTCCCCGCAGTTGCGTGAGGGCCTGCAACGGTTGGTCGACGCCGGTGACCGCCAGGTGGTGGTGGACCTGGCCGGGGTGGGGTTCATGGACTCCAGCGGGCTGGGCGCGCTGGTGGTGATGTTCAAGGCGTTGCGTGACGTCGGCGGTCGGCTCTGCCTCGCCGCGGTGCAGCCCGCCGTGCGCAGCGTCCTGACGGTCACGTCGGTGGACCGCGCTGTCGACATCTACGACAGCGTGCAGGCGGCCGAGGCCGATCTGCCGTCCGGGCACGACGCGACGAGCCGGTAGTCAGTCGGGCAGCGCGCCGCTGGCACGTGCCTGGTCGGCGCCGGCGCTGGTACGCCGGTCGTCGCGGTGCCCGCCGTGCCAGTCGAGGATGAACAGCGTGGCATCGTCGGCCAGGGTCGGCCCGCTGACCTCGAGCACGGCATCGGCCAATGCCCGGGCGGCCTCGCGCGGGTGCAGACCGGCGATCGACCGCAACAGGGCCGGAAGGTCCAGGCTGGCGGCATCGCGCTCCCGCATGCCGTCGGTGACCACCACCAGACGGTCGCCTGGCCGCAGCGTGATCTCGCCTGCGCGGTAACCGGTCTCGGCGAACATCCCCAGAGGGAAGTTGGCCGGTAGCGACAGCGCCCGGGTGTCCCCGTCGCGCACCAGCAGCGGCGGCACGTGCCCGGCGTTGAGCAGCGCGCACGCTCCGGTGCGCAGGTCGAGACGGCCGAGGACCGCCGTGACGAAACTGCCGGGCACGCTGGCGTGCGCGGCCACGTCGGCGTTCGCGGCGGCGGCCTGCTCCACCAGACCAGCCCCGCGGCGGCGACTGTTGCGCAGGCTGCCCACGCCCAGGGTGGCCGTCAGCGCGCTGGCCACCCCGTGGCCCATCGCGTCGGTGACGCTGAAGTGCAGCACATCCCGGGCAAGGCTGTAGTCGAAGGTGTCCCCGCCGATGCTGGCGGCGGGTTCGAGCCAGCCGGACAGGGTGAACGCGCTGGCCTCACACGTGAACGAGGCGGGCAGCAGGCGGCGCTGGATCTCCCCGGACAGGGTGAACGGCGTCGTCCGTTGCCCCCACTCGAAAAGGTCGGTGTACCGCCGGTTGGCGATCACCACGAACGCCAGCACGTGCGCCGTGCGGGCGATCTCCTCCAGTGTCCGCGCATCGGGCTCGTCCGGCAGGACCATCTCGAGCAGGCCCATCGCCTCGCCGCGCTCGGTCACCGGGGCCAGCACCGTCCACCCGTCGGGCTGCGCGAGGACCTGCACCGCCTGGGTGCGCAGCGCCTGCTCGGCGGGGCCACCGTCGAACGGCACCACCGTGGCGGCCTCGTCACCGTCCCGGCGTCCCGCACCGGCGCCGTCGAGCGGCACGTGGGTCAACCGGACCAGCGCCCGGCCGCTGAGGTCCGCGATGAGGAACGCGATGGTACGGGCCCCCAGCGCCGCGCCGAGTTCCCGCGTGACCGCCTCCACCGCCTCGACCGGCGAGGCGTTCTCCGCAGCATCCAACAACATCTGAACCACGTTCCGCCCTCGACTGCTCTCCACTGTCGGAGCCTACCGACCCGGCCGGTGAGCACCGAGCACGGCGATCCTCCCCCGCGACGACCTCAGTGAGCCGCTTCGACGTACGACGCCAGGTTGGCCAGCGAGGAGGCGATCCCGGCCTCGTGGTCGGCCTGGTCGACACCGCGTGGTACGTCCGTGGCGGTGACGGTCACCTCGGTCCCCGCACCGGTGGCGGCGAGGTGCCAGGTCATGGTCATGGTGCCCGCGTACGCCGGGTCGTCGGCCTCGAACACCGCCCGCTGCACCACCCGCTCGGGTGGCACCAGGGCGGCGAACCCGACGTCGACGACGTCCGTCGCGTCCGACGTCTTGCCGGGGCCGTCGGCGGCGTCGAGGTAGGTCAGGACCATCCGGAACCCGCCTCCGGGCCGGGGATCCCATCGCTCGATCCGCCCGCGCATGCCGTCCGGCGGCAGCCACGCCTCGAGCGCTTCCCGGTCGAGCAGGGCGCCGTAGACGGTTGCCGGTGGTGCCGCGATCACCCGGCTGGCGCGGTCGGTCCGTCCCATGACCCGATCCTAGGACCGGGCCCGCGCCGTGCCCACCCTCGTCGACCGGCCCGGAGCGGTGGGGGTCAGCTCAGCCGGGAACCGGTCAGCGTCGGGTTGCGGGCGCCGAGGAAGAAGATGCCGGGGAAGCCGCGCGTCTCGAAGCCGTTGCTCGGGTTGCGGCGCAGGGTGGAGTCCTCGATCCGCATGGTGCCGGTGCGGTCGTTGCTGACGAAGAAGACGGCCCCGCCGCCCTCGTTCGCCTCGTTGCCCTCGATGATGGTGCCGGCGATCCGGACGGTGAACTCGTTGCCGTCGCAGTAGATCGCCCCGCCGCTGCCGCCGCCCGGTGTGCCGGGCCTGGCCGGATTGGCCCCGGTGCCGACCGCCCGGTTGTCGCGCAGGACGCTGTTCAGCACCGCCCAGGTGACGCCGATGCTGCTCAGCGCGCCGCCGTTGGCGCAGACGCCGCCGTCGAACGTGCTGCCCACCACGTACACGGGCTTGTTCTCGTGCTGGCTGAGCACCCGGATGGCCGCGCCGCCCAGGTCGGGGCCGGTCCGGTCGCAGCGGTTGCGGACGAAGCGCGAGTTGACCACCTTGAACCGGCCGCCCCGGACGAAGATCGCCCCACCGCCGCCGCCCTCGGTGCGCTCGCCGGTGGAGTTGCCGTCGGCGAAGGTCAGGTTCTGCACGGTGAGCTGGGGGTGGTCCTGGTTCTGGCAGTGCGAGGTGGTCCAGCCCTGCGCGCTGTCGCAGGTGTTCATGTAGAGGATCCGCCGCTGCCCCTGGCCGCTGAGGGTGACCCTGCCCCCGCCGTCCAGCACCACCCTGGGCCCGTTGGCGTTGCGGACCTTGGCGGTGGCCGTCATCCTGATCGTCACCGGTTGCGGCCCGCAGTCGAACGTGATGACGCCGCCGGCCGCGACCGCCTTCACCACCGCGGCCGAGGTGCAGCTGGCGGCGGTGCCACTGCCGATCGTCCGGGTCCGCCGCGACGTGTCGACGGCGCGCGCCTCCGCCGGCACGGCCGCGCCGCCGTCCGGGTTGCCGGCCTTCAGCGCCGCCGCCCTCGTCGAGGGCCCCGGGCTGGCGCTCGCGGCGGGCCCGCCGAGTCCGGAACGGGCCGTCGGGGCGGCCCCGGGGCTGCTCGCCTCGGCCCCACCGGCCGGCGTCGCCGCGGCTGTCGGGACTGGCGGCGCACCGCCGTCGGAGGCGGAGTTGCCGCAGGCGGGCAGGCCCGCCCCGGCGACGGACAGGACGAGCAGGGCGGCAAGTGACTTCACACGCACCCCGTGATGCTAGGGGCCGCCCGGTCTCCGCCGTCGACGGGACAGGACCAGCGGTGACGCCCGCCGGTCTACCGGGCCCGACGAGGACGAGCCCCGGTCGATCCACCAGCGATCGACCGGGGCTCGTCGTCCAGAGCAGGGTCAGGCGAGGTCGAACCGGTCGAGTTCCATGACCTTGGTCCAGGCCGCGACGAAGTCGGTGACGAACTTGTCGCGCGCGTCCTGGCTGGCGTAGACCTCGGCGAGGGCCCGCAGCTGGGAGTTGGAACCGAAGATGAGGTCGACCGCGGTGGCGGTCCACTTCACCTCATCGCTGGCCAGGTCCCGGATCTCGTAGACGTGCTCGGCGGACTCCGACGCCTTCCACCGGGTGCCCGGGGAGAGCAGGTTGGCGAAGAAGTCGTTGGTGAGCACGCCGGGCCGGTCGGTGAGGACGCCGTGCCGCGTGCCGCCGACGTTGGCCCCGAGGGAGCGCAGGCCGCCGACGAGGACGGTCATCTCGGGCGCGGTCAGGTTGAGCATGTAGGCGCGGTCGAGGAGCAGCACCTCCGGCTGGGTCTTCTCGCCGGCACGCAGGTAGTTGCGGAACCCGTCGGCGCGCGGCTCGAGCACCCGGAAGGACTCGACGTCCGTCTGCTCCTGGGTGGCGTCGGTGCGGCCCGGCCGGAACGGCACGGTCACCTCGACGCCGGCGTCGCGCGCCGCCTTCTCGACGGCCGCCGAGCCGGCCAGCACGATCAGGTCCGCGAGCGAGATCTTCGCGCCGCCGGCGGAGTTGAACTCCTGCCGGATGCCTTCGAGGGACTCCAGGACCGTCGCGAGCTGCTCGGGCTGGTTGACCTCCCAGCCGCGCTGCGGCTCGAGACGGATCCGCGCGCCGTTGGCGCCGCCGCGCTTGTCGGTGGACCGGAAACTGGCGGCCGACGCCCAGGCGGTGGAGACCAGCTGGGCGGTCGTCAGGCCGGACTGGAGGACCTTCGCCTTGAGGGCGGCGACGTCGGCGTCGCCCACGAGCTCGTGGTCGACGGCAGGCACCGGGTCCTGCCACAGCTGGGCTTCCGGGACCCACGGCCCGAGGAAGCGCTCGACCGGCCCCATGTCGCGGTGCAGCAGCTTGTACCAGGCCTTGGCGAACGCCAGCGCGAACTCGTCGGGGTTCTCCAGGAAACGGCGCGAGATCTTCTCGTACGCCGGGTCGACGCGCAGCGACAGGTCGGTCGTGAGCATCGTCGGCTTGTGCTTCTTCGACGGGTCGTGGGCGTCCGGGATGATCGCCTCAGCGTCCTTGGCGACCCACTGCTTCGCGCCGCCGGGGCTCGTGGTCAGCTCCCACTCGTAGCCGAAGAGGATCTCGAAGAACCGGTTGCTCCACTGCGTGGGCACGTCGGTCCACGTCACCTCCAGGCCGCTGGTGATCGTGTCGGCGCCCTTGCCGCTGCCGTAGGTGCTCAGCCAGCCGAGGCCCTGCGCCTCCAGCGGGGCGCCCTCGGGCTCGGGGCCCACGTGGTCGTCGGCGATGCCGGCGCCGTGGGTCTTGCCGAAGGTGTGGCCGCCGGCGATGAGGGCGACGGTCTCCTCGTCGTTCATCGCCATCCGGGCGAAGGTCTCGCGGATGAAGTGCGCCGCGGCGAGCGGGTCCGCGTTGCCGTTCGGGCCCTCCGGGTTGACGTAGATCAGGCCCATCTCGGTCGCCCCGACCTCCGGCGCCATCTCCTTCTCGGAGACGTAGCGCTCGTCGCCGAGCCAGGTGTCCTCCGGGCCCCAGAAGATCTCCTCGGGCTCCCAGACGTCCTCCCGACCGAAGGCGAAGCCGAAGGTCTTGAAGCCCATCGACTCCAGCGACACGTTGCCGGCGAGCACGAGCAGGTCGGCCCACGAGATCTTCTGGCCGTACTTCTGCTTCACCGGCCACAGCAGCCGGCGGGCCTTGTCGAGGTTGGCGTTGTCCGGCCAGCTGTTGAGCGGGGCGAACCGCTGGCCGCCGTCGCCGGCGCCGCCACGACCGTCGTGGATGCGGTAGGTGCCCGCGGCGTGCCAGCTCATCCGGATCATCAGGCCGCCGTAGTGGCCGAAGTCGGCCGGCCACCAGTCCTGCGAGGTGGTGAGGACCTTGACGATGTCCTGCTTGAGGGCCTCGACGTCGAGCTTGGCGAACTCCCTGGCGTAGCTGAAGTCCTCCCCCAGCGGGTTGCCCTTGGACGAGTGGGCGTGCAGCACCGAGAGGTCGAGCTGGTTGGGCCACCAGTCCCGGTTGGTGCGCGGACGGCCTCCGGTCTTCGGCGTCGGCGAGTCGATCGCCGGGTTCTCGCTCTCGCTGCCGTGCGCGGTCACGGAGTCGTGCGCGACCGGGCAACCGGCCGCCTCCTTCTTGTCCACGCCCTGCGCGCTGACGGGGCCATTGTCCTGGGTGTCGCTCATCTGCTTCCTTCCGGACCGGCGGTTCACTGAACGGTGCGTTCGGTCGCGCAGTCGGGGCAGGTGCCCCAGTAGACGACCTCCGCCTCGTCGACCACGAAGCCACGGTCGTCGGAGGCGGTGAGACAGGGTGCATGGCCGACGGCGCACTCGACGTCGGCGATCGCGCCGCAGGAGCGGCACACGACATGGTGGTGGTTGTCGCCCACCCGGGACTCGTAGCGGGCGGTCGCCCCGGCGGGCTGGATGCGCCGCACCAGGCCGGCGTCGGTGAGCGCGCGCAGCACGTCGTAGACCGCCTGGTGGGAGACCGTGGGCTGGTCCGCCCGCACCAGGGCGATCACCGTGTCGGTGTCGACGTGCGGGTGGTCGCGCAGCGCCCTGAGCACCGCCAACCGGGGCCGCGTCACGCGCAACGAGACCGCCCGCAGCTGGGTCTCGAAGTCGGGCGTCACGTGTCGAACATAGTCCAGTATTTTGGAACGGATCAAGTTTTTCTGAGGTTCAACCCACGTACCTTCGACCGACGCGGCCCCGGCCGTCCGGTGGGCGGTCGGGGTCGTTCACCGACTGCTCCCGGAGCGGCTGTCGGGCCGCAGCAGCTCGTCCACGCTGTCGCGCAGCATCCTGCGGTTCGCGTGCCCGGTCTTGAGCAGCAGGCTGGCGACGTGCTTCTCGACCGTACGCGGCGAGAGGTGCAGCAGCGAGGCCAGGTCCTGGTTGTCGTGGCCCTTCGCGAGCAGCACGAGCACCTCGTGCTCGCGGACGGTCACCCCGACGGCGCGCAGCCGGGCCGGGATGCGGTCGTGGCCGGAGCGCCGCTGCCCGAGCGTCGCGCCGGCCTGACGGAGCAGGCCCCGGCACGCCCCGGCGATCACCGGCGCGTCGACGTTGTGGAAGTGGTCCTCCGCCGCCCTCAGCCAGGCGACGGGCTCGCCCCACCCGTCAGCGAGCGCGGCCTCGGCGACCAGACGCAGCCCCAGGTGGTACGACATGCGGTACGGCGCCGCGGCCTCCAGGGCCAGCGCGACCTCCGTGTCGGCCCGCTCGCGCTGCCCCGCACGCCCGTACACCACCGCCTTCGCCAGGTGCAGGAACTGCCGGTTCCAGCGCAGGGTCGCGCCCGGGGCCAGCGCCACCGCCTCCATGCCGGTGCGGTCCAGCGACCCGGCCAGCGCGTCGAGCAGCGGTCGCAGTCCGAAGCGGCCCGTCATGTAGTAGGTGTTCGGGTGGTCGTCCTCCCACGCGCGCGCCAGGTCGAGGGCCCGGATCGCCGCCGGCCGGTCCTCCTCCAGCAGCGCGCAGACGGCCTCACAGAAGCCGTAGGCGAGGGGGACGTGCCCGGACTCTCCCCCACCGACCGCCCGGAACTCCTCCAGCCGCTGCTCCATCAGTCGCCGCCGTCCCCGGTGGGCGGCGGAGGCGGCGGCCGTCACCAGCGCGAACTGCTGGTCGTCGATGTTACGCAGCCGGGCGGTCGCCGCGGCGCACCGGGCGGCGAGCTCGTCGCCCGTCGGGTAGTCGCCCTGCATCACGGCCCGGATCGCGTACACGCCCTCGATGCTCTGCCCGATCATGATGGCGCCGGACAGCTGCGCGGCCTGCTCCGCCTGGCGCAGCAGCGTCTGCTCGCCGGTGCGCATGCTCTGGTTGACCCCGAGCCGGAACAGCGCGTTGATGCGCCACAGGGGCAGGCGGTGTTCCTCGGCCATCGCCAGCATCCTGGTCAGGTAGGACTCCGCCTCGTCGAAGCTCCGGCTCCGGGCGATCATGGCCAGGAGTTGCAGCGCCTGGCACGCCGTCTCCGCCATCGGCACCCGTTCGGCCACCGCCAGGGCCTGGAGGACGAGCTGCTCGGCCTGCGTGGTCCGGCCGCAGCCGTCACCGTCGCCGAAGATCAGGTGCGCCTCGACCACGTCCACCCGGGCCGCCGGCTCCGGCGGCGGGCTGCTGCCGAGGACCGCCCGGGCGATGCGCACCTGGGACGCGCCGTCGGCCCACCGCCCGGTCGTGACCGCGACCCAGGCGAGCCGGGTCCGGATGCTGACGTGCTGCTCGACGCCGAGCGTCACGGCGTTCACCCAGGTCGCGTCGTCGACCAGGGCGAACGCCCGGTTCGCGTGGCCGGCTTCGGCCAGGGCGTTGAGCAGCGACTCGAGGATGCCGGCGCGCGCCTCGGGGTCGGGCGGGTCGGACATCAGCTGGTACGCGCGGTCGAGCAGGGTGACGGCCGACGTGGTGGCGCCGTCGCCGAGTGCCCGCCGGCCCGCCTCCGCGAACAACAGGCCCGCGGCGTGGTTGTCCCCGGCGGTCTGCCTGAGTTCGGCCGCGAGCTGGCACCAGTGCCCGGGCAGCCCGGCGTACGCCGACTCCAGCGCGTCGGCGGCGCGTTTGGCCAGCGCGGACCGTTCGGCGGGGGTGAGGGTGGCCAGGATCGCGTCGGCGGTCAGCGCGTGGCGGAAGGAGTACCAGTCGGGCGTCGACCGGTCGGGCATGACGACCTCGACGTCCACGCCGGAACGCAGATGGCTCAGCATGGCCCGCTCGTCGAGACCGGTCGCCGCCCGCAGCGCGGCCACGGGGAAGCGCCGACCCAGCACCGCGGCGGTGTGCAGCAGCGTCCGCGCCTGCGGATCGAGGCCGGCCAGCCGGCGGGTCACGCTGAGCGTGACGGTGTTCGGCAACGCGATGGCCGGGTCGTCGGTGAACCGCCAGCCGTCGCCGTCGCGGACCAGTGCGCGCGCGCCGATCATGCTGTTGAGCAGTTCCTCGGCGACGAACGGGTTGCCTTCGCTGTCGCGTACCAGCCGGTCGGTCAGCTCGGCGGGCAGGGCGTCGGTGTTGAGGCAGGCGGCGGCGAGTTCGTGGACCTCCTGGTCGGCCAGGGGGTGGAGTTCGACGACGGTCGCGGAGCGACGCACGGCCGCGGCCCAGGCCAGCTCGGTCGCGGGGCCGCTGCCCGGCCGCATGGTGGCCACCAGCAGGATGGGCAGGTCGGCGAGGTTGTCGACCAGGTACTCCACGACGGCGTGGGTCTCGGCGTCGGCGTCGTGGATGTCCTCGAGGATGAGGACGCAGCCCCGGCCGTCGGCCACGGCGGTGACGAGCCGCAGGACCGCCTCGGCCAGTTCGACGATCGAGGCCACCCGTTCCGGCACCGCGGGGTCCCGCCACTCGGGGACGAGCCGGGCGAGGGCCGGGCGGTAGGGCGCCAGCTCGGTGTTGTCCGGCAGCCGGCCCGTACGCGACAGCGAGAAGATCGCCTCGGTCAACGGGCGGAACGGGACGATGGGGCCGGTGGAGCTGCTACGGCCCCGTAGCAGCTCCATACCGGCCTCCGCCGCCGCGTGCGCGCAGTGTTCCGCGAGCCGGGTCTTGCCGATCCCCGCCTCGCCGATCAGGAAGACCGTGCCGCCGGACGAGGACCGCGTGGCCGTCAGTCGAGCGTTGACGGCGCGGATTTCGGCGTCACGTCCGATCACCACCGGCGAGGAGAAGCGCATGCCCGCAGGCTAACGTGAGCGGCACCCGCGTTACCGCGTCGAACACGGGCGCCCGCTGTCGATGAAACGACACGGAAGGGTGCCGCTCCCGACCGGGCTCACTCCGACGAGTGACCGCCCGTGCCACCGGTGTCGATGATGGCCGCGATGGCGGGCGCCGCGATCATCAGGCCGGTCAGGATGCCCGAGCGCCTCCCGACGTGCCACAGGAAGCTGAACTTGATGTCGCCCGCCGGGTGCGTGTCGGCCGGCTCGGGTTCCTCGGCCGCCCCCGCCGGTCGAGGAACAGTCAGGTCGTTCCGCATATCTTCCCCCTATCTGGTTCTCGACACCGCGTCGGATGTCGTCGGCTCGGCATGCAGCAGCAGTGCCGAGGGCACTCGATCGGCGAAGCCGATACGGAGCAGTCCGTGGCCGATCCCGGCCAGGCCGTCCAGCAGGCCGGGGACGCTCACGCCGCCGGCGGCACCGCATCTCGGGCCGGCCTGGTCCAGCGCGGCGACCAGTTGTCCGGTCTGGTCGGAGCGGACGCTGGCGGCGGCCCGGCGACCGCGCGCGGCGGCGACCGACAGCATCTCCTGCCTGCCCAGCTCCCCGTGGCAGAGGCTGTGGTCGTCGACCAGCCCGGATCTCGACACGGCGGCCGCCGCGCGGTCCACGAAGGCGGCCAGCGCGGGGTCTGCCAGCAGCCGGCCCTGGTCGGCGATGGCGACCGCTATTCCGGGGACGCCGTGGCACCACGAGTGCGCCGACGGGTCCGGGACCGGGCCGGTGGCGGCACGGGCCAGCATCGCGCTGCCGGCCTCGGCGTAGCGCTCGTCGCCTTCCGCCTGCGCGAACCGCAGCAGGGCCCAGCCGATCCCGGCCGTACCGGTGGCGAAGCCGGGCTGCGCGGGCAGCGCGGGGACGGCCGCCAGCAGCCGCTTCGCGCAGTCGCGGGCCGTCTCGGCGGCGAGCGGCAGGTCGGTCAGCTCGTTGACGGCGAGCATCGCGGCGAGGCAGCCGGCCAGCCCGTCGAGCACGCCCGGGTTGGGGTCCGTCGCGGCGGCGATCGCCGCGAGGCGTACCGCCGGCTCGACGGAGTCGCCGAGCGCGTCGTCCCGCAGTAGGTCGGCGAGCCGGGCCGCCGCGTAGGCGATCCCTCCGAGGCCGGTGAACCCGCCGCTGCCGACCGTGTTCGCCAGGTGCGGCCGGGCCTGCATCGCGGTGAGCAGCACGGGAAGTTGGCGCACCGCCCGGCGGGCGGCCTCGGCGTAGCGGTCGACGTCCGTCAGCCGGGCCAGCTCGGCGAGGAAGAGGGCGGTGCCCGGGTATCCGTTTCCCAGCCCCGCGCCCAGCGGCATGATCGTGCTGTGCCCGCCGTCCACCGGTTCGAGGCCGAGCCAGTTGGCGAACACGCCGTCGTCGTAGGCGTCCGAGATGATCTTGTCGGCTATCCCGCAGGCGACCGTGAGCAGCCTGCCCGGGTCCGGTGCCGTGGCCTCCCACCGGACGGGGACCGGCTCCGCGCACTCGTGGCGTGCCCCGCCGAGCCGGCCGGCGAGCGCGGCCCGGACGATCCACTCCTGGTCGCGTTGGTCGACCGCACCCATGGCGGCGATCCTGCGCAGCGCGGTCGTCAGCACCGGTTCGTCGAGCACGTCGACGAATCCGAAGCCGTCGCCACCGGTCAGGTCGCGGTCGTCGGGGCGGCAGGTGAACAGGGGGACGTCGCCGTCCCAGAGCTGTTCGATCTCGCGGGACACCAGTCGGTTGCGTACCGGGTCGTCCACCGAGGCCGCCCAGAGCAGGTCGAAGATCTGGTCACGGTCGAGCGCGTCACGCAGCACGTCGGGATGGGTGGACTCGCTCAGCAGCACGGTGTAGGTCCGCGTCGACCGGGCGATGACCCGCAGCTCGTCGGAGGTGAACCGCCGGAGCAGGCCGTCCGGGCCGGTCAGGTCGCCGGCCCGCCGGGCGATGGCGCGGTACCCGGCGCGGAAGCCGGCGAGCAGCTCGCCCGTGTACCCGGCGGCGTCGGCCGGGACGCCGTCCAGCGTCGGGCGGTTCTCGGCCGCCCGCACGGGCGCGGCACCACGTACCAGGTGCATCGTGTCGGTGCCGGCCGCGGCCCACTCGACGACCTCCCGGAGCTGTTGCGCGCCGGGGTCGCCGCCCAGGCCGGAGATGTCCAGCAGGCCGCGTTCGCCGATCAGCGGCTGCGGCAGCAGGGCGGTGCGGTACACCGACGTCCGCAGCGCCCGGGCGGCGGGATCGGGCGCGGCGGTCGGCACGGGCAGGTCGGGGTGCAGCAGCGTCTCGACATCGACGAGGACGGGCTGGTCGGCGCACGCGATCAGGTTCTCGTGGTGGATGTCCGTCATGCCCAGCAGGTACAGCAGCGCGAGCAGCACCCCCTGCCGGCGGTAGAACGCGCCCACCTGGGCGGCGTCGGAGCAGGCGGCACGGTCGACGACCTCGATCCACCCGTAGCCACCCCGGGCGAGCACGGTCAACGTGCGCAGCTCCAGCTCCGGCAGCAACCCGTTGAGCCAGTCCAGGACCTCGTTGAAGTGCACGTGGACCGCGACCGAGCGTGGCCGGTAGACCACCCGGGCGCCGGAGGCGAAGCGCAGGAGCGCCACCGCCCGCCCGTGCCCGTGCGAGTCCCCCGCCACGTCCACCCCGACCAGCGGGCCCGGATCGCGGCCGTCGAACAACCGCCGGACGATCTCCGCCCGGTCCGCGACGAACCGGTCGAGCAACTCGGCCGCCGCCTCGACGGCGTGCCGACAGGCGGTCGCCAGGATCCGCGCCAGCACGGGATAGTCCGTCATCACCCGCGTCAGCCGCTCGCGCTGGGCGAGGTCGGCCACGAAGGCGGCGAACCGGTGCTCGGGCGTGGGACCCGCCAGCCGGCCGGCGGCGCGGGCGACGTTGAGTTCCAGGACGAAGGTACGCGACGCCACCGCGACCAGCCTGGCGCGTAGCGCGTCGGCGAAACCGGCGTACACGGCGGCGAGGTCCACCACCGTGGGCGTCCCGGGAGCCCGTACCCGCTGCCGCAGGTCGGCGCAGGCCGCCGCGACGAACGGCGCCAGCACGCCCGCGAACGCGTCGGACCACGGGGCGCCCGGGGTCGGCTCGGAGGCGCCGTCGGGGGCGAGGCGGAGCACCCTTTCGGTGAACTCGGCCCAGCCCGGCGCCGCCGCCCCGGCCGCCAGCGCCGCCGGCGGTCGGTCGAGGAGAGCCAGGAACTGCCGCTCGTCGATCCTCAGGGCCGCCAGGCGGTGCGCGAACTGACCCGTCGTCCCCAGCTCGTACGCCGAACGCCAGTCCTGCAACCGCCGCACGGCGTGCTCGGACCCGGGGCCGGCGACGACGGACCCGCCGTCGTCGGCTGCCCGTACCCGTTCGGCCAGCGTGAGGCCGGGCGCCCACCAGGCGTCGCCCGCACCGCCCGCCGCCGCCGCATTTCGCGTCCCCGATCTGTCCACGCCGATATCGTGCCGGCGGCCCGCAGGGGGTCACATGGGTAACCGGTACCCATATTTCGGCGGCGCCGGCGCACCGCCGGTGACCTGGGACGATCCGCTACGCGGCTCACCCGGCGCACCACTCCAACGCGGCCTGGGCGCTGGACATCTTGTGCCTGGCCTGTGCGAAGGCGATGCTGCGGGGACCGTCCAGCACGCTGGCGGTGACCTCCTCGCCCCGGTGCGCCGGCAGGTCGTGCATGAACACCGCCTCCGGGCTCGCCGCCAGCAGCGCCCCGTCGACCCGGAACGGCGCGAAGACGCGCCGCCAGTCCGGGTCCGGCTTGGTGGTGCCGGTGGTCTGCCAGCGGGTGGTGTAGACGACGTCGACCTCCGGCAGGTCCGCCATGTGGTGCGCCTCGGCGACCGCCGAGCCGGTCCGCGCGGCGGCCGCCCGGGCGGCGGCGAGGACGTCCGGGTCCAGGCCGTACCCGGGCGGCGTGCGCAGGTGCAGCCGCGTTGCGGTGAACCGGCTGAGGGCCAGCGCGAGCGCGGCGGCGGTGTTGTTGCCCTCCCCCACGTAGAGCACCCGCAGCCCGTCGACCCGGCCGAACCGCTCGGTCATGGTGCTCAGGTCGGCCAGCGCCTGCGTGGGGTGCTCCTCGGCGCTCATCGCGTTGATCACCCCCATCCGGTCCTGCCCGGCGAACGCCCGCAGCTCGGCGACCGGGTCGGCGGTCCGGGCGACGAACAGGTCAACCATCTCGGACAGCACCCGGGTGGTGTCCTCGACCGTCTCGCCGGTGTTCAGTTGCAGGTCCCCGGGGCCGTAGCTGATCAGCTGGGAGCCGAGCCGCAGGGCTCCGCTGGAGAAGGCGGTACGGGTCCGGGTCGAGGTGCGGCGGAAGTAGACCGCGGTGACCAGGCCGCGCAACTGGTCGGCGGGCCCGACCCGGCCGGCGGCGTGGTCGGCGCTGCGGGCCACCAGGTGCCGCAGGTCGGCGTCGCTCAGGTCCTTGATGGACAGCAGGTGACGGCGGGGACGACGGTCCATCGGGTTCCTCCAGGAACGGTCGCGGCGGCGGGCGGCGGTCAGCTGGCCCGGATGGCCCGGTGCAGGACGGCGAGGCCCCGCTCCAGCCGGGCGAGGTCGATGGTGAGCGGCGGCATCACCTTGATCACTTCGTCGTCGCGTCCGCAGAGTTCGACGATCAGCCCGGTCTCGAAGCAGCGCCGCTGGATCCGGTCGGCCCGCTCGGCGCCGCCGGCCGCCCGCAGGTCGATGCCGAGGACCATGCCCAGGCCCCGGACGGCGAGCGCCGGTTCGCTGTCGCGCAGGTCGGCGCCGAAGCGCTCCAGGCGCCGGGCGCCGACCGCGGCGGTGGTCCGGAAACCGTCCTGGCCCCAGAGTTCGCAGGCGGCGGCGCCGGCGATGAAGGCGAGCTGGTTGCCCCGGAAGGTGCCCGTGTGCTCCCCCGGCGACCAGACGTCGAGTTCCGGCCGGAACAGCACCATCGACAGCGGCAGCCCGTACCCGCCGATCGCCTTGGAGACGGTGATGATGTCCGGCACCACGTCGGCGTGTTCGAAGCAGAAGAACGTGCCGGTCCGTCCGCACCCGGACTGGATCTCGTCGAAGATGAGCAGGACGCCGTACCGGGTGGTCAGGTCGCGCAGCCGGCGCAGCCAGTCGGCCGACGCCGGGTACACCCCGCCCTCCATCTGCAACGGTTCGACGATCACGGCGGCCGGGAGGTCCAGCCCCGACGACGGGTCGGACAGCATCCGCTCCAGGTAGCCGATCGAGTCGAACGGCCCCGCCGGACCGTCCTCGTACGGCACGAACGTCACGTCCGCCGTACCCACCTGCCCGGCGGCGCGGGCCCGGCGGCCACCGCTGACCGCCAGCGACCCGCGGGACATGCCGTGGTACGCCCCGGTGAAGGAGACCACGCCGCGGCGTCCCGTGGCCCGGCGGGCCACCTTCAGCGCCGCCTCCACCGCGTCGGTGCCGGTCGGCCCGCAGAACTGCACCTTGTGGTCCAGCCCGCGCGGGGCCAGCACCCGCTCGCGGAGCCGGCTCAGGAAGGTCCGCTTCGCCACGGTGTACATGTCCAGGCCGTGCATCACGCCGTCCCTCGCGAGGTACTCCGTGATGCGACGCTTGAGGTGGGGATGGTTGTGGCCGTAGTTCAGGGTGCCGGCGCCGCAGAAGAAGTCGGTGAACATCCGACCGTCCTCGGCGTAGAGCTCGGCGCCCCGGGCCCGGTCGAACACCACCGGAAACTTACGGCAGTAGTAACGCACCTCCGACTCCATCGCCTCGAAGAGGGAGAAGTCGTAGGCCGCCTTGTGCGGCGGTACCGTCTCGTCCACCAGCATGGTCATCGGTCCGGGGTCTCCTCGGTCGTAGTCGTCTCGTCGTCGAAACAGGTCGGTCGGGTGCGTGCTCCCCGACCGGCGGGCGGTGCCGGGGCCTGGGGGCACGTCAGCCGCGGGTGGTCAGCGCGACCTGACCCAGGGGGCCGAAGGAGGCCCGCACGGTGTCCCCCGGCACGAGGTCCACCGCCGCCGCCCAGGAACCGGAGAGCACGAGCTGCCCGGCCCTGATCCCGGTGCCGAACCCGGACAGGATGCGCACCAGGCAGGCCACGGACTCGGCCGGATGGCCCATCACGGCCGAGCCCCGACCCGCCTGCACGCCGTGGCGGCTACGCAGCTCCATGCACGCGTCGGCCAGGTCCGTCGTGCCGGGCGGCACGCCGGCGCCGAGGACGGCCAACGCCGACGACGCGTTGTCGGCGACGGTGTCCACGAGGCCGATCCGCCAGTCCCGGATCCGGCTGTCGAGCACCTCCAGCGCCGGCAGGACCTCCGCGGTCGCGGCCAGCACGTCGTGCGCGGTCACGGTCGGGCCGGCGACGTCCTGCGCGAACCGGAACGCGATCTCGCCCTCGACCTTCGGCGCGATGAACCGGCCCAGGTCGAGGTCGGCACCGTCGTCGAGGACCATCCGGTCGGTCAGGTAGCCGAAGTCGGGATGGTCGATGCCGAACATCGACTGGATCGCCTCGCTCGTGGCACCGATCTTCAGCCCGGCCAGGACCGCGCCGTCCGCCAGGTCCATCTCGCGCAGCTCGCTCTGGATGGCGTAGGCGTCCGCCAGGTCGAGCTGCGGATGCCGGGCCGAGATCGGCGGCACGGCGCGCAGGGTCCGCGCCGCCGTCCTGAGTTCCCCCGCGAGCGCGCGGTGCAGCGACAGCGTGGTGGCCACTACCTGGCCGCCACGAAGAGCCGACCGCCGGGCACGCCGAGCGGTACGCACGCGGTCTCGGAGAAGCCGGCGGACCGGAACGTGTCCAGCCACTGCCGCTCGGTCGGCAGGGTCACCCGCATGAAGCTGGCGTGCAGGTAGGTGAAGAGCGCGCTGAACCTCCGCTCCGCGGGGTCGGGCGCGTAGGAGACCGCGTCGGCGACCGCCATGAACCCGCCCGGCGCCAGCGCGTCGCGGCAGGCGCCCAGCACGTCCTTGGCCACCGACTCGTCCGCCACGATGTCGTGCATGACGAAGCACGCCAGCACGGCGTCCGCGCCCTCGACCGGGCCGGGATCGTCCGCCAGGGACTGGACCGTACGCTCGACGACCCGCAGCCGGTCGGCCACCCCCGCGGCGGTGGCGGCCTCCCGCGCGGCTTCACACGCGGCGCCGCTGCTGTCGAGCGCCACGCCGGTACGCCCCGGGTCCCGCCCCAGGAGCTCGATGAGCAGCCCGCCGGCGCCGGCGCCCAGGTCGGCCACGTGCGAGGCGCCGGCCGAGGCGACCCGGTCGACGATCGGCGGATAGAACGCCCGCTCGCCGATCCACCTCGAACTGACCGCCACCCGGCGTCCGTTCCGCCGGTGGACCCGGGCCGCCGCGTCGCGGTCGGTCAGGAACTCCCGGGCGTTGGCGAGGAACGGCCCGTTGGCGCTCATGGCCCAGGACACGTAGCCGGCCGCGTACCGCCGGTCCGGGTAGTCCTCGGCCGCCCGGAAGCGGTTCGGCACGTCCGTGCCGACCACCAGCCCGGCGGCGACCAGCGCGGCGAGGTAGTCCTCCACGCCGGCCCGCGGGAGGTCGGCGGTCCTGGCCAGCTCGGCGGCGTCGAACGTGGCGCCCGAGTCCAGCAGCCGGTCCACCCCGATCTCCGCGCCGATCTGCAGCAGCGCGGCGACACCGGCCAGGTCGGCCGCCTCGTCGAGCGAGGAATGGCGTTGCATTGGTCCTCCTACGTCAGGTGATACGGGCCCGGAGGGGCGCGCGTACCGGCTCAATGGCTCTGCTCGGCGGCCAGCGACATGGCGACCTCGATGATGGTGTCCTCCTGGCCCGCCACCACCCGGCGGTTGCCCAGCTCCAGCAGGATCCTGCGGGGGTCGACGCCGAAGCGGGCGCTCGCGCGCCGCACCGGCGCGGCGAACCCGGAGAACACGCCGGCGATACCGCTGGCGATGGTGACGCTGTCGTTGGTGGGCACGTGCTTGACGAACCGCTCCTGCGCCACGTCGGCCGCGTCCAGCGCGCCGAAGAGCTGGATGTCGGTCTCGACCTGCCCGACGTGCAGGTTGGCCGCGACAAGCTCGATCGGTGCGTTGCCCGCGCCCGCGCCGAAGCCGCGCGCCGTGACGTCGACGATGGTGGCGCCGGCCTCGATCGCCGTCATGCTGTTGACGACCGACATGCCGAGGTTGTTGTGCGCGTGGAAACCGACCGCGATGTCGAGGTGCTCGACGAGCTCACCGACCTTCTCGCGGACCTTCTCCGGCGTGTACGCGCCGGCGGAGTCCATCAGGATGACCGCCTCGGCGCCGTAGCCCTGCATGAGCCGGGCCTGTTCCAGCAGCTTCGCCGCGGAGGCCATGTGGCTCATCAGCAGCATCCCCTTGACGGCGACGCCCATCGCCCGCAGCATCGTGACCTGCTGCCGGGTGACGTCCGCCTCGGTGCAGTGCGCGCCGACCCGGACCTCGTCCACGCCGTGGTCCAGCGCCGGCTTGAGGTCGCGCTCGACGCTGGCGAACCCGGGGATGGACAACACGCCGAGGCGGGCCGTGCGCAGCTCGGCCTTGGCGGCCCGCAGCATCTCGGCGTCGCTGAGCGCGGCCATGCCGACCTGGATGGAGGAGGCGCCGAGGCCGTTGCCGTGGCCGACCTCGACGACGTCCACGCCGGCCGCCTCCGCCGCCCGCGCGTAGGCGCTGATGTCCGCGCGACCGAGTTGGTGGCCGACCGCGTGGTTGCCGTCGCGCAGGGTCGTGTCGCAGATGCTGAGTTTCGGTGCGCCGCTCATGACCGCCGCCGTTCCGCCCGGGCCTCCGCGACCGCGAGGGCGGCGCAGGTGATGATGTCGAGGTTGCCGGCGTAGCGCGGGAACCAGTCGCCCCGGCCCTCGACCTCCACCGTGATCGTGATCCGGTCCCCGACGGCCACCGGCGGGACGACGACGCGGTAGCCGGGGACGTACGACCTGATCTGCTTCTCCATCATGGCGACGGACGCGCGCAGGGCGTCCATGTCGATCCGTTCGGCGGTCGTCACCGCGATGGAGTTGCGCATGACGATGCCGGGCTCGGCGGGGTTGATGACCAGCACGGTCTTGGTGCGTCGCACGCCGCAGAACTCGATGGTCGCCTGCTCGGTGGTGTGCACGTACTCGTCCAGGTTGGCCCGGGACGCGGGCCCGACGGTGGCCGAGGCGCTGGCCGAGACGATCTCCAGGTAGTCGATGCCGTCCGCGGCCTCCGCCATGCAGTGGGCCATCGGGACCGCCGCCTGTCCCCCGCAGGTGACCATGCTCAGGTACTGCTCGTCGAGGCAGTCGTCCAGGTTGAGCGCCGGTACGCAGAACTTCCCGAGGTGCGCCGGCGTGAGGTCGACGAACGGCAGCCCGGTGGACGCGAGGGCCGACCAGTGGCGGGTCGCGTCGTCGGCCGAGGTCGCGTCGCAGACCAGGTCGATGTGCTCGGCGCGGGCGGTGACCGCGTCGATGCCGTCCACGCTGGTCGGCACCCCGTGCCGCTCGGCCAGCTCGATCCCGGGCGATCCGGCGCGGCGCCCGGCGAACAGGACGCACTCCAGCAGGGGGGACGCCTCGACCTTCAACAGCAGGTCCGTGCCGATGTTGCCCGTGCCCACGATGGCTACCCGTAGGGGTGGCGGGCTCGTGTGGGTACTCATCCAGTTCTTCCTCTCGTCCGGCCGCGCACGGCGGGCGCGGCCGGCATCCGTGACAGACGGTCAGCCCTCACCCAGCACGTCGGCGATGACGCGGGCGAGCGTGGTGACGTGCGGCGGCTTGATGACGCTGAAGTGGTCGCCCGGCACCCGGTGCACCCGCACGCCGCCCGTGCAGAGCTCCTCCCAGCGCGCCAGGTAGTCCGGGTAGCTCTGGCCGGAGGTGACCTCGTGCTGGCCGTCGGCGAGTTCGTCGCTGACGATCAGTTCCAGCCGACCCGGCCAGGGCCGGTGCCGGTACTCGACGTCCACCTCCATGACCTCGCGCCAGATCCGTACCTGGCGCGGCCACGAGTCCCCCACGCCGCGCTCGGGCAGCGCGATGCCGGTCTCCTCGTCGATGTCGTCGACGAGGTGTTCGAGCAGGTCGAGGATCTCCCGGCGGCGTTGTGGCGTGTCGGCCCCGTCGCCACCGGCGCCCACCTCGTGCAGCAGCAGTTCGAGGCGGCGGATCAGGGCGAGCTCGTTCCAGGCGTCGGCGCGGGTGTGGATGTCCAGGCCCGGGTCGAGCAGGATCAGCGTCACCTCCTGCCCGTCCTCGACCAGCCGGTGGGCCATCTCGCTGGCGATGCCACTGCCGCCGCACCAGCTGAACAGCCGGTACGGCCCGTGCGGCTGAGCCCGGCGGAGTTCGTCGCCGTAGCGTTCGGCGATCTGCGCCGTGGTGGGCGTGTCCCCCGGGTGCGGGCCCGGCCATTCGAACGCCGCCACCGGCTGCTCCGGGGGCAGGTGCGGGGCCAGGCGCAGGTACCAGTGGGCGCTGCCGCCACCGGGGTGCACGCAGAACAGCGGGGGCCGGCCGTCGCCGCCGCGCCGCAGCCACATCATCGCGCCGGCCGTCGCCGCCGGGTCCTGAAGTGTCGCGGCCAACCCGGCGACGGTGCGGTGTTCGACGAACGAGCCGAACGTCAGCTCGTAGCCGTGCCGGCTGCGCAGTGTCGCGGTCAGTCGCATCATCGCCAGCGAGTGACCGCCGAGGGCGAAGAAGTCGTCGTGCACACCGATCCGCTCGATGCCGAGCGCCTCGCTCCAGGCCGTGGCGATGTGCCTCTCGACGTCTGAGCGCGGCGCGACGTACTCGACGTCCGTCACCGGCCGCGAGCCGTCCGGCGCCGGGAGGGCGGCCCGGTCGACCTTGCCGTTGCGGGTGTACGGGAAGTCGTCCACGGCCAGGTAGTGGTGCGGGACGAGGTGCTGCGGCAACCGCTCCCGCAGGTGGTCGCGTAGCTCGGCCGGGGACGCCGCGGTCCCGGCCGCGGGGCGGGTGTAGGCGACGAGCGAGGCGTCCGGGGTGCCGGCCCGGTGCACGGCGACCACGGCGGCGGCGACCGCCGGGTGGGCGGCGAGGGCGTGCTCGATCTCGCCGAGCTCGATCCGGAACCCGCGGACCTTGACCTGGTGGTCCCGGCGCCCGTGGAAGTGCAGGGTGCCGTCGGGGTCCCGGGAGACCACGTCACCGGTGCGGTACACGCGCTCGCCCGGTCGCGACGCGTACGGGTCCGGCACGAACCGCTCGGCGGTCAGCGCCGGCCGGTTCAGGTACCCGCGCACCACGCCCGCCCCGCCGAGGACCAGTTCCCCGCGTACGCCGGGGGGCAGCAGGCGCAGTTCGTCGTCGACGACGTAGGCGCGCACGTTGTCCAGCGGGAGCCCGATTGGCGGCGGCGCCGTGTCGGTGGCCCGCAGCTCGGCGATGGTGGCGACCACGGTGGTCTCGGTGGGCCCGTACGCGTGCAGGACGCGGACCCGGTCGGCCCAGCGCGCCGCCTGCTCGGCCGTGCACGCCTCGCCACCGGTGACCAGCACCCGCAGGCGCGGGAAGTCGGCCGGGTCGAGGCGGTCCAGCAGCGGCGGCGGCAGGGTCATGTGGGTGAGCTCGGCCGCGTGGCGACGCAGGTCGCCGGGGTCGGCGTCCGGCGGGGGCAGCACCAGCGCCGCGCCGTTGGCGAGGGCCAGCAGGATCTCCCAGACCGACGCGTCGAAGCTGGGCGAGGCGAACTGGAGCACCTCGTCGCCGGGCCGCGCTTGCAGGACCCGCCGTTGGGCGTGGCAGAAGTTGAGCACGGCGCGGTGGGTGACCGCGACGCCCTTGGGTCGTCCGGTGGAGCCCGACGTGTAGATGACGTAGGCGAGGTTGTCCCCGCTGAGCCGTACCGCCGGCGGGTAGGCCGCCCGGGGCCGGCCGTTCGCGAGGTCGGCGACCAGCACCGTCGCGGTCGTGCACGGCAGGCGCGGGGCCAGGTCGCCGTCGGTCAGCACGACCACGGGCGCCGCGTCGCGGACCATGTCGCCGACCCGCTCGGCGGGATAGGCCGGATCGAGCGGCAGGTACGCCCCGCCGGCCTTGAGGACGGCCAGCATCGCGACGACGAGGTCGATCCCGCGGGGCAGGTGGATGCCGACGACCGTGTCGGGCCGGACGCCCAGCTCTCCCAGGCGCGCGGCGAGCCGGTCGGACCGGTCGTCGAGCTGTCCGTAGGTGAGCGTGGCGTCGCCGTGCCGTACCGCCACGGCGGCGGGCGCGGCGGCCGCGCGACCGGCGACGAGGTCGTGGACGAACGGGGTCGCCGGGAACGGCTCGACGGGCTGGTACGCCTCGACCGCCCAGGCCCGGTCGGCGGCGCTCAGCCCGACGTCCGTGTCGCCGTCGGGGTCGGCGGCCATCGCCTCCAGCACGTGCCGGTAGGTCCGGGCCAGCAGTTCGAGGTACGGCCGGTCGATGTCGGCGGGCCGGGCGCCCAGCCGCAGGACCCCCGGGAAGGTCCACACGTCCAGCCCGACGCTGCTCGGGCTGAAGTCGTCGACCATCTCGACCGACTCGGCGGGGCCGTCGAGCACGTGGAAGTCCAGGTACGAGAAGCCGACCCGCAGCAGTGGCGAGCCGTTTCCCCACTGGCGTTGCATGGCCGGCAGCGGGTAGCGGCGGTGCGGCCAGAGGCGTGCCTCGCCGGCGAAGACGGCCTGGACCAGGGCGCGCCAGGTGCGGGCGGAGGTGTCGGCGGCGAACGGCACGGTGTTGAGGTACATGCCGAAGACCTCGTCGCCGCGCAGCCGCTCGGGCCGGCCGTTGCAGAGCAGGCCGGTGAA
Source organism: Micromonospora sp. CNZ303 (assembly GCF_004345505.1). Classification (NCBI taxonomy): domain Bacteria; kingdom Bacillati; phylum Actinomycetota; class Actinomycetes; order Micromonosporales; family Micromonosporaceae; genus Micromonospora; species Micromonospora sp. CNZ303. The sequence continues at coordinate 28,595 of NZ_SLVT01000029.1, read as the reverse complement.
GAAGCGCTGCCGGCCGGTGACGATGCTCAGCACCTTGAGGTGCGCGGCGTGCAGCACGCTCTTCAGGGAGGTGCCGGCGGCGGCGGAGAGCCGGCGCAGTGCGGGACGCAGGTCGGCCCACGGCACCTCGACGACGTTCGCCGGCGCGTCCGACCCGGTGCCCCACTCCGGCGGGAGTTCGAGCCGGTCCGACCCGGCCACGGTCGCCGCCCAGAAGCCACGGTCCGTCGCCGAGGCGAGGGACGCGCGCTCGCGGGCGACGAGGTCGGCGAAGCGCACCGCCGGCGGTGGCGGCAGGGCGGGCCGCTCGCCCCGGCGCAGCGTCCGGTACAGCGAGATCAGCATCGCCACCGTGGAGGTGTGGCTCCAGCCGTCGAGGATCGCATGGCTCTCCGAGTGGGTCAGCCGCCATTCGGAGTCGCCGAGCTGGTGCACGTGGTAGCGCAGCAGTGGCGCCGTGGTGATGTCGAACGGCCGGACGCGCTCGGCCCGCAGGTGTGCGCGTACGGCCTCCTCCTGCTCGTCGGGCCGCAGCCCGCGCAGGTCGTCGTAGCCGATGGGCAGGTCGATCGACGCGTGGACGAGCTGCATCAGCTCGGAGTAGTGGGACAGGTCGAACGACGTACGCAGGATCTCGTGCCGGTCCGTGAGCAGCCGGCCGGCCTCCCGCAGCGCGTCCAGGGAGAAGGGCTGCCGGTCGGTGATCGCGTAGCAGGAGACGTTGCGGTAGACCGGCCGGTCGCCGCCGGAGAGCATCTCGAAGAGCATGCCCGCCTGGTTCTGCGTGATCGGATAGGCGTCGACGAGCCCGTCCGGCAGCCGGCTGCGGTCGGCGTCGCCCACCAGCGCGAACCGGCCGACGGTCGGCTCGGTCTCCTCGCCCGGCCCGGTCCGCGCGGCCACGCCCGCCAGCTCGGCCACGCTCTGGTGCGTGAACAGGTCCTGGACCGACACGGTGAGGCCGGCCGCGCGCAGCAGCCCCACCATCCGGATCGCCCGCATCGAATCGCCGCCGAGCAGGAAGAAGCTCTCCGTCACGCCGACCGTGTCGAGGCCGAGCGCCACGGCGAACGCGTCGGCGATCCGCTCCTCGGTCCCGTCGCGGGGGGCGACGTGGCCGCCGCCTCCCGCCACCGGCACCGGGTCGGGTGCCGGCAGGGCGCGGCGGTCCACCTTGCCGCTGGCGGTCAGCGGCAGGGCGGGCAGGATCGTCCAGCGCGCCGGGACCATCGCGTCCGGCAGGCGGTCGACCAGGTACGCGCGCACCCGCTCGACGGTCTCCGGCCCGACGAGGTAGCCGACGAGCTGCTCGTCGTGGACGGCCACCGCCGCCGCGGTGACGCCGGGAGCCTCGTACAGCAGGGCCTCGACCTCGCCGAACTCGACGCGCTGGCCGCGGATCTTCACCTGGTGGTCGATCCGGCCGAGGTACTCGATGCTGCCGTCGGGACGGTAGCGGGCCAGGTCACCGGTGCGGTACAGGCGCCGCCCCGGCGCGGCGCCGAACGGGTCGGGGACGAACCGTTCGGCGGTCAGCGCGGCCCGGCCGAGGTAGCCCCGGGCGAGCTGCACGCCACCGATCAGCAGCTCGCCGGGCACGCCGACCGGGACGGGCTGACCGGCGGCGTCGACGATGTGGGCGGTGGTGTTGGCGATCGGGCGGCCGATGGTGACCGGCTCGCCGGGCTCGCACCGGGTCGCGGTGACGTCGACCGCGGTCTCCGTGGGGCCGTACAGGTTGTGCAGCTCGCAGCCGATCCGCTCGTGCGCCCGCTCGGCCAGGTCGGGCGGCAGCGCCTCGCCGCTGCAGATCAGCCGCCGCAGGGACGGCAGCGCGCCGACGGGCTCGGCCAGGAAGGCCCGCAACATCGACGGTACGAAGTGGACGGTGGTGACTTCCTCCGTACGGATCACGTCGGCCAGGTACGCCGGGTCGCGGTGCCCGCCGGGGCGGGCGAGGACCAGCGTCGCGCCGGTGATCAACGGCCAGAAGAGCTCCCACACCGACACGTCGAACCCGACCGGCGTCTTCTGCAGCACCCGGTCCGAGGCGTCGAGGCGGTAGGCGTCCTGCATCCACCGCAGGCGGTTGACGATCGCGCCGTGCTCGATCAGGGCGCCCTTGGGCCGGCCGGTCGACCCGGAGGTGTAGATGAGGTAGGCGGCGTGCCCGGGTGTGATCTCCGCCGACGGTTGCGGGTCGCCGTCGGCGGACGTGTCGTCCTCGGCGGCCAGGAAGTCCTCGTCGATCACGAGCTGGGCACCGGAGTCGCGCACCATGAAGGCGCGCCGCCGCGCCGGCAGGTCCGGGTCCAGCGGCAGGTAGGCGGCGCCGGCCTTCAGGACCGCCACCAGCGCCCGCATCAGGTCCAGGCCGCGGGGCAGGCAGACGGCCACGAGGTACTCCGGTCCCACCCCGGCGTGGCGCAGGCGCCGCGCGAGGGCGGCGGCCTCGGCGTGCAGCCGGCGGTACGTCAGCTCCGCGCCGTCGAAGCGCAGCGCGACCGCGTCGGGCGTACGGGCCGCCTGCGCGTCCAGCAGACCGGTCAGGGTCTGCCGGGGATACTCGACGGCGGTGTCGTTCCAGGCCGCGAGCTGGGCGGTCTCGGGGTCGGTGAGCAGGGGCAGCCGGGTGACCGGGGCGTCCGGGTCGGCGGCGACGGCGCTCAGCAACCGCTGGTAGTGCCCGGCCAGCCGCCGCACGGTCGCGTCGTCGAACAACGCCGTCGGGAAGTCCACCCCGCCGGAGAGGGAGCCGTCCGCCTCCTCGGTCAGCCCGAGCGTCAGGTCGAACTTCGCCGTAATCGGGCCAACGGACAGCTCCTCCCCCACCAGGCCGCCCGCCTCGAAGCCGGCCGAACCGCTCTCCTGAAAGAGGAACATGGTCTGGAACAGCGGGTTGCGCGACAGGTCCCGCTCCGGGGACAGCGCGTCCACGATCCGCTCGAACGGCACGTCCTGGTGCGACTGCGCGTCCAGCACCGCCTCCCGGACCCGGGCCAGCACCTCGACGAAGGTCGGCTCGCCGGACAGGTCCGTCCGCAGCACCAGCGTGTTGAGGAAGAGCCCGACCAGGCCGTGCGTCTCCAGGCGGTCCCGACCGGCGGCCGGGGTGCCCACCGCGACGTCGGTCTGCCCGGTGTGGCGGGCCAGCAGCACCTGGAACGCGGCCAGCAGCACCATGAACGGGGTGGCGTTCGACGCCCGGCCCAGGTCACGCAGCCGGCCGGCGAGGGCGGCCGGCACCGTGAACGTGACCAGCCCGCCGTCCGGGTTCCACACCGGTGGCCGGGGCCGGTCGGTCGACAGTTCCAGCGGCGTCAGCCCGGCCAGCCGGTCCCGCCAGTGGTCGAGCTGCCGGTCCAGCCGCTCCTCGGCGGAGCGGGTCCGCTGCCAGAGCGCGAAGTCCGCGTACTGGATGGGCAGCGGGGCCAGCGGGGAGGGCCGGCCGGCGACGAACGCGTCGTACAGGGCGGCCAGTTCGCGCAGGATGATCCCCTCGGACCAGCCGTCGGAGGAGATGTGGTGCATGGTGAGCGCCAGGGCGTGCTCGTCCCTGGCGAGGCGGACCAGCCGGGCCCGCAGCGCCGGGCCGGCGGCCAGGTCGACCGGCTCCGGCGCACCGAGCAGCGCGGTGAGGCGCTGCCGGGCCGTCTCCCGGTCGGTGTGGCCGAGGTCGGTCGCCGTCACCTCGACCGGGGCGGGCGGGTCGACGACCTGTGCCGGCTCGCCGTCAACGACGACGTACCGGGTCCGCAGGATCTCGTGCCGGGCGACCAGTTCGGTCAACGCCCGGCGCAGCGCGTCGACGTGCGGCGTGCCGCGCAGCCGCAGGCCGACGGACATCAGGTAGCCGGTGCCGCCGGGCTGCAACTGGTCGAGCACCCAGAGCCGGTGCTGCCCGAAGGAGAGCGGCAGCGGGCCGGTGCGGGGCGCCGGGGCGATGGTGTCGGCGCGGCGGGCCCGACCGGCACCACGCAGGCGCCGCTGGAGCAGTTCCTGTCGCGGGGACGCGCTCGGGGTGTGGCTGGCGGTCACAGGTTGCCCTCCTTCAGCAGTTCCGCCACCTCGGCGTCGGAAAGCCGTGAGATCTCGTTTTCGATGGCCGTCTGCACCGCGTCGGCGAGGTCGGCCACGGTGGTCCGCTCGAACAGCAGGCGCAGCGGCAGGTCGAGGTCGAAGCCCTGCCGCAGGTGCGCGAGCACCCGGGTGGCGAGCAGCGAGTGACCGCCGAGGTCGAAGAAGTCGTCGTGGACGCCGACCCGGTCGACCTCCAGCACGGTGGCCCAGATGTCGGCCACGGCCTCCTCCAACGGGGTACGGGGTGCCGCGTACGCCCGGCCGGGGTCGGCGCGCACGGGTGTCGGGGCGGGCAGTGCCCGGCGGTCGACCTTCTTGCTGGTGGTCAACGGCAGCGCGTCCAGCACCATCCACTGGGCCGGCACCATGTAGTCCGGCAGCCGGTCGCGCAGGTGGGCCCGGAGTTCGCCGACCGCCGGCGGGGTGCCGTGCCGGCAGACCAGGTAGGCGACGAGGCACTTTTCCCCCGGCTGGGTCTCGCGGGCCACCACCGCGACCGCGCGGACCGCCGGGTGCTCGGCCAGGGCCGACTCGATCTCGCCGAGTTCCATCCGGAAGCCCCGGATCTTGACCTGCTGGTCGATCCGGCCGAGGAACTCGATCGTCCCGTCCGGCCGGTACCGGACCAGGTCGCCGCTGCGGTAGAGCCGTCCGCCGGGGCCGTCACCGAACGGGTCGGGCACGAACCGGTCGGCGGTCAGTGCGGGCCGGCCCAGGTAGCCCCGGGCCAGCCGTTCCCCGCCGAGCAGCAGCTCGCCGGGCACCCCGACCGGGACGGGGTCCAGGTGTTCGTCGACCACGTAGGTCCGGGTGCCGGGGACCGGGCGGCCGATCGGCAGGGCCTCGTTCCGCTCGCCGGGCGGGTCGCCCGTGACCGGGTGCAGCAGGCAGGTGACGGTGGCCTCGGTCGGGCCGTAGTTGACCAGGAACCGGCCGGGCAGCCCGGTGCCCGCCCAGCGCCGGGCGTCGGCGACGGTGACCACGTCGCTGCCGACGTTCATCAGCTTCAGGTGCCGCAGCCGGTCGTCGCCGGCCGGCAGGGCGTCCATCACCTCCCGGTAGTAGGCGGGGGTGATCTCCATGTGGGTGATCCGGTGCCGGGCGAGCCGGTCCGGCAGTTCGGACGGGCTCCAGAAGACCGGGTCGCTGACCACCAGGGTCGCCCCGGCCAGCAGGGTGGCCATCATGCCGTCCATCGCCACGTCGAAGGTGAGCGCGGAGAGCAGCACCACCCGGTCGCCGGGTGCGATGTCGTACGCGCGGGCGATGACCTCGCAGTGGTGGGCGTACGCGCCGTGCGGAATCATCGCGCCCTTGGGCCGCCCCGTGGAGCCCGAGGTGTAGATGACGTAGGCGAGGTCGTCCGCTCCGGTCGACGGGTCCGGCGCGGTGCCGTCCCGACGGGCGATCACCGCCCGGTCGGCGTCCACGGCGACCACGGTCACCCCGTCGGCGGCGACCCGGTCGGCGAAGCCCTGCTCGGTGACCACCACCGCGGCCCCCGCGTCGGCGAGCATGAACCGCAGCCGCTCGGTGGGGTGGTCCGGGTCGACCGGGAGGTACACCCCGCCCGCCTTGAGCACCGCGAGCAGCGTGACCACCACCTCCAGGCCGCGTTCCAGGCAGACCGCGACCGGGACCTCCGGGCGCACCCCGAGCCCGCGCAGGTGGTGGGCGAGCCGGTTGGCCCGGGTGTCCAGCTCGGCGAAGGTCAGCCGCCGGCCGTCGAACTCCACCGCCACGACGTCCGGGTGCTGCCGGACCCGCCGACCGAACCGCTCCACCACGCCGGCGCCGGCGGCCTCGGCGGCGCGCAACGACCCGGCGGGATCGGCGGCGCGCAACGGCCCGGCGGGCGCGACCGGCTCGCCGGCCAACGGCCCGAGGAGGTACGCGCGCTCCGCGGCGGTGGGCAGGGTCAGGTCACGCAGGGCGGTTCCCGGCGCGGTCGCCACCTGGGCGAGCAGGTGCAGGTAGTGCCCGGCCATCCGCTCGATGCCGGGACGGTCCCAGAGCGCGGTGGCGTACTCGAACCAGCAGCGCAGCCGGCCGTCCGGATGCTGCTCCACGGAGAGGGTGAGATCGAACTTGGCCACCGGGAAGGAGCTGTCGACGTGCGCGATGGTGGTCGGGCCGAGGGTGGCGGTCATCCGCTCCAGGTGTTGCAGTTCGAACATCACCTGGAACAGCGGATTGCGGGACAGGTCCCGGTCCGGTCGCAGCGCGTCGACCAGCCGCTCGAAGGCGACGTCCTGGTTGCGGAACGCGTCCGTCACGGTGCGGCGCACCTGGTCGAGCAGGACCGGGAAGGGCTGGTCGTCGACCAGCTCGGCGCGCATCACCAGGTTGTTGACGAAGAAGCCGAGCAGATCCTCGGTCTCCTGCCGGGTCCGGCCGGCGACCGGGGTGCCGACGGCCACGTCGTGCTGCCGGGCGTACCGGCCGAGCATGACCTGGAAGGCCGCCAGCAGGACCATGAACAGGGTGGCGCCCTCCCGGTTGCCCAGCTCGGCCAGCGCCCGCCCGACGTCGGTCGGCACGTCGACGACGACGTTGTCGCCGGCGGGGTCGCGCAGCGCCGGGCGGGGCCGGTCGGTGGGCAGCTCCAGCGGGGTGGACCCGGCCAGTTGCCGGGACCAGTAGGCGAGCTGCGCGTCCAGTTCGGGGCTGTCCTGGCGGGCCGTCTCCCAGGCCGCGAAGTCCGCGTACTGCACGGGCAGGTCGGGCAGTGCGGTGGCCGCGCCGCCCCGCGCGTATCTGCGGTAGAGGGTGTCGAGTTCGCGCAGGAGGATGTCCATCGACCAGACGTCGAACGCGATGTGGTGCATGGCCAGCGCGACCAGGTGCTCGTCGGCGGCGACCCGGATCACCTGGGCCCGGATCGGGCGTTCGGTGGCCAGGTTGAAGGGCCGGCCGGCCGCGACCCGCAGCAGCACCTCGGCACCGTCGACGACGTCCGGGGCGCCGCTGAGGTCGACCAGCTCCCACGCGACCGGTCCCGGCGGGTCGACCACCTGCACCGGCTCGCCGTCGACCGAGTGGTAGCGGGTACGCAGGATCTCGTGCCGGTTGACCACCTCGTCCAGCGCCCGCCGGAACACCGCCACGTCCAACGGACCGGTCAGCCGCATCGAGATCGGGATGAGGTATTCGAGGCTGCCCGGTTCGAGCTGGTCCAGGAACCACAGCCGGCGCTGGCCGAGGGAGAGCGGCAGCTTCCCGTCCCGCGCCACCGGCCGGATCGCCGCGTCGGCCGGCTCGTCGGTGGACCCGGCGCCGGGGCGGGCCTCGTCGACCAGGGCGGCGAGCTGGGCGACGGTGGGGGCGGTGAAGAGCTGCCCGACGGTCAGCTCCACGTCGAGTGCCCGGCGCACCCGGAGCACGCCCCGGATGGCGAGCAGGGAGTGGCCGCCGAGGGTGAAGAAGTTGTCGTCCCGGCCGACCCGCTCGACGCCGAGCAGCTCGGCCCAGATCCCGGCGACGGTCCGCTCGGTGTCGGTGACCGGCGGCAGGTACCGCCGGTCGGCGCCGGGGCGGGGGCCGTCGGGCGCCGGCAGCGCCGTCCGGTCCAGCTTGCCGTTCGCGGTCAGCGGGAGGGCGTCCAGGCTGATCACGGTGGAGGGGACCAGCGCGGCGGGCAGCCGGTCGGCGAGCGCGTCGCGCAGCCCGTCCTGATCGATTCGGGCACCGGCGGCGGGGACCACGTACGCGACAAGCTCGGCGTCGCCCGACGGCGGCCGGTGCAGGGTCACCACCGCCGCGTCGACGCTCGGGTGCCGCCGCAGGGCCGCCTCGACCTCGCCCGGCTCGATGCGTACCCCGTGCAGCTTGACCTGGTGGTCGAGGCGGCCCAGGTACTCCAGGCTGCCGTCGTCGCGCCACCGGGCCAGGTCCCCGGTCCGGTACAGGCGCTCCCCCGGGCCGCCGTACGGGTTGGGGGTGAACTTCTCCCCGGTCAGGGCGGGCCGGTCCAGGTAGCCCCGCGCCAGGCCGACCCCGCCGAGGCAGAGCTGGCCGGCCACCCCGACCGGCACCGGCCGGTCGTCGGCGTCGAGGACCAGGACGCCGCAGCCGGGCAGCGGCCGGCCGATCGGCACGGTCCCGGTCCCCTCGTCACCCCGGTAACGCCAGGCGGTGGCGTCGATGGCGCACTCGGTGGGGCCGTAGGTGTTCCAGACCTCCACGGGCAGCAGGGCCCGAAGCTGCTCGCAGAGCGCCGCCGGCAGCGGCTCCCCCGCGGAGCAGACCAGCCGCAGCGCGGCACAGCCCGACAGGTCGGTCTCGTGCAGCAGCACCCGCAGCACGGACGGCACCAGTTGCAGCACCGTCACGTCGTGGGCCCGCATCGCCCGCAGCATCGCGCCCGGGTCGCGGTGGGCGTCCGGGGCGGCCAGGACGACCGCGCCGCCGCTGACCAGCGGCGCCAGGAACTCCCACATGGAGGCGTCGAAGCCGAGGGCGGTCTTCTGGAGCACCCGGTCGGCGGCGGTGAGCCGGTACTGCTCGACCGACCACAGCACCCGGTTGCGGATGCCGGCGTGGGTGACCACGACGCCCTTGGGCCGGCCGGTCGATCCGGAGGTGTACATGACGTAGGCGGCGGCGTCGGGGTCGGTGGCCGGCAGCGACACCGTCGCGGTGCCGCCCTCGGCGTCGTAAGCGGCGTCGACGAGCACCACCGGGGCGTCGTGGGCCGACAGCAGGCCCCGCAGGGCCGACTCGGTGACCAGCGCCGACACCCCGGCGTCGGCCGCCATGAACTCCAGCCGGTCGACCGGCTGGTCGGGGGCGAGGGGCACGTAGACGCCGCCGGCGAGCAGCACCCCGAGCAGCGCGGTCACCAGGTCCGGTCCGCGGTGCACCGCGACCCCGACCGGGGCGCCCACGCCAACGCCGACGGTGCGCAGGTGCGCGGCGAGCTGCCGGGCGCGGCCGGCCAGCTCGGCGTAGCCGATCTCGGTGCCGTCGTCGGCGACCAGCGCGGTCGCGTCGGGTGTCGCCGCCGCCTGGGCGAGGAAGAGTTCCGGCAGCCCCGGGCCCGCGGGCCGGTCGGCGCCCCGGCCCCACTCGCCGAGCACCTCGCGGCGCTCCCGGGGGGCCAGCAGGTCCAGCTCGTCCAGGGGGGCCTGGCCGGCGGCGACGACGGCGGCCAGCAGGTGCAGGTAGTTGGCCACCATGCGGTGCGCCCGGGGGCCGTCGAACAGCGCGGTGGGGAAGACCACCTCCCCGTGGTACGAGCCGTCCGGCCGTCCCACCAGTTGCAGGGAGAGGTCGAACGCGGCCGAGGTCCACGAGGTGGGCTGCTCGGTGACGGTCAGGCCGGGCAGGGCGAAGGCGGCCCGGTCGGCGTTGTGCAGCCCGAAGCCCACCTGGAACAGCGGGTTGCGGGACAGGTCCCGCTCCGGGGACAGCTCGGCGACGATCCGGTCGAACGGCACCTGCTGGTTGTCGTAGGCGTCCAGGGTGGTGCCGCGGACCTGGTCGAGCAGGTCGAGGAAGCACGCCGGGGCGGCCAGGTCGGCGCGGAGCACGACGGTGTTGACGAAGAGGCCGATCAGGTCCTCCAGCTCGACCTCGTGCCGCCCGGCCACCGACACCCCGACCGCCACGTCGCTCTGACCGGCGTACCGGCCGAGCAGGAGCTGGAAGGCGGCGAGGAAGACCATGAAGGGGGTGGCGCCCCGGTCCGCGCCGAGCCGGGTCAGGGCGGTCGCCAGGTCCGCCGGCACGGTGAAGGTGAGGCCGTCGCCGGCGGCCCGCCATTGCGCGGGCCGGGGCCGGTCGGTCGGCAGGTCGAGCGGGCCGAGCCCGGACAGCCGCTCCCGCCAGTAGCCGACCTGGGCGTCGACGTGCGGCCCCGACAGCCAGTTCTCGCGCTGCCAGGCGGCGAAGTCCGCGTACTGCACGGGCAGCGGCGGCAGCGGGTCGGGCCGGCCGGCGACGAACGCCCCGTAGAGGGTGTGCAGTTCCCTGGCGAGCACGCCCCAGGACCAGCCGTCGAAGGCGATGTGGTGCACCACCAGCAGCAGGACGTGGTCGTCGGTCGCGCAGCGGATCAGCCGGGCCCGCAGCGGTGCGTCCTTGCGCAGGTCGAAGGGGGCGTCGAGGGTGGCCTCCAGCACCTCGTCGAGGCGGCCGTCCCGGTCGCCGGCCGGCGAGTCGCCCAGGTCGACGAGGTCGACGTCGACCGGGCCGGGCGGGTCGATCACCTGCACGGCACGTCCGTCCACCGTGTCGTACCGGGTCCGCAGGATCTCGTGACGGGCGCTGATCCCGCTCAGCGCGGCCCGCAGCGCCGTGGCGTCGAGCGGGCCGCGCACCCGTACCGCCTGGTGCAGGAGATACTCGCTGGCACCGGAGCGCAGCTGGTCGACGAACCAGAGCTGCTCCTGCGCCGACGACACGGCGTGGCCGCCCTCGTGATCGGACAGCACCGCCCCGCCGGTGCCGACGTACCGGCTGTCGCCGTCTGCCATGGGTCCTTCGCCTCCGTGTCCGGGCCGGGCATCGCTGCGATGCCGTGGGGAGTTGGTTCGGTGTGCGCGAGGGTCCCGGGCACACCGCCGACGGTCACCCCGGGGCCGCGCCGGCCGCCGCGAGCGCCGCGCGGTACGGCTCGGCCATCGCCACGGCGATCCTGCGGTCGCCGGTGAACGGTTCCCGGGCGTGCGCGGCGAGCATGTTGTCCACCACCAGGACGTCGTCGCGCTGCCAGTCGAAGCGCCGCTGGGCCGCCCGGTAGCAGTCCCGCAGGTGGGCCACCACGTCGTCGGGGATGCGCCCGCCGTCGCCGTAGTAGGTGTTCGTGGGCAGCTCGGTCTCGTCGAACAGTTCCCGCAGCCCGGCGCAGACCTCCTCGGCCAGCGTGGTCACGTGGAAGAAGGTCACGTGGTTGAACCAGAGCAGCTCGCCGGTGCCGGGGTGCCGGTGCACGGCGTCGCGGCGGGCGCGGGTACGCAGCCCCGAGCCGGTCCACTCCACCTCGATGCCGCTGCGGGCGCAGTAGCGCGACACCTCGTCCCGGTCGTCGGTGTTGAACGCCCGCTGCCAGGGCACGCCGAAGCCCTCGTGGAAGTTGCGCACCACCAGCCAGCCCCGGGCGACGAACTCGGCACACACCGCCGGGTCGATGCGCTGGCGCACCAGGCGGGTGTCGGCGAGCGGGGTGGCGCCCAGGGTGGTCGGCGCACGCAGGCAGTAGAAGTAGAGCGCCATGGGCCAGTCGGCCTGGTAGGAGTTCTCGTTGTGCAGGAAGATCTCCTCGGCCGGCGGGAAGTCCGTCGAGGTGTAGACCCGCCCGTGGATGGTGCTGCGGGGCGACGAGCGCTCGGCGTAGTCCAGCGGCTCACCGGAGAGCGCACGGACCACCCCCTCGAAGCCGGCCACCCCGCCGACGTCGAACCCGCGCAGCAGGACGGCCCCGTGCTCACGCAGCCGGGCCCGGATCGCGGCCCGGTCGGCGGCCAGCCGCCCGCCGATCGGCTCCCCCGGTGCACCGGCGGTCAGGACGAACGGAAGCGGTTTCTCGGCCGACCCGCGCGGCAGCGGCGGCACCGTCATCCGGGGCGTACTCATCGCTTCTCCTGTCGGCCTCTGGGCTGCCGGTCACGCGGCACGGCTCAGCCTCTCCGCTGAGGCACGGGTCAGAAAGAGAATCCCCGGCAAGGCTCGTACGCGTTTTTCTGCCGGTTCTTCTCTACGTACGGCGATCGGCGTCCCGGCAGGGTGTGACCGGCAGTGGGACCAGTGTCGTGTCGTACGACACGGCTGCCCTTTCCCGAGGAGGAGCCGGCATGTCCGACGAGAACACCGATGAGCGCGCGTACCGGGTCGTGGTGAACGACGAGGAGCAGTACTCGATCTGGCTGGGCGATCGGGAGCTGCCGCTGGGGTGGCGCGCGGAGGGCACCGAGGGCACCCGCGAGGAGTGCCTGAAGCGGATCGACGAGGTGTGGACCGACATGCGCCCGCTCAGCCTGCGCCGGCGCATGGAGCAGGCGGCGGGCCGGTAGTCGTGACCGCCATGGCGAAGCTGACCGCGGCCGACGGGCACCGGGTCCCGACAGGGTGGAACGACACCGAGGTCGCGTACCCGACCGACCCGTGCCTGCACGAGCTGTTCGAGGAGCAGGTACGGCGTACCCCGGACGCGATCGCCGTGGTGTCCGACGAGCGGACCGTCCGCTACGCCGAGCTGGACCGCGAGGCCGACCGGCTCGCGCGCCGGCTGCGGGCGGCCGGGGTGCGCGCGGAGTCGGTGGTGGGGGTGTGCCTGCACCGGGGGGTCGACCTGGTGGTGGCGCTGCTGGGGGTGCTCAAGGCCGGCGGCGCCTACCTCCCGGTGGAACCGGACCAGCCGGCTGACCGGATCCGCTACCTGCTGACCGACTCGAAGGCGACGACCGTCGTCACGGGCCCGGGCGTCGACCACGAGCCGCTGGCCGCCGCCACCGGCGCCCCGATCCGGATCGACGACGACCACCGGGGGCTGCCGGACGGCGCTCCGGAGCCGGTCGTGGGTCCGGCCAACGCCGCCTACGTCATCTACACCTCCGGCTCCACCGGCCGCCCGAAGGGCGTGGTCGTGGAGCACCGCGCGATCGTCAACCGGGTGCGCTGGATGCCGGACGCCCGTGGCGCCGACGGCGGCGTGGTGCTCCAGAAGACGCCGTACGGCTTCGACGTCTCGGTGTGTGAGCTCTTCTCCCCGCTGACCACCGGGGCGACGCTGGTGACGGCCCGTCCCGGCGGGCACCGCGATCCGGCGTACCTGGCCCGGGTGGTGGCCGAACGGCGGGTCACCTCGATCCGGTTCGTGCCGTCGATGCTGCGCGCGTTCCTGGACGTGCTGCCCGCCGGCCGGACCAGCCTGCCGTCGATCCGGCGGGTGCTGTGCAGCGGCGAGGCGCTCCCCGCCGACCTGGTGGCCGCGGCGCACGACCGGCTCGACTGCGAGGTGGTCAACCTCTACGGGCCGACCGAGGCGGCGGTCGAGGTGACCAGCACCCGCTGCCTGCCCGGCGAGGCGGTGACCATCGGCCGGCCGGTGGCCAACACCCGCACGTACATCGTGGACGGCGGGCTGCGGCCGGTGCCGGTCGGTGCGCCCGGGGAGCTGGTGCTCGCCGGGATCCAGCTCGCCCGGGGCTATCTCGGCCGGCCGGGACTGACCGCCGCCTGCTTCGTCCCCGACCCGTTCGCCGACCGGCCCGGACAGCGCATGTACCGCACCGGCGACCGGGCCCGGTACCTGCCGGACGGCAGCATCGAGTACCTGGGCCGGCGGGACCAGCAGGTGAAGATCAGGGGCTTCCGGATCGAGCTGGGCGAGATCGAGGCGGTGCTCGGCCAGCACCCCGCCGTCCGCGCCGCCGTGGTGGACGTGCACCACGGCGCGGTCGGCGGCCCGCAGCTCGTCGCGTACCTGCTGCCGGCCGGAACCGAGCCGGCCGACCACCGGGCGGTTCGCGCGTACCTGGCCGAGCGGGTGCCGGAGCACATGGTCCCGCAGAGCTGGGTGACCCTCGACGAGCTGCCCCTCACCGGCAGCGGGAAGGTCGACCGCCGGCGGCTGCCGGAGCCCGCCCCGCCCGGCCCGGTCACCGACGGACCGGCGGTGGCGCCGCGTACCCCCACCGAACGGGCGGTCGCCGAGGTGTGGACCGAGGTGCTGGGCGTCGACCGCTGCGGGACACACGACGACTTCTTCGACCTCGGCGGTCACTCCCTGCTGGCCACCCAGGTCGTCGCGCTGCTGCACGAACGGTTCCCGGTCGACCTGCCGGTCAGCGCGGTCTTCGAGGCACCGACCGTGGCGGAGCTGGCGACGGTGCTCCAGCGGGCTGTCGAGGAACGGGTGGCGGGGATGACCGAGTCCGAATTGGAGACGATGTTGGCGCAGGTGGGCAAGGAATGACGACTCCCGAGGACCCGTCCCCGACCTCGACCGACGCCCGTCGTCGGGCGCTGGTGGAGGCGCTGCTGGCCGGGCGGGCCCCGGACCGGTCGCCGGCCACCCCGAGCGCGCCGCAACGGCTGACCGGCCCGCTGCCGCTGTCCTACCCGCAGCAGGGGGTGTGGCTGCTCGACCAGATCCGGCCCGGCGGCGCGGAGTACGTCGTGCCGTTCAGTTGGCGGTTGACCGGCCCGCTGGACCCGGTGGCCCTCCGCGACGCCTGGCGGGAGGTCGTCCGGCGGCACGAGGTGCTGCGGACCCGCTACCGGGTCGTGGACGGCCGGCCGAGCCAGGTGGTCGGCCCGCCCGAGCCGGTCGAGCTGCCGGTGGTCGACCTGACCGGCTGCGTCGCGGCGCAGCGGCGGGAGCGGCTGGACTCGCTGATCCGGAACGAGGCGAACACCCCGTTCGACCTGGGTCGGGACGCGCCGCTGCGGGTCCGGCTGGTCCGGCTCGCCGAGGACGAGCACGTCATGGTGCTGGTCGCCCACCACATCGCGTTCGACGGCTGGTCGGTCGGCGTGCTGGCCCGGGAACTCGGCGCGCTCTACCCGGCGCTGGTCGCCGGCGAGCCGTCCCCGCTCGCCCCGCTGCCGAGCCGGTACGCGGACTTCGCGGTGCGGCAGCGCGACCGGGCGGCCGGCCTGACCGGGCAGCTCGACCACTGGCGCGACCGGCTGGCCGGCCTCACGCCGCTGGAGCTGCCGACCGACCGGCCCCGCCCGCCCGTGCAGGACCCCCGGGGCGCGACGCTGCCGTTCACCGTGCCGGCCGACCTCGGTCGCGCCCTCGCCTCGATCGGGCGCCGGCACCGGGCGACCCCGTTCATGGTGCTGCTGGCCGTGTTCCAGGTGCTGCTGGCCCGCTACACCGGGCAGACCGACGTCGCGGTGGGCACCCCGGTCGCCGGGCGTACCCGCCCCGAGGTCCAGGACCTGATCGGGTACTTCGTCAACACGCTGGTGCTGCGCACCGACCTGTCCGGCGAGCCGACCTTCGTCGAGGTGCTGGCCCGGGTCCGGGAGACGGTGCTGGACGCGCAGTCGCACCAGGACGTGCCGTTCGAGCGGATCGTGGACGCGCTGTCGCCGGAGCGGGACCTGTCGCGCAACCCGCTGTTCCAGACCATGTTCGTGATGCAGAACGCCACGGCGGCCGACTTCGCCGGGGCGGGGCTGCGCGCGCGGCAGGTGCCGACGCTCTGGCACACCGCCAAGTTCGACCTGACCGTGCAGGTGACCGAGGAGACGGACGGCTCCTTCTCCGCCGTCGTCGAGTACGCGACGGCGTTGTTCGACGACGCGACCGCGCGGCGGCTGGCCGGGCACTACCGGCGGCTGTTGACGGCCGTCGCCGCCGGCCCGGACACCCCGGTCACCCGGCTGCCCATGCTCACCGACCCCGAGACCGCCCAGCTCGCGGCCTGGAACGACACCGCCGTCGAGCACCCTTGCCACACCCTGCTGCACCGGCTCATCGAGGCGCAGGCCGACACCACGCCCGACGCGGTCGCCGTGCTCGACGACGACCAGGAGCTGACGTACGCCCAACTCGACGCCCGCGCCAACCAGCTCGCCCACCGGCTGATCGCCCTCGGCGCCGGACCCGAACGGATCGTCGCCGTCAGCGCGCGTCGCCGCGTCGCCCTCGCCGTGGCCCTCGTCGCCGTGCTCAAGACCGGCGCCGCCTACCTGCCGCTCGACCCCGGCCACCCCGTCGAGCGGCTGCGCTGGATGCTCGCCGACGCCGGCGACCCCGTCACCCTGGTCGACGCCCCGGACCAGCACGACTGGTCCCCCGGCCCACGGGTCCACCTCGACGACCCGACGCTCGCCGACGAACCCGCCGGACGACCCGGCGTCACCACCGACGACCGCAGCCCCGCGTACCTGATCTACACCTCCGGCTCCACCGGCCGCCCCAAGGGCGTCCTCGTCGACCACCGCGCCATCGTCAACCGGCTCCGCTGGATGCAGGACACCTACCGGCTCGACCACACCGACCGGATCCTGCAGAAGACCCCGCACACCTTCGACGTCAGCGTGTGGGAGTTCTTCTGGCCCCTGACCACCGGCGCCGCCCTCGTCATGGCCCGCCCCGACGGGCACCGCGACCCCGCCTACCTCGCCGAGACCATCGACCGGCGACGGGTCACCACCGTCCACTTCGTCCCCTCGATGCTGCGCGCCTTCACCGCCCACCTCGCCGCCACCCGCACCGCCCTGCCCGATCTGCGCCGCGTCGTCTGCTCCGGCGAGGCGCTGCCCGACGACCTCGCCGCCGCCGTGCACGCCCACCTCGACGTCGAGCTGCACAACCTCTACGGACCCACCGAGGCCGCCGTCGACGTGACGGCCGCCCGCGTCCACCCCGGGCAGACCGTCACCATCGGCAGCCCCGTCGCCAACACCGGCGCCCACATCCACGACCCGTGGGGCAACCCGGTCCCCGTCGGCGTACCCGGAGAACTCCTTCTCACCGGCGTGCAGCTGGCCCGCGGCTACCATCGTCGGCCGGCGCTCACCGCCGCACGCTTCATCCCCGCCGGCGACGGGGAACGCGCCTACCGCACCGGCGACCAGGCCCGCTGGCGCCCGGACGGCACGATCGAGTACCTCGGCCGCCTCGACCACCAGGTGAAGATCCGCGGCAACCGCATCGAGCTCGGCGAGATCGAGGCCGCCCTCGCCGACCACCCCGGCGTCCGCGCCGCCGTCGTGCACCCGCACGGCCCCGGCGACGACCGGCAACTCGCCGCCTACCTCGTCGCCGCCGACGGCCACCCCGCCGACCCCGACACGCTGCGCGCCCACCTGCGCGCGCGGCTGCCGGAATACATGGTCCCCACCCACTGGACCACGCTCACCGAACTCCCCCTGACCAGCAGCGGGAAGATCGACCGCAACGCGCTCCCCCCGCCCGGCACGCACGCCGCGCGCAGCGGCGGGCACACCCCACCGGCCACCCCCACCCAGCACCTGATCGTGGCCGCCTACGCCCGGGCCCTCGCCGGGAACGGCGGACCCATCGGCATCCACGACCGGTTCTTCGACATCGGCGGCGACAGCATCCGCGCCATCCGGGTCGTCGGGAACCTCCGCGACCAGGGGCTCGACCTCACCGTCACGGACCTCTTCCGGTACCGGACGGTCGCCGAGCTCGCCGCGGCCGTCGACGCCCGGGAGGGCGGGCTGCCGGCCGAAGCCACCCGCCTGGTGGAGCGGTTCGCGCTCATCGGCGAGGAGGACCGGGCCCGACTGCCCGAGGGCGTCGTCGACGCGTACCCGCTGTCGATGGCGCAGGCCGGCATGGCGTACGAGATGCTCGCCGACCCGACCGGCGAGCTGTACCTGAACAGCCTCTGCTACCCGGTCGAGGGCGAGGCGTTCTCGCTGCCCGCCCTGCGCGCCGCCGCCCGGCTGCTCGCCGACCGGCACGAGATCCTGCGGGCCTCGATCGACCTGACCTCCTACCGCGAGCCGCTCCAGCTCATCCACCCGGGCGCGGAGATCCGGGTCGGCCACACCGACCTGCGGGACCTGCCGGCCGCCGAGGTGGAGACCACGGTGGCCCGACTGGTCGCCGAGGAGCGCCGGGACCGCTTCGACCTGGGCACGCCGTCGCTGCTGCGGCTGCACGCCTACCTGCTGGCCGAGGACCGGTGGCGGCTGCTGGTCAGCTACAGCCACGCCGTCCTGGACGGCTGGAGCCAGAACTCGCTGGTCCCGGAGCTGCTGGCGTACCACCGGCGGATCCGGGACGGGCAGGATCCCCGGCCCGCCCCGGTGCCGGCCGTCCGGTTCGCCGACGCGGTGGCGCTGGAGCGGCGCGCGGTGGCCGCCGGGGTGGACCGGGAGTTCTGGGCGTCGCGGGTACGCACCCACGAGCGGCTCAGCGTGCCGGCGGCGTGGGCGGGTGCGGGGGCCCGGTACCGGGCGGTGCGGCTGCCCTTCGCCGACCTGATGCCGGGGTTGCGGGAGCTGGCCCGGACGGCGGACGTACCGCTGAAGAGCCTGCTGTTCACCGCGCACCTGGCCGTGCTGGGCGTCGTGACCGGGCAGCGGCGCTTCCACAGCGGGCTGGTCTGCAACGGACGGCCCGAGCTGACCGACGGCGACCAGGTGCGGGGGATGTTCCTCAACACCGTGCCGTTCGCCGTGGAGCTGACCGCGTCGACCTGGGCCGAACAGGCCCGCCGGGTCTTCGCCGGGGAGGTCGCGCTCTGGCCGCACCGGCACTACCCGCTGCCGGCGATGCAACGCGAGTGGGGCGAGCAGAAGCCGCTGGTGGACGTCTTCTTCAACTACACCGACATGCACGTGCTCGACCTCGACGGCATCGACCGGTCGGCGATCACCGACACCACCCCGAACGAGTTCGGCCTCTCGGTGTCCAGCGAACCCGGTCAGCTGATCATCGAGGCCGGCACCGACCGGATCTCCGACGGCCACCTGGACCTGCTCACCCGGACCTACCGGCGGGTGCTGGAGGCGATGGTCGCCGACCCGACGGGTGACCCGCGCCGGTGCGGGCTGCCCGAGCCCGACCGGCGCGCCCTGCTCGACCTCGGCGCCGGCGGACCGCGACCGGTCCCGGACGGGACGCTGCCCGAGTGGGTCGCCCGGCAGGTGGCGGCCACCCCGGACGCGGACGCGGTGGTCTTCGGCGCCGACGTGCTCAGCTACGCCGAGCTGGACCGCCGGACCAACCGCCTCGCCCACCACCTGCGGGAGCTGGGCGTCGGGCCGGGGACCCTGGTCGGGGTGCACCTGGGCCGCGGCGCGGACCTGGTCGTGGCGTTCCTCGCGGTGCTGACCGCCGGTGGCGCGTACCTGCCGCTGGACCCCGACTACCCGGCGCAGCGGACCGCGTTCATGCTGGCCGACGCCGGCGCGCAGGTGATGGTGACCGAGACCGCGCTGGCCGGGCGGCTGGACACCGCCGGGATCCGGACGGTGCTGCTGGACGCCGAGCGGGCGGCGATCGCCACCCGCCCCGAGCGGCGGCTGCCCGACCGGCCGTCCGCCGACGACCTGGCCTACGTCATCTACACCTCGGGATCGACCGGCACCCCGAAGGGGGTGATGATCGACCACCGGGGGCTGGGCAACTTCCTCGCCGCCATGCGGCACCGGCCGGGTCTGCCGGCGGGGGCCACCGTGGTCGGCCTGACCACCGTGTCGTTCGACCCCTCGGTGCTGGAGCTGTACCTGCCGCTGCTGGTCGGCGGCCGGGTCGTGATCGCCGACGCGGAGCAGACCCGCGACCCGCAGCGGATGGCCGAGCTGATCGACCGCGCCGGGCCGACGGTGCTCCAGGCCACCCCGGTCACGTACCGGATGCTGCTGGACTCCGGCTGGTCCCCGCCGGCCGGTGCGACCGTGCTCTGCGGCGGCGAGAAGCTGCCGACCGAGCTGGCGGTGCGACTCGCGTCGACCGGGGCCACCGTGTGGGACATCTACGGGCCGACCGAGACCACGGTCTGGTCGACCACGACCCGGCTGGCCCCCGACGGCCGACCCGTCGACTTCGGCATGGCCCCGAACGCCGGGCTCCACATCCTGGACGAGCGGCTGGAGCCGGTACCGGTCGGCGTCACCGGTGAGATCCACATCGGCGGGTACGGGGTGGCCTGGGGCTACCGGGGCCGGCCCGCCCTCACGGCGGAGAAGTTCGTTCCCGACCCCCACTCCACGGCGCCGGGCGCGCGCATGTACCGCACCGGCGACCTGGCCCGCTGGCACGCCGACGGGCACCTGGAGATCCTCGGCCGCGTCGACCACCAGGTGAAGATCCGGGGGCACCGGATCGAACCGGCCGAGGTCGAGGCGGCGCTGCTGGCCCACGAGCACGTCCGGGCCGCCGTGGTGCACCCGCAGCGGTACGGCGGGGAGCAGGAGCTGGTCGCGTACCTGGTCGGCGGGGGGCGGCACCCGGTGCCGACCGGCGAACAGCTGCGCGAGTTCCTGCTCCGTACGCTGCCGGACTACCTGTGCCCGGCCGCCTACGTGGCGCTGGACGCCTTCCCGCTCACCCCGACCGGCAAGGTCGACCGCAACGCCCTGCCGGTGCCGCGACCCGGTGCCGGCGGGCGGCGGGAACCCGTGCGGGTGGCGCCGCGCACCGCCGACGAGCGGACGGTCGCGCAGGTGTGGGGCGAGGTGCTCGGCACCGGCGAGGTGGGCGTGCACGAGAACTTCTTCCAGGTCGGCGGGCATTCGCTGCTCGCCACCCGGGTCGCGGTCCGACTGCGGGACCTGCTCCGCGTCGACGTGCCGGTCCGGGCCCTGTTCGACCACCCGACCGTCGCCCGGCTGGTCGGGGCGCTGCCCGGCTACCCGAAGCTGGACGACCGGCCGGCGGTCCCCAGGCTGACCGCGCGGAGCCGACTGGCCGACGTCGCCGCCCGCCGGGGTGCCCGGTGACCGCGCGCGGGGGACCCGCCGGTCGCCGCCGGATCGGTGGCGACCGGTGAGCCGGGTCGACGCTCCGGTCGTCGGGGAGCGGATCCCGCCGCTGCACCGCAACCGGGACTTCCTGCTGCTGTGGAGCGGCTCGGCGGTCTCCATGCTCGGCTCGACCGCGTCGCTGGTGGCGTACCCGCTGCTGGTGCTGGCGCTGACCGGCTCGCCGGGCGCCGCCGGGCTGGCCGGTTTCGTGGCGCTGGTGCCGACGCTGCTGTTCCAGCTGCCGGCCGGAGCGCTGGTGGACCGGTGGGACCGCAAGCGGGTGATGATCTGGTGCGACGTGCTGCGGGCCCTGGGGGTGGGCAGCATCGTGACCGCGATCGCCGTCGACGAGCTGCACCTGTGGCACGTGCTGGCCGTCGGTTTCGTCGAGGGGACGCTGTCGGTCGGGTACGAGCTGGCGGCCGGCGCGGCGATCCCGAACGTGGTGCACCCGAGCCAGGTGACCACGGCGCTGTCGCGCAACGAGGCACGGGAGCGGGCCGCGGTGATGGCCGGCACCCCGCTCGGCGGCGTGCTGTTCGGGCTGGGGCGGATCTGGCCGTTCGTGCTGGACACCGTCTCCTACCTGGTCTCCCTGGTGACGCTGCTGTTCATCCGCCGCGACTTCCAGGCCGCACCGGGCGACGCGACCGACCCCGACACCCGTCCCGGGAAGCTGGCCGCCGAACTCACGCAGGGGCTGCGGTGGTTGTGGGGGCAGCCGTTCCTGCGCACGGCCACCCTGCTGGTCGCCGGCAGCAACCTGCTGTTCCGCGTCCTGTTCCTGATCATCATCGTGGCGTTCGAGGCCGCCGGGGCGGCCCCGGCCGCCATCGGCCTGCTGCTCGGTGTGGCCGGCACCAGCGGGGTGCTCGGCTCACTGGTGGCGACGTGGTGCGCCGGGCGGTTCCCGATGCGCGCGATCGTCATCGCCGCGAACTGGGTGTGGGCGCTGATGACCGTCGTCATCGCCCTCACCGACGACCGCTACCTGATCGGCGCCGCGTACGCCCTGATGTGGTTCGTGGGGCCGATCTGGAACGTGGCGGTCGCCGGGTACCAGATGGCCATCACCCCCGACCGCATCCAGGGCCGGGTGCTCAGCGCGGTCAGCCTGCTGGCCAACGGCGCGGTCGCGCTCGGTTCCCTGGTCGGCGGCTTCCTGCTGGAGTCGCTCGGGGCGGCACCCGCCGCGTGGTCGATGGCCGTCTGGATGGTCCTGCTCGCCGCCCTGGCGACGCTCAGCCGCTCGATTCGTCGAGCGGACTTTCTGCCGATCGAGCCCTCAAGGAGGAGCTGAAGGTGTTGCGCACCATACTCAAGTCGAAGATCCACCGCGCGGTGGTCACCCAGGCCGACCTGCACTACGTCGGCTCACTGACCATCGACGAGGATCTGATGGACGCCGCCGACCTGCTCGCCGGCGAGCAGGTGCACGTGGTGGACATCAACAACGGCGCCCGCCTGGAGACGTACGTCATCGCCGGCAGGCGCGGCAGCGGGGTCATCGGGATCAACGGGGCCGCCGCCCGGCTGATCCACCCCGGCGACCTGGTCATCATCATCAGCTACGCGGCGATGGCCGACCCGGACGCCAAGGGGTACTCGCCCCGGGTGGTGATGGTGGACGAGGCCAACCGGATGCTCGGCACCACCGACGACCCGGCCGAGGCGATCCCCGGCACTGCGACCGTTCCCGGTAACACCCTGCGGGCCGCTACGGATCCCCGTAGCGGGAGTGAACATGCGGGCCGATGAGACCGACGTCGGCGGGGTGCTGACCACGATCGGCGGCTCCCCACTGGTCCGGCTCGACAAGCTCATGCCGGACGCCGCGTTCACCCTGTGGGCGAAGCTGGAGGCGCACAACCCGGGCGGCAGCATCAAGGACCGCTCGGCGTTGGGCATGCTGATCGACCGGCTGCGGGCCGGGCAGCTGCAACCCGGCCGGTCGGTGGTGGTCGAGTCCAGTTCGGGCAATCTCGGCATCGGGCTGGCCCAGGTGTGCCGCTACTTCGGCATCCGGTTCATCTGCGTGGTGGACCCCCGCACGAACGCGCAGAACATCGCGGTCATGCGCGCGTTCGACGCCGAGGTGGAGGTGGTGACCCGCACCGACCCGGCCACGGGCGAGTACCTGCCGCAGCGGATCCGCCGGGTCCAGGAGCTGGTCGCGACCATCCCGAACGCCTGGTGGCCGGACCAGTACGGCAACCCGTTGAACCCCCGCGCCCACGAGACCACCATGCGGGAGATCGTCGAGGGGGTGCCCGCCCCGCTGGACTTCCTGTTCTGCGCGACCAGTTCCTGCGGCACGCTGCGCGGCTGTGCCGACTACGCGCGCCGGCACGAGCTGGCGCTGACCATCGTCGCGGTGGACGCCGCGGGCAGCGCGATCTTCGGTGACCACCCCCCGCGCAAGCGGCTCATCCCCGGCCACGGCGCGGGGATCCGGCCGAAGCTCTACCGGGACGGGCTGGCCGACAAGGTGATGCACGTCGACGACCTGGACTGTGTGGTCGGCTGCCGCCGGCTGGCGCGCCGGGAGGCCATCCTCGCCGGTGGCTCGTCCGGGGCGGTGGTGGCCGCCCTGGAGCAGTTTCGCGACCTGATCCCGGCCGGGGCGACCTGCGCGCTGATCTTTCCCGACCGGGGTGAGCGCTACCTCAACACGATCTACGACGACGACTGGGTGACCGGGCACTTCGGCGACGTCACCCACCTGTGGAGGGACCGGACCATGGACGTGCCGTCATGCTGATCGTGTCCGCCGGCGAGGTCCGGCAGATCCTGGCCGACCGGGAGGACGCCGTCCTGGACGCGGTCCGCCGCGCCTACGTGCTGCACGCACGAGGGCGTACGGTGCTGCCGCACTCGGTGTTCCTGCGCTTCCCCGAGGACGACCGCAACCGGATCATCGGACTGCCCGCGTACCTGGGCGACGTCTCCCCGGTCGCCGGCATGAAATGGATCTCGTCGTTCCCCGGCAACGTCGACCGCCGGCTGGCCCGCGCCTCCGCCGCGATCGTCGTGAACTCGATGACCGACGGCCACCCGGTCGCGCTGATCGAGGGCGCCACGATCTCCGCCCGGCGGACGGCCGCCAGTGCCGCCCTGGCCGCCCGTACCCTCGCCCCGCCGGCCGGTGGCGTCTCCCTGATCGGCTGCGGCGTGATCAACTTCGAGGTGCTGCGGTTCCTCCGCGCGGCGCTGCCCGGCCTGACCGAGGTGACCGTCTTCGACCTGGACGCCGGGCGGGCCGCCGCGTTCGCCCGGCGCTGCGCGCGGTGGGACCTGAAGGTGCGCGTCGCGGGCGGCGTCGAGGAGGCGCTCGGCGCCCACCCGCTGGTCTGCCTGGCCACGACGGCGGGCGTACCGCACCTGGGGCTGGCGCGCTGCCGGCCGGGGGCACTCGTGCTGCACCTGTCGCTGCGGGACATCTTCCCGGCGGACGTCCGCACCGCGGTCAACGTCGTCGACGACGCCGACCACGTCTGCCGGGCGGCCACCTCGCTGCACCTGGCGGAGCAGGAGACCGGCAACCGCGACTTCATCGCCGCCGGCATCGGCGAGATCCTGGACGGGGCCGGCTGGCGGCACGACCCGGAACGGGTCACCGTCTACTCGCCGTTCGGCCTGGGCGTGCTCGACCTCGCCGTGGCCGAGCTGGTGCGGCGGGCCGCGGAACGCGACGGCCTCGGCACCCGGCTGCCGGACTTCCTGACCACCCCGCCGGAGGACCCGGATGCCGACTGAGCCAGGCGTCGCACCCTGGAACGACACGGCCCGGAGCTACCCGGGCCAGCCGGCCCTGCACGAGCTGGTGCACGGGCAGGCGGCGCGCACCCCGGACGCCGTGGCGGTGGTCACCGAGCGGGACCAGCTCAGCTACGCCGAGCTGGTCGGGCGGGCCGACCGGCTCGCCGACCTGCTGGTCGCCCGGGGCGTCGGCCCCGAGTCCCGGGTCGGGGTGTGCCTGCCCCGGAGCGGCAACCTGGTGGTGGCCCTGCTCGGCGTCCTCACCGCCGGAGCCGCCTACGTGCCGCTGGACCCGGAGCACCCGGCCCGGCGGATCGCCCTCCTGGTGGCCGACGCCGGGCTGGACACCGTGGTGGCCGACCCGGGCCTGCCAGCCCTCGCCGAGGCGGGCCGCAGCGTCGCCACCCTGCCGGTGGGTCGGGAGACCCCCGGGCGGCCGGCCCGGGCACCGCGGGTCACCGTAGACGCGGATCATCCGGCGTACGTCATCTACACCTCCGGATCCACCGGTCGGCCCAAGGGCGTGGTGATCCCGCACCGCGCCATCGTCAACCGGGTCCGCTGGGGGCTGGACGCGCATCCGCTGGGCCCCGACGACCGGGTGCTCCAGAAGACCCCGTACGGCTTCGACGTCTCGGTGCCGGAGATCTTCGGCACCCTGGCCGCCGGCGCGCGGCTGGTGATGGCCCGCCCCGGCGGACACCGCGACCCGGCCTACCTGATCGACACGATCCGCCGGTACGGGATCACCGCCATCCACTTCGTACCGTCGATGCTGCGGGCGTTCCTCGCCGAGGTCCGCGACACCGGCGCCCGCCTCCCCACCCTGCGCCGGATCGTGTGCAGCGGCGAGGAGCTCACCGGTGACCTGGTGACCGAGGCCGACGAGCTGATCGGCTGCGAGCTGCTCAACCTCTACGGCCCGACCGAGGCGGCGGTGGAGGTGACCGGGTCGCGCTGCCGGGCGGGTGAGCCGGTCAGCATCGGCCACGCGGTGGCGAACACCCGCACCCACGTCCTGGACGAGCGCGGCGAGGCGGCGGAGGTCGGCGAACTCTGCCTGGCCGGGGTGCAGCTCGCCCGGGGCTACCTGGGCCGGCCCGGGCTGACGGCCGAGAGGTTCGTCCCCGACCCGTTCGGCCCGCCCGGTTCCCGGCTGTACCGCACGGGGGACCTGGCCCGGCGGCTGCCCGACGGGGCGGTGGACTACCTGGGCCGGATCGACCACCAGGTCAAGATCCGGGGCCACCGGGTCGAGCTGGGTGAGATCGACGCGGCGCTGCGTACCGTGCCGGGGGTGCGGGCCGCCGCCACCGCCGTGCACGCCGGGCAGCTGGTCGGGTACGTGGTGGCCGGCGCCGTCCCCGGCGTCCGGGTGCTCCGGGCCCACCTCGCCGAACGGCTCCCCGGGCACATGGTGCCGTCGACGTTCGTGGCCGTGCCGGCGTTGCCGGTCGGCCCGAGCGGCAAGCTGGACCGGGCGGCCCTGCCCGCGCCCGACGGGCACCGGCTCGCCGACGGCGAGCGGGTCGAGCCGCGTACCGACGACGAGCGCCGGCTCGCCGGCATCTGGGCCGAGGTGCTCGGCGCCGGGCCGGTCGGGGTGCACGACACCTTCGTGGAGCTGGGCGGCGACTCACTGGCGGCCGCCCGGGTCTGCTCCCGCCTGCGCCACCTGTGGGGCCGGTCGCTCTCCCCCGCCGACGTGCTCACCGCCACCGTGGCCGACCTCGTCGGGGCTGGCCGGGCGGCGGCCGGCACCGGTGCCGCAGCCGGGGAGAGCCAGCCGCCGGGCGCACCGGACGCCGACGCCGACCGGCCAACCACCGGGGCGCTCAGCGCCGCCCAGCACCGGATCTGGTTCGCCGACCAGCTCGATCCGGGATCGACCACCTACACGATCACGGAGTCCTACCGCCTGCGCGGACGGGTCGACGTCGACGCGCTGCGCGCCGCCCTGGCGGAGACGGTGCGCCGGCACCCGGCCCTGCGGACCACCTTCGGGTCCCGGCGCGGCGTGCCGTACGCGGAGGTCGGGCCGGACGCCCGGGTGCCGGTCGAGGTGCGCACCGTCGCCGACCTCGCCGAGGCGCGGGCCGCCGTCGAACGGCTCGCCGCCGTGCCGTTCGCGCTCGCCGAGGGGCCGCTGCTCCGGGTCACCCTGCTGCGGCTGGCCCCCGAGGAGCACGTCCTGTCCGCCATCGTCCACCACATCGTCGCCGACGACTGGTCGATGGACGTGCTGTGGCGCGACCTCTGCCAGGCGTACGTGCGGCGCCGCCGGGGCGACACGGTGGCCGCCGAGCCGCTGCCGTCGGCCCCGCTGCCGGCGACCGACCCGGCCGACCTCGACTACTGGCGTCGGCACCTCGCCGGCGCGCCGCCCGCCCTGGACCTTCCGACCGACCTGCCCCGACCGCCGCGGCTGCGGCAGAGCGGGGCCACCGTCCGGTTCGGCCTGTCGGCGGAGACCACCGCCGCGGTGCGGACGCTGGCCCGGGCCACCGGCTCGACGCCGTTCATGGTGCTGCTCACCGCGTTCACCGCGCTGATCGGGCAGCTCGCCGGCCGCGAAGACCTGGTGGTCGGCACGTTCGCCGCGAACCGCGACACGGAGGCGGCCGAGAACGGGATCGGGATGTTCGCCAACACCCTCGCTCTGCGGGTGCCCTGCCCGCCCGAGGCGGCCTTCACCGACCTGCTGCTGCGGGTACGTGACGTGGCGCTGGCCGGGTACCGGCACCAGGGGTTCCCCTTCGACCGGCTGGTGACGGCGCTGCGTCCGAAGCGCGACCTGGGCCGCAACCCACTGGTCCAGGTCGCCTTCCAGACTCTCGGTGACCTGACCGGCCGGCTCCGGCTGCCCGGGGTGACCGCCGAGCCGTTCCGGCACGGCCAGGGCGGCTCCCCCTTCGACCTGCTGCTCACCGTACGGGGGGAAGGAACGCGGCTGAGCGGGTGCCTCCAGTACCACGACGAGCTGTTCACCGCCGACCGCGCCGCCTCGTTCGCCGCCGGCTTCAGCGGGACCCTCGCCGCGGCGGTGCGTCGTCCCGAGGAGCCGGTCGGGCGGTTGGCCCGGCAGTGGGTCGTGGGCGCCGGTGCGGAAAATGCGGGGGCGGCGGCCGGCAATCTGGGTGCGGCGGCCCGATGAGCGAGCGACGAGCCGTTCCTAGCCTGGGTCGGTAGTCACCACCACACGGCCCAGGAGACGATCATGAGGAACGCGTCGAAGCCCGTACTCACCGCCCAGCAGCTCCGGGTGCTCGAACTCGTCGCCGAGGGGTACGACAACGCGGGGATCGCGCGGGAACTGCGCTGCTCACCACACAGCGTGAAGAACATGATCTACGACCTCATGGCCCGGTTGCAGGTCTCCAACCGGGTCCACGCGACCGCGTACGCCATCCGGCAGGGGCTGATCTGACCCGGCGCGTCCGGCTCAGATGAGCCCCTCGCGCAGGGCGCACGCCACGGCGTGCGCCCTGTTGCGCACCTGCCACCGGTGGGTGATCGTGTGCACGATTCCGGTCACGGTGCGGACCGAGTAGGCCAGCGAGCGGGCGATCTCCTCGGTCTCGTG
This sequence comes from Micromonospora sp. CNZ303, assembly GCF_004345505.1. NCBI lineage: Bacteria > Bacillati > Actinomycetota > Actinomycetes > Micromonosporales > Micromonosporaceae > Micromonospora > Micromonospora sp. CNZ303. The sequence goes on along the minus strand of NZ_SLVT01000029.1, from coordinate 769 downwards.
CCCGTCGGCGAGCATGAGCAGCACCGCCCGCTCCCGCGTGGTGAGCTGCCGGGCCGCCGGCCGTTGCGGCGCCCGCTCGTCGGCCCGGGTCAGCAGGTCCCCCAGCAGGTCCGACGGCACGGTGAAGCTGCCCTCGGCCGTCGCCCGGATCGCCGGACGCAGCCGGTCCGGGCGGACCTCGCAACGGCGCAGCAGCCCGCCGGCACCCGCCGCCACGGCCTCGACCACGTCCGACTCCCGCAACGTGTCGGTCACCAGCAGCACCCGCCGGCCGGCGCGGGACAGCGAGCGCAACAGGACCAGCACCGCGTCGCCGACCTCGTCGGTCACCACCAGCACCACGTCCGGCCGGTCGACCACCACGGTCAACTCCGGGCACACCCGCACCATCTCGTCGACACCGACCCGTACCGCCGGGTCGGCGGCGATGACCTGCACCCGTACCTGCTCGTCCATGCGCACCACTCCAGGAAACTCGTCGCTGACGGACGGCAACGAGAATGTCACCGCGCCTGCGGCGACCGGTACGGGGAACGGCCCCCATATTCTCGGCATCCCCGTACAGCTTCCGCACCCGGTCGCGCGCTACGCCGCGATCAGGTTCTTTCCCGATGCCTCATGACGAGCGGGTGGGAGGGATCCGTCGTAGGCATCATCGACACTGCCGTGTCACGTGCGCTTGCGGATCTCGTCGGCGGCCTGCGGAACGATCTTGAACAGGTCGCCCACCACACCGAAGTCGGCCAACTCGAAGATCGGCGCCTCGCCG